>ASYU01000111.1:0-1792 GCA_000448465.1 Helicobacter pylori PZ5056 | reverse complement strand
AGGGGTAGGCCCCTCCATAGCGTTGGCTAACCATGTGTGCATAGGGAATTGTGCGCTCTTGCCCATAGCGCCAATGAAAAGAAACACGCTAATGCAAAAGAGCATGGAATAATCGGCGTTATTGAGCATGCTAAAGACTTCTTTATACTGGAGGGTGCCAAAATTCCAAAAGATCAAAATAATCCCCATGAGCATGCCTAAATCCGTGATCCGATTCATCACAAAGGCTTCAATGGAAGCGTCATTCGCGCTTTGTTTATGATACCAAAAGCCAATGAGTAAGTAAGAGCATAGCCCCACCCCTTCCCAACCAATGAAAAGTCCTAAGAAATTATCGCTCAACACCAAAATCAGCATGGAAAACACAAAGCCGCTGAGGTAGGAAAAATAGCGGTTAAACCCTGTATCATGCTCCATATAGCCTATAGAATACACATGCACTAAAAAAGAAACTAAAGTGACCACGACAATCATGACCGCATTGATATTATCCAGCATGAGAGAAAAGCCCACTTTAAAATTCCCTACCACGATCCAGTCAAACAAATATTTTTCATAGCTTTGATGATGCCATGCTTGAACGAAAAGAACCACCGCGCCAATGAAAGAAACCAGCACGCACAAAGAATTGAAAACGCCCACATGCAACGCTTTAGCTTTAGCCCCAAACAGCCCCGCATAAAGTGCACCGATTAAAGGCAAAAACAACACCACTGACAGCAAAGAAGAATACTGCATGCTCAACCTTTCATAGCGTTTAAAGAATCAATATCTAAGCTCTTGTATTTCTTAAACCACAAAATCACCAAGCCCAAACCAATAGTCACCTCACTAGCGGCAATAGCGATAATAAAGAGCGCGAACATCTGCCCGTCTAAATTGTGCGTGTATTTAGAGATCGCTACAAAACCGATATTGATCGCATTGAGCATGATTTCTGTAGAAAAAAAGAGCAACAGAATGTTTTTGCGTTTCAGCATGCCCGCTAAACCAATGCAAAAGAGCAACCCTGAAACAATCAAATAGTGGTTTAACCCTATCATAGAGATTCCTTTATAAATTGCGTGTGATTTTTCCCATGGATTTTTTGAATCCCTGTAGCGATGCCTCCAACCATAGCGACTAAAAGCATTAAAGCTGCCGCTTCAAAAGGGATGAGATAATTAGTAAAAAGCACATAACCAATGGCTTTAATGTTGGGGATTTGCGTATCAATAGCGTTGGAATTGACTTGCTTAGAAAGGTTTTCGCCAATGCTAGGAGCGCTTAAAATCAAGGTGAGCAACAGTGCCACGCCAAATGAAAGAATGCACAAGATTTTAGGGCTTTGCTTGCGTTCAATGACTTCTGCAGCGGAGTTGAAAAACATCATGCCAAACGCATACATCACAATGACCGCGCCCACATACACCGTGATTTGCACCACGCCCAAAAACTCAGCGTCTAGTAAAAAGAAAAAAGCGGAAATAAAAACCATGCTACTAGCAAGAGCGGTAATGGCATAGAGGATATTCGTGGTGGTGATCACCACTAACGCCATGCTTAAAGTAAGGATCGCAAAGAAATAAAAGGCAATGGTTTCAAACATTTTCATCTCCCTTATTACTTTCTGGGCTTGGAGACTCTTCTTTGGATTCTTCTTTTGAAGGCTCTTGGACATAATCTAAAGGGGTGGCTTGCATGCGTTCGTTGTAATTAGGGCTTACCGCACCAAAGCCTAAAAATTCGGCATGCGAGCAGTTTTTAGCGTCTTGTTCGCTCGTTAGAAATTCGCTTTTAGAGCCGTATTGGG
>ASYU01000110.1:0-5842 GCA_000448465.1 Helicobacter pylori PZ5056 | reverse complement strand
AGCGTCTCTGATTTGAATCCCAGGCACGTTTTGCAAAGCGTTTTCAATATTCAAATTCCCCGTTTTTTTGAGTTCTTTGTTGGAAATCACCGTGCGAGAGCTTGTGGAATTGCGCACCTCTTCGCTTTGCCATGAAAGCGGGGCACTAGAACTGAATTTTTGCTCGGTGGTTGTAACTTTTTTTAAAAAATGGTGCTTATCTTTCGCGCTCATAAAAGAATTAAAAGCCCAAAAAGTCAAAACGACCGACGCTAAAAAATACGGGGTTTTTACACTCAAATAACCATTCATTATGATAACCTTTCTCATTTAATTCAAACCGATGCATATTATAAAAATAATTATTATAATTAGCTTAAGAACTGAAGTTTGATTTTATTTATTTACAATTTGTTATCAAAACGATTTGAAAAAGGTTTTTTTAGTGTTTTTTATTTTTTTGCAAACAGCTGTTAAGCGCTTTTTAAAACAGAATGTTATAGGAGTTTTAGAATGCGTTATTTATAAATTTGACGAAGAAACCATCACAACCGCTATCGCAAAACCAGCGTCATGGCTGATGCTCGCGCTCAAGCTTTGGATGTTAAAATAATCCATTTTTTCTTTGGAAAGGGTGATTAAGGGGGCGTTTTTAGGGCTTTTAGAGATTTTTATATCCAAAAAGCTCAATTCCTTACCAATGCCTACTTGAAGGGCTTTAGAGCAAGCCTCTTTAAGCGCGAAAAACCCGGCGATACTGCTAGATTTATCCTTGCATAAAACGATCTCACTCGGCGATAAAAAACGCTCTAAAAATCTCATTTTAAAGCGTTTCACGCACTTTTCTATCCTAGCAATAGAAACAATATCTACGCCAATCATTTAAAATTATTGAATAATGAAATCAGTGAAAAAGACATTTTTAATAAAGCCATCAATCAAAAACGAATTCAAATGGCTCTTAATCTCGTCTTTAAGCTTGTTTTTACCCTTGTTAGTAACCACTTCTTCCACGCTTTTAGACGACAGAATTTCTATAATCGTGTCTTTAATCGCTGTGTCCTTAACCTTGACTTCATTCAAAAGCTTTTCATTACTCAATTCTAACGAAATAGAAGCCTTAAGGTAGCGTCTGCCATTTTGAGAGACCAAATTCACTGCAAAAGGCGCATCAATCGCATACAAAGGCCCAAGCACTAAATATTGTTGGATATTAGAGCCTTCTTTGGCTTCTTGATTTTTGTTCGCCATAGGATTAGCTTGAACTTCTTGGGTGTTTTTAGAAGCGTTTTCTTTAGATTCTTCCTTATTCCCCATAAGCAGCATGATAATCACCCCCACCAATAAAAGCATCACTAACACGCTTCCAATAATGACAAATAAAAGGGCTTTGCTTTTTTTGGGGGGTTGTTGCGCGGTATTTTCTTGTTCTTCTGCCATGCCTATTCCTATTGAAAATAAGTTAAAGTGGTTTTCCCAAATTTTTTCTGTTTGATTATAGCTAAAGTTGTAAGATTTTTAGGCATCTCATGCACGCTTTCATGCTCAAAAACCACTAAAAGATTTTTTGAATGAGAGTGCTTCAATAACCTTTCTAAAGCGTGAAAACATTTTTCATAAATCCCTAAAAACCCGCTTGTTTCAAAAGGAGGATCCAAATAAATAATATTCAAAACGCCATTTTTTAAACCCAGCGTGGGCAAAAGCTTGAAAGCGTCATCTAAAAAGGTTTGAATTTCCATTTCCTTTTTCATGCGGTTTTTAAAGAGGGAAATATTTTCTAAAAGCGTGGCATAAGCGCTTTTATTTTGCTCAAAAAACACCGCGCTTTTAGCCCCCCTACTCAAAGCCTCTAAACCCATAGAAGCGCTGCCTGAAAACACTTCTATAAAATGCGCTCCTATAATTTCTGCTTGCAAGGTGTTAAAAAACGACTCTCTTACGATCGCTTTGGTGGGGCGCGTGCTAGAAGTGTTAGGCAAATTCAAGCCCAATCCCTTACAAGCCCCCCCAATAATCTTAAATTTTTTTACTGGCTGATGATTTGGCATAATTTTTGGGTGTATTCTTCTAGCAATTGCTGAATCTTTTGCTCTTTAGAAAATTTGATTTCTTCGCATTCTTCGCAAGGTTTTTCGCTCTCTTTTAAAGCACGGTAAAAATTTTTGACATCTTCTTTCACGCTCTGTTTGGTGAAAGGCTTTCTTAAATATTCTTCTATAAAGCATAGGGGCTTATTGATCTCTAGCGTTTCATCATCGCTTAAAACAAAGTCGCAAACTCCCATAGGAGAAAGGCAATCGCTCAAGTAAAATTCCAAACTCTTTTGGATCAACAAAGACTTACAAGAAAGAAAAATTTTCAAAAAACCCCTTTTACCTCATCAATAGACTTAAATTGTTTCAAATTATAGCAATTCTTTCTTTTAAATACCAATATTAAATAAACTCAAAAATTGTTTCATTTTGTAAAAAAGAAAAACAGAATGTTAAAAATAAAGCTCAAATAACATCTTTTTTTTGGTATAATGACCAGCGAAGGTAAGAGCGAAGGGTATTATATTCCTTCCTTCTTTACTATAACTTAGCATTTTAATAAACTTTTTCATTAAAATGTCCTGACGCTCTTACCTTATAAACTGAGAAAGCAAGTTAGTTTCTCTCCAACTTTTCAAACAAACTGAGTCCCAAAAGCGTAGCGTTTAATAGTAAATACTTAGTATTTAATATTCTAAAAAATCTAAGATACCAATTCCCTCTTCAAAAATACGCGAGCTCTTTGTTATTAGATTGTAAAAATACTTTTGATCATTTTTTTATATTTTATTTTTTCACGAACTCCAACGCCTTGAAGCGCTCCCCTAAACCCCCAGGGCTAATTAGGGGCTTGATTTTAGCCGCTTCTTTTAAATACCTTTCATAACTCACGCTCTTTGAAAACGCTTCCAACAATCCCATAAGCCCCATATCCAGCAAAGCGTTAGCCTGCGATTTGAAGAATGAAAATCGCACATCGTGTTTTTCAAACAAAAAGCGCACCAAAGAAAAATTGACATCATAAGTCAAATCGCTTTGCTGATACAAAGAAGCCAGATGGTTTAAAATATCCTTAAAATCCAGCGCTTGGTGGTTTTTAAAAGCCCTTAAATGCATGTCTTTTCGCTCTGTTTCATCGCCATAATCAAAGCTCAAAAACACCCAAGAAGAAGCCTCATTCAATTTTTCTAACAAATTTTTAATGAAAGCCTCTAAAAATAACGGTGCGTACCCTTCTTTTAAATTCAAATTTTTAAGAAGTTCTTTAGTGGGTTCATCAATACCGCCCCAAACGCCTTGATGATCATGGGTAATAAAAAGCATTTGATTGTCTTTAATGATCTCGCAAGCGAACGCGTCAAACAATTCGTTAGAGACAACGAACGCGCTTTTTTTTTCTTTAAAATCAAGTTCTTCTAAAGTGCAACTGATTAGATCCAATTGCGTGGCTTGTTTGAAAATAGTTTGTTGGAGTTTTTGCAATTCCTTTAAAGGCTCACAGCTGACAAATTCGCATTTTTCCATTACGCCCACGCTCAAAGCGTTTAAAAAACTGGCTATATCGCTCAAAAGATGCCCATGATGAGAGCCAATTTCTACAATTTTTAAAGGCAAAAATAATTTTTCTTCTTCTAAAAGCCTAATGATATAAAACGCAATAGCGCCCCCAAAAAACTTACTCAAAGACACCGAAGTGTAAAAATCCCCTTTTGGACCGATTAGCGCCTTTCTGTAATACCCTTTTTCGCCATAAAGCCACTCTTGCATGTAATTCCCAAACGAACGCACGATTTCCCTTTTATTCAAACTCATTTTAACCAACAATAAGAGACCGCTATTCTAGTCAAAATCGCCTTATTTTTGCGCTATGATATTATAATTATAATGACTTTTTAGGCTAGTTTGAAGGGAGTTTAGAGTTTGGAAATTTTAAGGCGAGAGTGCGGAGCGGTGGAAGAAAACGCTTATATTGTGAAGCTTTCTGGTGGGGTGGATTTTATCATCGATCCCGGATTTTCTAGCAGCGAATGGGTGTTAGAAAACGCCAAGAACCCTAGGGCGATTTTAATCACGCATGGGCATTATGATCATGTATGGGATAGCACTCAATTGTCAAAAGCCCTTAAAGACACCCCCATTTACGCCCCAAAAGACGATGTGTTCATGCTAGAAAATGATATTTTCCATTTGGGCATGCCGGTTTTTAGCCCCACATTTAGCGTGCCTTGTAATAAGGGTTGCACCACTTTAGAGATAGCAAACACCACCATTAAATACTGGCATTTTCCCGGACATACGCCCGGTTGTTCTATCATAGAAATTGAAGGGGTGATTTTTAGCGGGGATTTTATCTTTTATCGCAGCATTGGCCGTTATGATTTCCCTTATTCTAATGAAAAAGACATGAAAGAGTCCCTGTTAAGGTTTCAAAATTTAGATTTCCCTAAAGACATAGAGATTTATCCAGGGCATGGGGATAAAACGAGTTTTTTTGCTGAAAGAGAGCATTCTAAAATTTGGGTTTCAAGGATGGCTTAATTGCTAAGCCGGCTAGACAAAGAACGTTATTTGCGCCATATCATGCTAGAAGATGTGGGCGAAGAAGGCCAATTGAAGCTTTTAAAATCTAGCGTTTTAGTCATTGGAGCCGGTGGGCTTGGATCAGCGGTTTTGATGTATCTGTGCGCTGCTGGGATAGGAAAAATAGGCATTGTGGATTTTGATTCAGTAGATATGAGTAATTTGCAACGCCAAATTATCCATTCACAGGATTTTTTAAACCAACCTAAAACCTCTAGTGCGAAAGCCCGCTTAAAACAACTCAATGCTGGTATTGAAATAGAAACCTTTGAAGAACGCTTTAAGGCCCATAACGCTCTTCCTCTCATAGAGCCTTACGATTTTATCATAGACGCCACGGACAATTTTAACGCTAAATTTTTAATCAATGACGCTTGCGTGTTAGCCCAAAAACCCTATTCGCATGCCGGGGTTTTAAAATACAAGGGGCAAAGCATGATCGTTTTACCCCATAGCGCATGCTTAGCGTGTGTTTTTGATAAGCCCCCTAAAAAAGGATTGAATCCTACTTCAGGGCTTTTTGGGGTCTTGCCTGGGGTTTTAGGGTGTATCCAAGCGAGCGAATGCCTTAAATATTTTTTAGGGTTTGAAACTTTACTTATAAATACTTTACTTATAGCCGATATTAAAACGATGGATTTTAAAAAAATTCAAGCACCCAAAAACCCTGAATGTAGGGTTTGTGGCACGCATAAAATCACGCATTTACAAGATTATGAAATTTAGATTAAGGGGTAAGTTTTGGATTTATCAACCATACTAGGCTTGGTATTGGCGGTCGCTTCTATTTCGTTAGGCGATATTTTAGAAGATGGCAACCCGTTGCACATTATCCATTTGAGTTCAGTCATTATCATCGTGCCTACTTCGCTTTTTGCCGCCATGACAGGCACGCATGCTCGTTACGTGAAAGCCGCTTACAAAGAGATAAAAATTGTTTTTTTAAACCCTAAAATCAATTTAAACGAAACCATTAAAAATTTAGTGGAATTAGCCACTTTAGCCAGAAAAGATGGGGTGTTGAGTTTGGAGGGGCGAGTGGCGCAAATTGAAGACGATTTCACCCGTAATGGCTTGTCTATGATCATAGATGGCAAGGATTTAAAATCCGTTAAGGAAAGCTTAGAAATCAGCATTGAAGAAATGGAAGAGTATTACCACGGTGCCGCTCATTATTGGGAGACTGCCGGTGAGACCGCTCCTACTATGGGGTTAGTGGGGGCGGTTATGGGGCTTATGTTGGCCTT
>ASYU01000109.1:0-1089 GCA_000448465.1 Helicobacter pylori PZ5056 | reverse complement strand
TCTCAAAACACCACTTTTAAAATCTATCGCAAAGCCTATCAAAAATCCTTGCCTTTGTTGCGCGCTGTAAGGAGATGGGTTAAAAAATAAGGCGTATTTTAAGACTGATTGAGAAATTGGAGCGCTATTTTAAAATGCGCTAACGCTTCTTTTTTGAGCGTGGGGTTTTTGAGCATGTCCTCTAAAGCGTAGGTGCTTAAAAAATGTTTAGTTTTTAAAGACACGATGCGCCCAAAGGATTCTTCTTTAGAAAGGTTTAAAAGGCGTTTGGGCAAAATCTCGCCAAATACCACAATGACTTTTGAAGCGCTATTGTCTAATTGCCAGATTAAATGAGGCAAGCATGCGTTGATTTCTTCTTCTAAATTGAGGCTGTTAGAGTCGCATTTAAGGAGCGATAAAATACTGCAATCTTTTAAGGGGTAGTTAAAAATCTTTTGGATAATGCTCTCTAACATGAGCGCTTTTAAATTATTTAAGAAATGTAATTGGCTATCCAGCATGGGGGTGAGCGTGATGAAAGCGAGCTTGGAAGTGGGGTTAAAAAGCCCGATCACCGGTTTTGAATGTTGGTGGCGTTTGCACAAATTGCAATTTTCTATGCCCTCATGAACTTGTTTGTTAAGGGGCTTATTTTGGGGCTTGGTAAGGCTGATATTGGTGTAAGTTTCGCCCAAAAGACGCTCCATATAAAGGGAGCGTAAAGTTTGAAGGCGTGAGTGTTGCAAAGCGTTCAGTCCTTATGCTTTTTGAAAGCGTGAGGGCTTAGCATGTTTTCTGGCTTGAAAATATCGTCCAGTTGCTCTTTAGTTAAGATTTTCTTTTCTAAAGCGATGTCATAAATAGAACGATCGCTTTTTAAGGCTTCTTTGGCGATCATAGCGGATTTTTCATAGCCGATATGAGGGTTTAGCGCGGTAACAATGCCAATACTATTAAAAACATAATCGTGGCAAATCTTTTCATTAGCCGTGATGCCTTCCACGCATTTAGTCGTCAAAGTTTCAATCGCGCGCCCTAAAATCACAAAGGAATGGAAAAGCTTGTAAGCGATAACCGGCTCAAACACATTGAGTTGCAACTGCCCGC
>ASYU01000108.1:0-3167 GCA_000448465.1 Helicobacter pylori PZ5056 | reverse complement strand
ATCCACCGTAACCCTAGCCAATCTGTCTTCAATACCGCGCACATAAATTTTTTGCGCTATGACCGCGCCACCGCCCACATTGATATTGGGGTTTCTTCTAAACATGTCGCTGATTTGGTTGGCTTGCCTTCTTTCTAATTCTTTACTTGAAATGGTTGTCTGGTTGTTGTAATTAAAGATTTTAGCCGCTTGAGTGGTAACTTTACCCAGAGTGTGTTGGGCGTTCTTTTCTTTTTTCCTTTCTGTCTTTCTTTCTTCTTTTTCTTGTTCTTTAGCCCCTAATTCAAACATTCCTAATAAGGACAAAAAAATAGAAAAACTACAATACTTCCTAAAACGCTTGTCATTCATTCTTAAAATCCTAAATATGATAATAATTTCTCTTAAAAAATAAAGGTGTTATTATAATCAAAAAAATATTACAATCGCCTTAAAAGAGCTAGCCATTTTTAATAAACGAATGATAAACTTTTAGAAAAATCCCACAAAAACCCATTTCAAAATGCGCAGAATGCGAAATAATAAAGGGTAATTTTATCTTATTCTCACTTTTTTATTTTTATAGAGTTTGAATATTTTAGAACTAGCGCTTTCAAACAAACCCCTTTCATCGCTCACAATGACATCAGCGAGATTGGAAGCGATCTCTTTATCATAAGCGCATTGGGTGAGGTTGGCTGAGGTGCTATAGAGCGTTTTAAAACGCTTTAAAAAATCCCCATGCCTGCCCCTAACCACACGAACGGCTTTAGAGTTAGGGTAAATAAAAGTGGTTTTAGCGCTTCTTCTAATGAGGTTTTTAAACGCGTTGGGCGCGCGCACTAGGCTTTTTAAAGTGGTAAAATCAGTGCTTTCTATTAAAACGCTTTGGTTTTTAGGGCGGCCTTTTAAAGCGTTGAGTTTTTCGCTGTCTTTAGAAAGCAGTCCTATCGTGGTATCGCTTTGAGCTAAATACACTAGCGCCATCAAATTACTTCAAATAATCCTGTAAAGCTAACAACTCGTCTTTTTGAGAACTTTCTTCTAACGCTAAAAGCAAGACTTCTATCGCGCTTAAAGTCGTGAAATAACTCACATGGTTTTTAAGCACAGAAGCGCGTATGAGTTTGGCATCATCTTGAGATTTGTGATCGCTGGTGTTGATAGCCATGCTGATTTCCCCATTCATCATCAAATCCATGATATTAGGGCGGCCTTCGGAGATTTTAAGCACTTTTAAAGACTTCACCCCGGCTTTTTCCAAAGCTTTATGCGTGCCTTCTGTAGCGCACAATTCAAAGCCTAACTGAACCAATCGCTTCATTAAAACGCATGCTTCTTCTTTATCCTTATCTTTAATAGAAACAAAAATAAGCCCCTTGTTTTTAATGGGGTTAAAGCAAGCCGTTTGAGCCTTAAAAAATGCAAGCCCTAAAGATCTAGCAATCCCCATCACTTCGCCGGTGCTTTTCATCTCAGGCCCTAAAATCAAATCCGATCCATAAAGTTTATTAAAAGGGAAAACCGCTTCTTTTAAAGCCACAAAATGAGGCATTTTAGGCTTATAAACGCCATTAGAATATTCTACAATATTTTTTTTATCATAAAACTTCAAGGCTTCTTTCAAATCCTCTAATACCATAACCCTAGTCGCCACTTTAGCTAAAGGAACGCCTAAAGCCTTGCTTAAAAAAGGCACGGTTCGGCTGGCTCTGGGATTGACTTCAATCAAATACAGCGAATTTTGATGCACAGCAAATTGGATATTCAATAGCCCTACTACGCCTAAATGCAGAGCGATTTTCGCACTCACTCGCTCAATTTCATCTAAAATTTCAGGGTTTAGAGTGGAAGGGATAAAGCATGCAGAGTCGCCTGAATGGATTCCGGCTTCTTCAATATGCTGTAAAATGCCGGCAATATAGACCTCTTTTTTATCGCAAATAACATCCACATCTAATTCCACCGCTTTTTCTAAAAACTTATCAATGAGAAGCGGGTTTTTAGGGCTAATCTCCAAAGAATGCGTAACGCTTTCCAAATAATGGCGCAGTTCTTCAATATTCTCTAAAATTTGCATGTGTTGGCCGCCTAGCACATAACTAGGGCGCACAATAATAGGGAAACCAATCACATTAGCGATGCTATAAGCTTCATCAACGCTTTTAGCCATGCCGTTTTTGGGCTGCTTGATGTCAAGCTCTTTTAAAAAGAGGGAAAATTTCTCTCTATCTTCAGCAATGTCAATCACTTTAAAAGGCGTGCCAATAATGGGGGCTTGCATTTTGGCTAGATCTTTAGCGAGTTTTAAAGGGGTTTGTCCCCCAAAATGCACGATAATGCCATCCACTCGCTCCCTTTGAATGATGCTTTTCACGCACTCAAAATGAATGGGTTCAAAATAGAGCGTATCACTGGTATCATAATCCGTGCTTACGGTTTCTGGATTGCAATTGAGCATGACGCTTTTAATGTTCAAATCTTTTAAAGCAAAGCTCGCATGCACGCAACAATAATCAAATTCAATGCCTTGACCGATGCGATTAGGCCCTGAGCCTATGATTAGGATTTTCTTTTCTTGTTTTTCTTGTTTGTTTTCAATAGGGGGCAAAGGATTAGGGGCATAAGTGGAATACAAATAAGGCGTGAGCGATAAAAACTCCGCTGCACAAGTGTCCACTTCTTCAAAATTGGGCGCGATTTGTAAATTAGATCTAGCTAATTCCACTTCAAAAGGGCTGACCTCTAAATTTTCATTTTCTTTGATTTTAGCGGCAATCCTAGCATCGCTAAAGCCTAAATTTTTAAGCCCTCTTAATTTTTTGGCGTCCGTTAAAACGCTAGAATTGATACCCTCTTCTGCTTTGACTAGTTTTTGGATTTGAGATAAAAACCACCTGTCAATCTGGCATAATTCAAAAACTTCATCTACAGAAACGCCGAGCCTGAACGCATCAGCGATATAAAGCAAGCGTTTGGGATTGGGCCAGCGGATTTCCTTTTTTATCATCTCTAAATCTTTGCTTAACGATTCAAACCCTAGCCAATTGTTTTCCAAAGAGCATAACGCTTTTTGTAAGGCTTCTAAGAAATTCCCCCATATCGCCATCACTTCGCCAATGCTTTTCATAGAAGTCCCTAAAGTGCTAGAAACACCGGCAAATTTTTCAAACGCAAAGCGAGGGATT
>ASYU01000107.1:0-9946 GCA_000448465.1 Helicobacter pylori PZ5056 | reverse complement strand
TCTGTCCATAATGCCCGGGGCTTTTTGCTCGATGAGACTGAACTCATTCGTTTCTATCTCACCCTTGCCATCAATAGGCTCACCCAAAGCGTTTAGCACACGCCCTACAACCGCATCGCCAACAGGAACTTTCATCAAACTCTTCGTGCGTTTAACGCTAGTCCCCTCTTTAATATTGTTGCCAAAACCAAACACAATCACGCCAACGCTATCTTCTTCTAAATTAGCCGCAACGCCTTTATCCCCTGTTTCAAACTCCAGCACTTCATACGACATCACACCATTTAAGCCATAAACCTTAGCCACACCATCAGCGTATGAAACGACTTTTCCTACTTCAGCCATATCGCAATCAAGTTCAAAATTCTTGATTTTTTCTTCAATAACCGAGCTGATTTCTTCCAATTTTAGTTGGGACATTATCTTTATCTCCTTAGATTGATTAAATAGATTGAATAACCTGTTTTTCTATTTTCTTTAAAATATCTTCTTTAGAAAAGCCTATTTCTAAATCCAGGCTTGAAACGCTCAAAGAAACCCCTTTTTTAGACCAAGTGTCTTGAGCGATTTCTACAGGAGCGTTAAAACGCGCTTGCAATTTTTGTTGCACGGCTTCTAGTTCATTATTTTCAAGCTTTTCTGGGACTAAAAGTGTGGCTTCTAAAGTCTTTTTAGAATCAAAAGACAGCTCTTCAGTGATCAATTCCAACATATCAAGCCGGTTATTTTTTAACACCACTTCCATTACAGGCTTTAAAACTAAACATGCTTTTGTGGAAGTTATTTTTTCTAAGATTTCAAATACAACCTCTTTTTTAACTTTTAAAGAAACATGAGCTAACACCTGGTTGAGTTTGTGTAATTTTATGGCTTCTGCTACATTTTTAAGCCCTACAACGATTTCTTCCAATAACGCTAGATCGCTTTTAGTGTGGTTTTTCAACGCCTTAGCATAATGCTTAGAGATCACTTTTAAATCTTGCATTTAAAGCCTTTGTTTCAAAATATTCACGCAATCTTGCGCATTGAAAGAGACTTTTTTGCTCTCTCTTAGATCTTTAAAAACGCTTTCAACCAGCTCTCTTTTGATCTTTTTAACTTCTAAATCCATCAACGCCTTAGAATTTTTGATCAAATTTTCCACATCCATTTTGGTTTGCAATTCGTATTTTTGTGTGATCGTGTAAGCTTCTTTATTCGCATCAGAAATAATTAATTCAGCTTTTTCTTTGGCTTGCTCTAATTCTTTTAAGAGTTTTTTCTTATTTTCTTTACTCACTTTGAGTTGGGCTTGAATCTCTTCTAAGCGTTTGGAGATTTCAAGGCTTTTGGAGCGTAAAAATGAACGCAGTTTTTTAGCCAGAAAATACCACAAAATCCCCGCAAATAAGAGGAAATTTAAAGAACGCTCTATAATATCTGTTTGTGAAATATCCAATCCAGTAGCGCACAAAGGGCTTAAAAGGATTAAAAACCCTAACACCATTTTAACTACAAACATTCATCAACTCCCTAAACCCATAGCCACACGCTTGTTTAACTCGTCTTCAAATACCGGCATTTGCGCTTGCAATTGCTCTTTTAGCGCTTGTTTTTCATTTTGTAATTGCTTGGCGAATGCTTCAAACTCTTGATTGAGTTCGTTCTCTTTTTGCTTGATCACAGCGTCATAAGACTCTGTAGCTTTTTGAATCGCTTCTGCTAGCATTTCCCTGCGCTTTTCAGCGGCTTCTTTAAGAAGAGTCTCAATTTGATGGCCAATCTCCACGCTTTGGGTGTTATCCGTTTTGATTTTAGCCAAGCTGTCCTTTATCTCTGCCTGTCTGTTATCCATAAAAGCCAACAAAGGCCTATACACCCAAACATTCATCGCCCACAACAACAACACAAACACTACAAAAACGACCGCCATTAAATAGGGGTTAACCGATATATTCATGACCTATTTCTTTCATCCTAAAAATATTTGAAACTCGCACTTGTTATAAAAACATTAACTCTATCTTAACAAAAAATCGCTTAAAAATTGAGAATATCTAAGCATTAAGACATCATTTTTTTCATAAAAGCCTCTAAAAGAGAATTTTCATAACATCGTAAAACTATTTTATTCCCTTTTAAAGCCGCTTTAAGCTTGTAACGATCCCACAAATTTTGATTAAAGCGCTCTAGTTCATCTTCAGCGATGAGCGTTTGGGTTTGCTTGAAACCATGTTTTTTATTTTCAAAATTTGCGTTTATTTTAAAATCACGCGCTAAATCTTCTGTTTGGCGCACGCTGAGTTTCTGCCCTATAATGGAATTTAAGATCAATTCTTGTTTTTCTTCCTCCAAGCCCACCAAGACTTTCGCATGCCCTGAAGTGATTTTTTCTTCTAAAAGAGCGTTTTGAACTTTAGAAGAAAGCGTCAATAAACGCATGATATTAGCCACATGAGCTCTAGATTTTTTAACGATTTTAGACAGCTCTTCTTGGGTCATTTGATAGCTTTCAAGCAATTCTTTATACGATCTAGCCAACTCTAGGGGATTCAAATCCTCTCGCTGGATATTTTCAATCAACGCCACTTCACGCATTTTTTCTTGCTCAATATCCACAACAATCGCTTTAATCGTGGGCATTTTAGCTAATTTGCTCGCTCTTAAGCGCCTTTCACCGGCGATCAAATGGTAACGCCCGTTCTCACTCACCACTAAAACCGGTTGCAACAAACCATGTTCTTTAATGGATTGTGCTAATTCTTCTAAGGACTCTTCGCTAAAGATTTTTCTGGGCTGGTAAGGATTGGGCATCACTTCATCAATATCAAGCTCCACAACCCGATTCGCTCTTTCATACAGCCCTTGCTCATACACTTCATTAATTTCAGGGAAAATATCCGCTAAACCCCTACCCAACACTTTATTTTTTGCCATATGCTACCCTTGAAGAATGCTTTGAGCTAATTTTTGATAAGCGATACTGCCATTAGATTTAATATCATAGAGTAAAATGGGCTTGCCAAAACTAGGCGATTCTGCTAGTTTCACGCTTTTAGGGATCATAATATACTCTCCTGTAGCTGAATCTCTAAAAAACTCTGAGTCAAAATACTTAAACAATTCCGCTAAAACCCCTTTTGTCAAATTGAGCTGAGGGACATGCATAGTGGGTAAAAACCCTCTGATTTTGAGCTTAGGGTTCGTGCTTTTTTGCAACATTCTAATGGTGTTAAGCAATAATTTAGTGCCTTCAAGAGCAAAAAATTCGCATTGGATAGGAATGATCACCGAATGGGCTGCTGAAAGCGAATTGATCGTGAGAGGCCCAAGAGCCGGCGGGGAGTCAATAATAATATAATCATAAAGCCCCACCACGCTCTCTAAGGCGTTTTTGAGCATGAGTTCGCCTCGTTTGTTCTCATCTTGGCTGTCATAAAAGGTTTTTTCAAACCCGGCTAAACCCAAATTAGAAGGCACTAAATCCAAAAAAGGCATTTGGGTTTTTAAGATCACTTGAGAAATTTGCTTACGGCCAATCAGCACATGATAAATATCATAATCAATTTTATCGCGCCTAAAACCCAAGCTTGAAGTGGCGTTGGCTTGAGGGTCAAAATCAATCAACAAGATTTTTTTTTCATGCGCCGCTAAAGAAGCCGATAAATTAACCGCTGTTGTCGTTTTGCCCACACCCCCTTTTTGATTAGCCACTGCAATGATTTCATTCATCATACTCACATCCTATCATAAATCTTACCTTTAATACAAACACGGCCGTCTTCTAACAATTGTGCATCTTTCAAACTCACCGCTTCATTGCAATCATTATGGAAGCTAAAAGAGTTGCTTCTATGAAATTCTAACGCATACTTACTTAAAACTTCCCCCCAAAAAAGATTTTCTTCTATTTTTTTTAAAAAGCCCTCTATAATCAAATCATCGCTCGCGCCAATATCCAAACATGCCCATTTCTTTGAAACCCTATTCACGCCAATGCCACACACCCGCATGCCTTTATAAACATTAACCAGCACGCCCCCTATTTTTTGATCCCCTAAATACAAATCGTTAGGCCATTTAAGCCAGGTTTGAGAGCCTAAATCTTTTAAAACTTCTTTGAATAAAAACCCTAAATACAAAGCGTTCGCTTGCATGGGTAAATCTCTAGGCAAATCGCTTGCGTTTAAAGCGAGCGAAAAAGTCAAAGCGCTTTTTGCGCTCTCCCAAATATTCCCCCTACTGCCTATCCCAGCGCTTTGGTTTTTAGCCACGATCAAAATGGGGGCTTTGAGTTCGTTATTTTTAAGTTTTTCTAAAAGATAGGTTTGCGTGGAAGGCAGGCTATCAAAAACTCTTTTTTCACATTTTCTCATGTTAAAATACCGCCCGCTTTCAAACGCTTGCCGTTCAAATAATCCTTCGCTTTCAAAGGCTTTTTACCCACCGCTTGCAACCTTGCTATACGCACGCTCCCTTTCAAACAACCCACAAGAACGCCTTTTTCATCAATTTCTAAAATCTCGCCTTCCTTGTGGCTCTTTTCATTCTCCACCAATTCCACTCCTAAAAGTTTAAGGCTGTTTTCTAAAAAGATTTCTGGCCAACTCTTAAACGCAAGCGATTTTAAAAACAAGCTTTTAGCGTCTTTAAAACCCACTAAACCATCGGCTTTGGTGATTTTTTTACAAAAACTAGCCTGCGTGTGATCTTGGGGTTTTCTTGTGATGGAAGAGAAATTTTTGAGCGTTGAAAGGAGTAAAGCTGCCCCCATATGCGCTAATTTTAAACTTAAAGCGTCTAAATCCAAGTATTCTTCTCTCAAAAACGAAGCGCTCTCTAAAATATCCCCGCTATCTAGCCCCACATCCATAAGCATGGTGCTTATACCATAAATCTTATCGTCATTGAGTATCATCTCATGAATGGGCGAAGCCCCCCTGTATTTAGGCAATAACGACGCATGCGCATTGATGCAAGGAGCTATCTCTAAAACCTCTTTAGGCAAAATCTTACCATAAGCCACCACCACGATAAAATCAGGCTTTAGATCTTTTAAGATTTGAACTTCAGTCTCTTTCAAACTTTGTGGCTGGAAAATGGGGATATTTAAATGATTTTCTAAAATGTATGTTTTAGTCTCTGGGGCTTTCAGTTCTTTTTTGCGCCCAAAAGGCTTGTCCCTTTGAGTGAATAGCCCCACCACTTCAATATGGTTATTTTTATTTTCAACCAACGCCCTTAAGATCACTTCAGCAAAACCAGGCGTTCCCATAAATACGATTCGCATGTTATTCCTTGTTTTTAATTTTATCCACACTCCCCATATAAGATTGCGTTTGATAAGGATTTAAAATTTTCATAGTATTAATAGCTATTTTGGCAAATTTTTGGACATCTTCAAGTGGAATTTTATAAGAGCTAAAAAAATCCATAACGCTTCCATGACTATCTAAATGCAAGCCTTTTGCGATACGTAAGATTTTTTCACAAAGCATATCTTTATTTTCTATATTACAATTATTATCCTTATTAAAAGGTAGCTTTGAAAAATTCAATTCAACTTCATCATTTGCTATTTTTATCAAATCTTTAATCGTCTCTTCCTTAAAAACACCATCATGTTTTTCTGTAAGAAACGAGTCAATGAAATTAATCTTTAAAAAACTTTCTAATAAAATCCTTACTTTGTTCCCATAATTTATCGCCTCTTTAAAATCATCTTGCACTTTTTCTTTTTTCGCAAATTCATACACTTCTTTAAATAAAAGCAAATAGAAAGTGTCAAAATAACCAACGACTTCATTTTTACAAACAATTTTTAATTGATTTTGATTGCGTTCTAATTGGAAATAGCGAGCATGTTTGCCTACCATATTGATTAAACGCGCCATAAAAGTATGATTGTGAGTCAAAACAAATACTTGCACTTTATCTTCATCTTTCAATGCTTCCCCTGCTAGTTCTTGATTGATTTTTGCCACAATATAAGAAGTGTTATAAATCCTTTGCTCATCTAAACTAGATATAGGATCATCTATGACAACAACCAAATTTTTTAAATCCTCTTTTTTATAAAATAATTTTAAACGCGCTAAAAAATACGCAAATGCGAGCGTGGTTTTTTCGCCATCGCTTAAAATCATCTCAGCCTTACTATTTTCTAAAACATCAGAATTTAAAACAATTCTATAATCTTCATGCAAAGAATATTTAGGCAAATTTAAAGCTTTAAGATAACTATTAATAGCTTCAATATCAGGGCGTTTTTGTTCATATAGCTTTTTAAGTTTATTGTCAATTTTTTCTAAAAGGCAATTTAATCTCTCATGCCCACGATTTAAAACTGATAGTTTTATCTCAGCCTCTTCTTTACTCTTTTGCCAATCGTAGCTATCATGTTTAGCCTTTTTAATCCTTACTTCTTTCAACTCGGTTTTTAATTTTTCTAATTTCTTTTTTTGCTCTTTCTTTTGGTTTAAAATCTTTCCAGTCTCACCAACACATTGTTGGATATTTTCTTGAATTTCCAACAATTCTTTATCTATCTCTTGAAATTTTTTCTCATTTTTAGCTCCCTCTTTTTTATCCACTTCTTTTTGAAGTTTTTCTAATAAAACTTTTATTTGTTCTAACGCTTTTTCTAAACTTTCCTTATTTTTTGAAAAGTCTTTCTTCATGAAAGGTTTAAATTTTTCAAATGATTGCAATATTTCCTTTATATTCCATTGGTCTAAAATATTTTTTAAAGTCCCACTCACTTCTAAAGAACATTGATTAAATGTTTCAACGCTCTTATTAAAGTAACTTGTATAATCTTGAATAATCCCATTGAGAATTGTTTGAGTGCAAAAAGGGCATGTATTGTCAAGCATCTCTTTTTGTAATTTTATTCCTTTCTCAATAAATTCTCTTCCAACCTTGCTAATATGCTCTTTAATTTTCTCTGAAACTTGCCCCGCCTCTTTATCTATATCAAAGGAAAATAAAAATTCTAACTTATCTTTTATTGTTTGATAATCTTTAGGCAATTCCATTTCTTTTAAACCATCAAATTTTTTCATGGCTTCATCCAATTCGTTAAAATCTTTTTCCAGATCCGTTAATACATCTTCTTGATATTTAAATTTATCCTTTGACACTTTATAGAAATTATTTATTCCAATCTCATCTAGTGCTATTTGAATAGTCTTTGAAGTCATTTTTTTTCGTATTTTTTCTATTTCTTTATCATATTTTTTAATTTCACTTTCTTGCTTGGCAATTAAAGTATTTTCAGTATCGTTCTCATCTTTAATTTTCTTTTGTCTTTTTTCTACTTTCTCTCTAAAATCTTTTAATTGATTGATTTCTTTCGTTTCTTCGCCTAAAACCGAACCTTCTAAAATGATTGTGCCATCATCTAGTTTTTTAAGTCCAAACTCACTATTTAAAGGCGCGTTATTGTGCAGAAAATCACTATTATAGATTTCAACTTTAAAAGGCACTCCAATATCGCTATTTGGTTCTATTTTATAGCTTCCTTTTTCGCATTCAAATTCAATGCTTGGGGATTCATCAGTGGAAATGGTGCGATACTTTTCAATGTGCTTATTTTTTGGAATCAGTAACTCAAAAGCCCTTGTCAAGCTTGTTTTTCCGCACCCATTATTTCCAAAAATGACATTATAGTGCTTAAACTCACCCATTTCAATCGTGTCTAAACCACAAAACGCCTTAAGGGATTTTATCTTTTTGATATTAATCGCCATGTTTTTTCTCGCTTTTTCCTTTAATTTTTCTTATGCAACTCAATTGGATACAAAATTATATCACTCCAATTCCCCCTCATCATACCCAAGCTCTAGCGCTTTCACTTGCCCTATCGCATTACCCGCAATGCCCTTGATAGAGCCATACATGTTAATCGTGCCTTCAAACACTTTGTCAATTTGTTTTTCCCTGCTTTTCCAAATCCTAGCCATCGCGCGTTTTTCGCTTTCTAAATCCGCTCTCAATTGCTCAAACCCCTCTATAATCGCATTCACTTGCATAGAAAATTCAGAGCTTGTCAAATAATGATAGAGCAGATCCACTTTATCGCCCTTATTTTCCTGACTTTTTTTAGCCAAACTCACTTGAATAACCCCCTCTCTTAACACCGTGCTCAACCCCTTAAACTCTTCAAACGAACACACCCACACCCCCTCAAATAACCCCATCCTCTCCATCTCTTTAGGCAGGGCTTCACTCACAATGACCCCCACATCAGCCCCAATCTCTCGCATGTCGCTTTTAAGCTTTTCCACCCAAGCTTTTTGAAATTCTTTAGTGCGTTTGCTCTCATAATAAATTTTCCCGCAATTTTGAAATTCCCTAGTATGCACCACTTGAATGCAATCGCCCCCTCTTTGCCCTTTTTTGATTTCTTCAACACTATCTAGGGGGAATTTTTGTTTCAAAAACTCTTCAATCGCTAATTCCTGCACCTCGCCCTGGAATTGCTGCGAGCTTAACTCCGCCTTTCTTTGAGCGTTTTTCAACTCGTTTCTTAACATTTCTAATTGCTCTTCTTGCTGCTTGAATTTCAATTCGTTTTTTTCATGCAAGGCTTTTTCTATTTTTTCCCTTTCCAGATCCAATTTTTCATTCAATTTTTTTTCATTTTCAGCTTTCAATCGGCTCTCTGCTTCGTTATTTTCTCTTTTTAGCCTTTCAATTTCCGCTTCTTTTTGGTGCAATTCCTGGACTTGTTTGGACTTCTCGTCTAATTCTTTTTGCAACAATTCCAAGCCTTTTTGCTGCTCTAAAAAAGCGTTTTTCCTGGCTTCTTCAATGATTTTAGCCCTTTCATCTTGTAAGGCTAGCGCGCTCGCTTGTTTGACCGCCTCATCAAATTGAGCCTGCTGCTCTTTTGCTCGCTCTTTTAGGGCCTCTTCTTTTTGCTCCAAATTTTTGAAATAGCTTTGATACTGCGCTCTTTTTTCATTCACTTCTTTTTCAAACTCTTTTTGTTGGGCTAAAAACCGGCTTTGATTTTCTCGCTCAATCTGTTTGTATAGCGCTTCCCTCACATCAATGAGCGTTTGGCACTTGGGGCATGTGATTTGATTTTCTTGCATGATTTTCCTTTAAGATTTGATTTTTTATATTTTATAATAGAATGAGATCAATTTAACTTAAGCAGGTTTTATCCAATAAATTCAGTAAAATAGGGCTTTAAATAAGGAGTTATTAACATGGACATTTATTATAAAAACAGACATAATAAAGGTCATGAGCAACGAGAAAAACGCCCTTATTTTGTCATCTATGAAGGTAAGGACTTTTTCTTAGCATTCCCACAAACAACAAAAAATAAAAAAGGCAAAAAATACCCTTCGCATAAAAACTACATTATAAATGAAGCAATTGAGATAATGATTGATCAGTTGCAAGTTGTCCCAAAAGCGCAAGTTTTAGAGAATAATACAATGGGAAGAAGTCTTGCATCAGCATTACAAAAGGCGTCTATCCCCAGACCCGCATCAGCACATAGAGCACCGCTCATCAATCATTTTTTAGAATAAGTTATTTTACAAAGCCAATCTAATGAAAACAAAAGTATAAAACCAATTGCTTTTTGAAGTCTTATCAAACTCAACCCACATAATAGAGATCCCTTATTAAAACCCTACAGCGCATTTATTGCACTTTCTTGCGCTCAATTCCATTATTCAAGCATGTGCCTAGTTGCCCCCTATGAAAACGATTTTATTATTTTTGAGTTATTGCATTGCATTGATTTTCAAGCGCACAATTTTGAACGCCAACAATTTGTTCAATTATATCCGAAAGGAATTACAACCCAAATCCTTGAACGCCTAAAACCCTAGAAATATAGGGCGTTAAAAAATCAAGAATAACCCCTACTCCCTTATATGCATTTCACAAAAAATAAAACTTAACACGCAAGAAATCAAAAGCAAGAAACAAAACAAGCAAGAAA
>ASYU01000106.1:0-16052 GCA_000448465.1 Helicobacter pylori PZ5056 | reverse complement strand
TTCCTAGTCTAACCGGATCGGTTTGCTTGCTCCAAGCCAAACACTTCAATGAGCAAGCCGGTAAACTGCCTTCTGTGAGCTTTAGCGTTATTTCTATGGACTTGCCTTTTTCTCAAGGGCAAATTTGCGGCGCTGAAGGCATTAAGGACTTAAGAATCTTAAGCGATTTTAGGTATAAGGCTTTTGGGGAAAATTACGGCGTGCTGTTAGGCAAAGGCTCTTTGCAAGGCTTACTCGCTCGATCGGTGTTTGTTCTTGATGATAAGGGAGTGGTTATCTATAAAGAAATCGTTCAAAACATTTTAGAAGAGCCCAATTATGAAGCGCTTTTAAAAGTGTTGAAATAGGAAAATTAAAAGGAGGGGGCTACGATCTAGTGAATCTCAATGCAAAAAGCCCCACTTGTTAAAAAGCGTTGGCAACAAAAACTAAAAAATGAGAAGTCCTTTTTAAACCCGTTTAAAAAAGTTTCACGCTATTTTTAAAAGAAAAGATTGAAAAAGACTTTGTTTTTAGCGCATTATAAGAGACGCTTGATTAAAATCAAGTTTTTTAATGGAATAAATCTTTCTCAAAGCCCATAAGGGTTTGATAGAAAAGGTTTTTAGAAGTCTTTTTTTAAGATTTCTTCCACTCTTAAAATGGTTACGAGTCTATCGTTTTGTTTCCCAATGCCATAAGTTAGATTGTTGTTATCGCTCAAAGTCTCTGGCACCGGGTCAATATCGGTTTGCTTGATGCGAATGGCTTCAGTCAAGCGATCAATGAAAAACCCAGCGATCTGATCGTTATGGCGTACCACCAAATAACGAGTGTCTTTGTTTTGTTTTTCCGCTTTCAAGCCAAACTTTAAACGCAAACTGATCAAAGGGAAGACATTACCCCTTAAATTGAACACACCAAGCACATAGTTTGGGGTTTCAGGGACTCGTGTGTAGCCAATGGGTTTGACGATCTCTAAAATATTCAAAATGGGAATGGCATACTCTTCATCGCCGATAATAAAGCCAATGAATTGCAAAATTTCTTCATTGTCTTCTTGTTTAGAGCTTGCATTAGCTTCTTTTTGTCTTTCAAATAAATCTTTTAATTGATTGCTCATGACTGGTCTCCTTCTAATTTAATGCTGCGCTTCACTACGGTGGTTAAATATTCACCGCTATAAGGTTTAGTGATGTATTCAGTCATGCCGGATTCAACGCCGCGCATTCTGTCCGTTTTAGTCACCCGACTGGTAACGGCGATCAAAGGCAGGTTTTTGAATTTATTGTATTTACGCACCTCAGAAGCGAAAGTGTAGCCGTCCATTTTAGGCATTTCAATATCCACTAAAATAGCGTCCGGAATCTTATCGCCATTTTTAAGCATTTCTAAGCCCTCTAACCCGTTAGTGGCCTCTAAAAGCGTGATGCCTAATGGCTTTAAACATTTGCGGATAATCGCTCTGTCCGTGCTGCTGTCATCAATCGCTAAGACAACATAATCGCTAGGGGAATTTTTGCTCTTGGTGTTTTCGGATTCATTCATCAAGGTAGTGATATTGACCTTGATGCTTTTTGCCATATCCATCATCGCTCCCACATCTACAATAAGAGTGATTTTCCCATCGCCTCTCACCGTGGCGCCAGCAATGCCTCTAGTGTTTTTAAGGTAGTAACCTAAAGATTTAATGACCACTTCTTCTTGACCGATTAAATAATCCACGATCACGCCAATTTTTTGATCGGCTAAGCCAATGATAACCACATACACATCTGAGTTGGATTCCAAAATAGCATCCACTTTAAAAACATCAGAAAGGCGCACCAAAGAAAGCACCTCATCTCTCAAACGCAACACGCTCTTGCCATCAACGGTGTAGATTTCATCTTGGCTGATACGCACGGTTTCTAAAACCGAAGAAAGTGGGATAGCGTAATATTCTTCTTGAACGCCCACGAGTAAAGCTTGAATGATAGCTAGAGTGAGAGGGATTTTAAGCTTTTGGGTCGTGCCTACCCCCACTTCTGAATCAATTTCAATGATCCCATTGAGCTTTTCAATATTGGTTTTCACCACATCCATGCCCACGCCTCTGCCTGAGACATTGGAAACGACTTTTGCGGTAGAAAAGCCTGGCTTGAAAATGAGGTTAAACGCTTCCCTATCGCTCATACCTTCAGCGTCTCTTTCGCTAATCACCCCTTTTTCAATCGCTTTTTCTTTAAGCATCACAGGGTCTAATCCTTTGCCATCATCAGAGATTTTAATCACAATGTGGTTACCCTCATTATACGCGCTCAATTGCACTTTACCGGTTTCAGGCTTGTTAAGCCTTTTTCTTTCTTCTAAAGGCTCAATCCCATGATCGCATGAGTTACGGATAATGTGGATGAGCGGATCGCCAATCTCTTCTACAATGGATTTGTCTAGTTCGGTTTCTTCGCCCTCAATGATTAATTCAATGCTCTTGCCTAATTCCCGGCTCAAATCCCTTACCATGCGAGGGAATTTATTGAACACTTTGCCCACTGGTTGCATCCTAGTTTTCATCACCGCAAGCTGCAAGTCTGTCGTTACCGCTGAAATAGAAGAGACCACCTGGTTTAATTCCTCTAAAAACTTTTCCCCATCATAGCGTTCTTCCACATCGCTATAGATTCTAATCAAGCGATTCTTGCCCAACACAAGCTCACCGATTAAATTCATCAAGTGATCCAAGCGACGCACATCCACTCTAACGGTTTGCTCCACGCCAATAGAGGGGGCTTTATTTTCTTCAGTATCGGCTTTAGCCTTAACTTTAGTTTCTGTTTTAGGGGCTTTGGGGGTTTCTGTTTTGGGGGTTTCTTTTGCTGGGGCGACTTCTTGTTTAGGCTTGGCTTCTTGTTTTTTTTGGGCTCTTCGTTCTTTATCGGCTTCTTGGCGTTTGTTCAGCAGGCGTTCAATTTCCGCTTCCACTTCTTCAGCGCTCATGTTGGAATAATCCAAATCCGGCTCATCGGCTAGCGGGTTATCGCTTGAGAAGTTTTCTGTAGTAGGGGCTTTTGCCTTGTTTTCTTTATTTTCTTCTTTCGCTTTTTCTTTAATTTCTTCTTTTGCTTCTTTTTCTGGGGCTTCTTTAGCCCCTGAAGTTTCTTTAGCGCCCTCTAAATTTTGGCTCGTGATAGCTTGAAGCTGTTTGACCGCTTCTTCAATCTCGTTTTCCTTGCCGTTATTGGTATCTGATCCGGTATCTCTAATCGTTACGAGCAAGGTTTTCATCAAATCAATGGAGCGCAACACGACATCCATAATATCCGGCGTGATTTTGATTTCGCCCTTTCTAGCGCGATTCAAGACATCTTCCATGTTGTGCGTGAGGTGCGTGAGAATGTTAAGATTCAAAAACGAGCTAGAGCCTTTAATGGTGTGGGCGACTCTAAAAATGCGATTGAGCAAGTCCAAATCTTCAGGGTTATGCTCCAATTCCACTAAATCCTGATCCAACTGCTCATTCATTTCAAAGGCTTCAATCAAGAAGTCTTCCATTATTTCTTGCAAATCATCCATTTAAACCCCTTTTTAGCGTTTGAGATAAGAGTATTTTACAATTTTATCAATAAAAATTACGCATTCTTGTCTAAAATCTTAGAAATTTCTTCGGTGAATTTTTCTGCGTCAAACTTGACTAAATACGCCACAGCCCCCATTTCTTTAGCCCTTTCAGCGCTGTAATTATCGCAAATAGAAGAATTAAAAATCACAGGAATATAAGCGAACCTGGGGTCTTTTTGGAGCTTGAATAAGAAATGATAGCCATCCATTTTAGGCATTTCAACATCTGAAATAATGAATTTCAAATGCTTTCTCAAGTCGTCCCCGTATTTTTTGAATAACATTTCTAATTTATTCAGCCCGTCTTCCCCATCCACAGCTTCCGTGATGCTAAAACCCAATTTGCTCAAATGGTTTTTTAAGGTTTTTCTTGCGGTCTTGCTATCGTCTAAAAACAAAACTTCGCCCTCAAAACGCTCTTTAGGGGTGTCTTCCTTAGCGCTTTTAGCGTCTTCATTAAGCTTTAAATCGTCTAAAATGCTTTCTAAATCCAAAATGAGCAGGGTTTGATCGTTTTCAATGCGCGTGGTGCCGGTGATATTTTCTCTGTTGATGCTATTAGAGGCGCTAAAGGATGCAGGCTCCACATCTTTCCAACTAATGCGCCTGATACGCCTGGCGGAATGGACTAAAAAGCCCATTTTAACGTTGTTAAATTCAGTGATGATGACGATTCTTTCATTTTCCTTGCTTTTATCCGGGACAATCCCTATCCATTTAGCCAAGTCTATAAGCGGAATGATTATGGAGCGCAAATCAAACACGCCGATGATGTAATCCAAATTCGTGGGGTATTCAAAAAGGGTGGGCATGGGGATGATTTCTTGGACTTTAGCCACATTAATGCCATAAATCCCCTCATAAGGGACGCCCTCTTGCATGCCATAAATACGAAAATCCACGAGTTCTATCTCGCTTAGTTTTAAATCGTTAGCTGTTTTTTCTGCCATGATTTAGGCGTCCTTATTTTGAGATGGTTCTAAAACGCTTGATGATACCTTAAAAAGGCTTTGTTCGTAATAAAAGGAGGGCAGTGGGCAATAAATAGGCACGCTTGAGTGGATTTTTGCGCCGCTTTTGAGGTGAAAATGCCCCTCTATAATGCCGTCAATGCTATCAATGTTGAGATCTTTAATATAGTTTTGATAGGCTTTTAGGCGCTTTTCAATAAAGGCTTTTAATTCTTTTGGCTCTAATTCCCAAAGGCGGATGGGTTTTTGATAGATGCGTTTTTTCAAAAAAGGGTATAAGGTTTTAAAGCTCGCAAAATTTAAAAAAGTTAGAAAAAATCTAGCCCAAGTGGAAGTGAGCTGCGTGATGTAAAATTCATACGCTTTAGTGATGAATAAATCCCCATGGGCTAGCAAAAAGCGTTTGTTATTATACTGGAATAATGCGGGCTGGTTTTGGCGCTCAAAAACAACCACTTTAGAACTCAACACCAAACGCATGGAAAAATCATGGTTGCCTTCAAAGTAAAAGACTTGTGAAATTTCGCTCAAAGCATTGATCAAACCAATGATTTTTTGTTGCTCTTTATCTAAAGGCAAGTAGCCCACAAGTGCATGGAAAATATCGCCCATGAAAAAGACTTGCGGAGGTTTGGCGTTTAAAAGTTCTTTAAGCGTATGGATTAAATGAGGGCTTTTGGGCAAAAAATGCGCATCAGAGATAAAAACAGCCCCATTTTTAAGCACAAAAGTTTCTAACATCTCACTCTTTGAACAAAAAAGAGCCAATCCTTAAAAGATTCGCCCCGCAAGCAATCGCTAGTTCAAAATCATCACTCATGCCCATTGAAAGAACGCTCGCATTTTTTATTTGGTCAAAAAGCTTTTTGGTGGTGATAAAGGATTTTTCAATTTTCTTTTCATCATCGGTGTGCGCCCCTATACACATCAGCCCCTTAAGCTTGAGGCGCTTGCAAGTTTCACTGATTTGAGAATAAGTTTCTAGCGCTTCTTCAGGCACCACCCCGCTTTTACTTTCCTCATACGCGCTATTAACCTGTAAAAGAGCGTTTAAATTGACACCCAATATTTCGCAACGCTTTTCTATTTTCAAAGCGAGTTTTAAAGAGTCTAAAGAATGCAAAAGGGCGGGCTTTAAACTCAAAAGCGCATTGATTTTATTTTCTTGTAAAGAGCCTATCATGTGCCATTCAAGGGGCAAATGCTCTAAAGAATGCATTTTAATTTTTAAATCTTGAACTTTATTTTCTCCAAAAGCCCTTTGAGAGCAGTTGTAGTAATGTTGGATAGCTTCTGGGGAAGCGTTTTTTGAAACGGCCACGATTTTGACAATATGGTGTCTTGAATAGGCGGTGCGAGCCTTTTCTATTTTGGTGATGAGGGCATCAATCCTTTGGCGATAATCTGTCATAATTCTTCTTTATAACTCTTCTTTATAACTCTTCTTTATAACTCTTCTTTATAACTCTTCTTTATAACTCTTCTTTATAACTCTTTTTTGATGCGTGCTGAAAGAATGCGTGAGATGGAATTTTTGGTTTAAAGTTTCAAAATCTTTTAAAAGCCCTTTCTTTTTCAAATTTTCTATAACTTCCATGGAGCAATTGGTTTCGGTGGGCCATTCTCTAAAATGTTTGTCTATAACGCCCTTATTGGTAGCGTCTATAAAAAAGCAATGTTTAGAGGTGAGGATATCGCGCTTGGCGTCAATATTATTAACGATGCGCCATAACAGCATGTAAGGGTTGTTTAAATCGTTGCTGGTATGCTCTACAAAGATGACAATGCGTAAATGCTCTTCAAAACCGAGCAAGTTTTTAGCCAATTCAATGACGCTTTTATCTTTCTTTTCCACGCTGATCACGCAAATGGGGTTACGGGTGTGCGGGTAATATTGTTTCAAAAGAACGATATTTGGCATTTTATCTTGTAAAAGCGCTAATAAGGCGTTATCGTTTAAAAGCGTGGGGTAGGGGGTATTGCTTTTAGAGGTCGCATCAATACCGAGTTTCCCTCCCATAGCGTATTCAGGGCTTGCATGATCTAGCGCGTCGCACACGCCTTGAGAGATGAGCGCGTTTTCTTTAGAAAAATTTTCCAGTATATACTCAATAATAGCGTTGGTGTCTCTTAGATTAGGAGCGTCTTCATTGACAAAAATCGCATGTTTGACAAAGCTCATCTGCCCCACGCCCCAAAAAGCATGCATGACTTGCTTGGCATGAGCGTTATAACGCGTGTGTATTTTGGCTAAAATCAAATTATGAAACACCCCATTTTCTGGCATGTAATAATCTATGAGATTGGGGGCGTTCATTTGGAGCAAGGGCAAGAACAAGCGTTCGGTCAAATACCCCATGTATTTGTCTTCTAAAGGGGGCTTACCCACCACAGTGGCTAAGTAAATGGAATCTTTTTTATAGCTAATGGTTTTGACTTCTAAAACAGGGTAAGGCTCAATAGGGGTGTAATAGCCAGTGTGATCCCCAAAAGGCCCTTCAAGCTCTAGCTTTTCGCAATCCACAAACCCTTCTATCACAATATCGCAGTCGCTTGGCACGCTCAAAGAGTTGCTTAGGCATGGCATTACGTGCGCTTTTTTTCCTCTCATAAACCCATAGAGCATGAGTTCATAAATCCCATAAGGTAAGGGGGCTGTCGCACACCATGTGTAGAGCAAATCCCCACCAATAGCGATACTGACAGGCATTTTGACTTTAGCCTTAGCGTATTCGTGGAAAAAGAGTTGGGAGTCTTTATGGATTTGCCAGTGCAAGCCTAAATGGTTTTTATCATAAACTTGCAAACGATACATGCCCAAATTCTTTTTTTTATGATCCAGGCTTTGGGTATAGACTTGCCCCATAGTGATGAAAGCCCCGCCATCTTTTTCCCAAGTTTTTAAAACGGGCAGATCCCACAAATTGACTTCTTTATCTTGCTTGGTGATGAGGTCTTTAGGGCGAGTGGTTTTTTTAGGGAAAATGTGTCTTAAATCCCATAAATCTTTTAAAACTTTTAAACCCTCAGTGAAATTTTTAGGAGCACTAAAGTGTAAGAACGCTTGCATGCGTTGTTGTAAATCCTCTATAGGGGTTTTTAATAAAAGATCTAATCGTTTGAAAGAGCCAAAAGCGTTCATCAAAACAGGCATGCTAAAGGTTTTGATCTGGTCAT
Organism: Helicobacter pylori PZ5056; assembly: GCA_000448465.1. Classification (GTDB taxonomy): domain Bacteria; phylum Campylobacterota; class Campylobacteria; order Campylobacterales; family Helicobacteraceae; genus Helicobacter; species Helicobacter pylori_CI. The sequence goes on along the minus strand of ASYU01000106.1, from coordinate 8,328 downwards.
GTTCTTTTCTTATGGGTTGCGTGAATAAAAGGGCTTTGCCCCCATTAGGTTTTTTCGCTTCTATATAGGCTAGATGAGCGATTTCTAAATCCACTTCAAGGGGGGTGTCAATGATTTCTAATTCATCATGTTTTTTTAAAAGCTTTAAAAAATCTCGCATCCAACTACCTTAAATAACCACATAATGAACGCTTAAGCACGCAGGAATGTTTTTAAGCTCTTCTAAAACTTCCAAAGAAACTTCTTCATCTACAATAATGAGCGCTAGGGCTTCTTTTTGCGTGTTACGCCCCAAACGAAAATCAGCGATGTTAATCCCATGCCTAGCGAACGCATTCCCCACACTCCCAATAACGCCTGGAATATCCGTATTCCTGAATAAAAGCATTTTACCTTTTGGCTCTATATCAATATGAAACCCATCAATCTCGGTGAGTTTTAAAATATCTTCTTCAAACACCGTGCCGCTCACGCTGATTGCGCCATTAGCCGCATTGAGAGTTAAAGAGAGCATGTTTTTATAGGGCGAAGCGCTTTCTTTAAGGCTAACTTTAATCTCAATGCCTCTTTCTTTGGCCACAAAGGGGGCGTTAATGTAATTGATTTTATCCCCTACAACGGGTTTTAACACCCCTACTAGTGTAAAAGCGACAAGGGCGTCTTTAAATTGGTTGATCTCCCCACAAAGACTAAGCTCAATTTTTTGGCACACGCCCTTATGGATTTGACTGAAAAAATAACCCAGTTTTTGCGCTAAATTCAAGTAGGCTTTAGCGCTTGCATCAAAAGCTTGCATGGGTAGATTTAGAGCATGCGGGTGGCTTGAACCCCTTAAAGATTCCATAACCCCTTGAGCGGCTTGTTTGGAAATTTCTTCTTGGGACTCTAAAGTGTTCGCGCCAATATGGGGGGTCGCATACACATTAGGCAAGTCTAAAAGTTTGTTATGAATGCCAGGCTCTTTAGAAAAGACATCAATGCCAAGCCAACGCACTTTTTTGGTTTCTAAAGCTTCATAAAGAGCGTCTTCATTATAAAGCCCCCCTCTAGCGCAATTGATCAAAATAACCCCTTTTTTCATGCGTTCAATCTCTTTAGCGCCTATCATGTTAATCGTTTCTTTGTTTTTAGGGGTGTGGATAGTGATCATATCGCATTGCAAAATGTCTTCAAAATTCTTTGTGTAAATGACCCCTAAATCAGTGGCTTTTGAAGAAGGGATATAAGGATCATAGGCTAAAACTTCCATTTCAAAAGCTTTAGCTCTAATGCCCACCCTAGAGCCAATATTCCCAAAACCAATGATGCCCAGCTTTTTATTTTTCAATTCCGTGCCATACCAGTCTTCTCTTTTCCATAGCCGTTGGTGTTTGATTTGATCGTTTGCGCAAGGGAACGAGCGCACCGCATTGATCAAATGCGCCATGGTCAATTCCACAGCGGCAATCGTGTTAGCGGTAGGGATATTCATCACCACAATCCCTTTTTGAGAGCAGCTTTCTAAATCAATATTATCCACTCCCACGCCCGCTCTCACAATGGATTTTAAGTGGGTTAAGGGCTTTAAAAAATCGCTTGTGATAGGGGTCATGCTGCGAGTAATGAGCGCATCCATGGGGATGAGTTTTTCTAAAAGCTCCTTTTTGGGGCATTTGGAATAATCATGCAAGACAATGTCTTTTTGAGCTTCTAAAATTTGAATGCCTTTAGCATGGATGGGGTCGCAAATGGCTACTTGATACATTTTTATCCTTTGAATTTAAAAAACAGCATGATAGCGTATTTTATAATAGTCTAAATCAGCCAGCAAGCGTTCTTTTTTATTTTCATCTAAATAGATGATGAGACCGGAGTGGTTTTTGGTGTTATCGTAAGCGTAATCAATTTGTTCTTTTTTGAGAATTTCTTTTAAACACCACCATTGATAGTCCTTTAAATCCTTAATGATAAGCTTTGAATACTCCCTTTTTTTTTCTTCAAAAGGGATTTCAAAATGATGTTCCACAATGGGGTAATTGATAACTTCTTGCGCATCAAGGCTTTGAGAAAGGGTATTATTATGATCTTCTTCGTTATGGGAAATTTTATCATCGTTAGGGGTATTAGGATTATTAGGGCTTTCTTCTAGGTTGATTTCATGGCTTTTTTCATTGGTTTGAGAGGGGCTTTCATTGGTTTGAGAGGGGCTTTCATTGGTTTGAGAGATCGCATGAGAAGCAGTGGGCATTTCTTTTTTAACGCTTAAAAACAAATAGGTTAAAACGCCAAGAGCGACAGCTAGGGAAATAAAAGCAACAACACCCTTAAATCTCATGCCATTCTCATGCTTTTAAAATCACTCTTTAGAGTTTTTCTTTAAGAATATCCCCTAAAGTCATTTTATCATCGCTCGTGTTAAAAGCTTGCAATTCTTCTTTTTCTTTTTTGCGCTCTAACCTATGCACAGAAGCACGCACCTTGTTGTTAGATTTTTCAATCGCAACCACCACGCATGTGATTTCTTGCCCTATTTTGATTTCATCTTTTTTCAAGGGGTTCAAATCTTCATTTTTGATCAGCACATCAATGCCATCAGCATTAATGAAAACGCCAAAATCCTTAATGCTCACCACTTTGCCTTGAATCACGCTATCTGTTTTATGCTTTTGAGCGAATTCTTCTGTAGGGGAAGTAACCAAGTGCTTCGCGCTCAAAGAAATCTTTTTATCTTTTTTGTTGATTTTAAGGATTTTCACTTTGATCACATCGCCAATTTTATAGTGGTCTTTGCATTTTTTATCTTTATCCCAAAAAGCGTCGTGATTGTGGAGCAAGCCATCCACCCCACCCAGATTCAAAAACGCTCCAAAATCCGTTAAAGTCGCCACTTTGCCTTCTACAATATCCCCCACTTGGTGTTTGGATTCAAAAACATCAAAAGGCCTGTTAGTGAGTTGCTTTAAAGAAACCCTTAAGCGGCGGTTTTTAGGATCAATGTCAATGATTTTCACATCAATCTCTTGCCCCACGCTCAAGTAATGGCTAGGGTGGCTGACGTTTTTATCCCAAGAGATTTCAGAAACATGCAAAAAGCCTTCAATATCATTACCAATATCCACAAACACCCCGTAATGTTCAATATTGCTCACCACCACCTTAATGGCGTATCCGGGTTTTAGCTTGTCTTGGATCTCTTCCCATGGGTCTTCTATGGTCGCTTTTATGGAGAGTGAAAGGCGTCTTTTTTCTGCATCATAAGCGATAGCTTTGACATAGACTTCATCGCCCTCTTTGTAGTATTTTTCAGGATTGACTGGTCCTTTATGGCTGATTTCAGAATAATGGACCAAGCCCTCAATCCCCTTAGCTTCTACAAAAATACCAAAAGGGGTGATCTGGCGCACAACTCCTAACACCGGCTCTGTAGCTTCTAACAACTCTTTAGAAACCTCAAGCTGTCGTTTGTCATTGACTTCAAAGAATCGTTTGCGAGAAATATTGATAGAATGGTTTTCTTTATCCACACGAATGATGCACGCTTTAATGCGTTTGCCGATATGGTTTGCGTCATTCTTTAAAGAAGAGTGCGAGCGGGAGAGGAAATATTCCACGCCTTGAGACTCCACGATATAACCCCCTTTATTCTTGCCTACAATCTTGCCCTCAATAATGGCGTTTTCATAGTTTTCGCCTAATTCTTCAATTTTAGCTTGAATCTTTTGTTGGGAAATGACCTTTTTGTAGGAAACGCTAGGGTGTTCGCCTTTTTCGGACACATGCACAACAATGGGGTCATTTTTTTGATACAGCAATTGCCCCTTTTCATCGGTGATCTCATTCAAGGCTAAACGGCCTTCTGTCTTACCGCCCACGCTCACCATGGCATACCCATCATTCTCATTGATGGAAACGATTAACCCTTCTTTGATAGTGCCTTTTTCTAGAGTTTCTTCTTTTTCTAAGAGTTTTGCGAAGTCTTCCTCCTCGTCATTAAAATACTGATCATCTGCTATCTTGCTCATTGACTGCCTTACTATAAAATAAATATAAAATCCTTAGGGGTATTGTATCCTTTTTTGGCTTACAAAATCGTTTAAAAACTAACAATTAGCGGTTTTTTTAAAGAAAATTTTCAAAATGTGTTAAATCGTGCTGATTTTTTGCTTGACATTTTCTATAATCCAATCCGGCGTGGAAGCCCCAGCGGTAATCCCACACAATTTCTTATCCTTAAACCACGCTAACTCTAATTCGTTTTCATCTTCTACCAGGTAGCTGTCTTTACAATGCTGTTTGGCGATGCTTAAGAGCTGTTTGGTGTTTGAAGAAGTTTTACCGCCCACGACTATCATAATATCCACTTCCTTACTCAAATCCAAAGCGGCTTTTTGGTTGTAGGAAGTGGCGTTACAAATCGTGTTAAAAATACGCACTTCAGTGCATCTTTCCACCAAATAGGAAGCGATTTGCAAGAGTTTTGGGGTTTGTTTGGTGGTTTGAGAAACTAAAGCCACTTTTCGTTGCAATTTTTTTTCTTGCAATTCTTCTAACGAATTGATGACTAAAGCCTGGTTAGTGGCATAGCTTATCACGCCCTTGACTTCAGGGTGGTTAATGTCCCCAAAAAGTACGATTTGATACCCTTCTTTGCTCATGGATTCCACAATCTGTTGAGGTTTGATCACATACGGGCAAGTCGCATCAGTGATTTTAACCCCCTTGTTTTTCAAGTATTCTAAATCCTGCTTAGGAATGCCATGGGTTCTTATGATCACGCTCTTATTTTTAGGGATTTTTTTAGGGTCTTCTTCAATTTTCACATTGAAGTTTTTTTCCAAACGATTGATTTCTTTAGCGTTATGAATGAGCGAGCCAAAAATCAAGCTGTTTTGATTTTTTTCAGCGATTTGTATCGCTCTTTTGACGCCAAAGCAAAAACCATAATCCTTAGCCATTTTAATTTCCATTAAGACTCCCTTTTTTGAATTGATTGAGTAAGCGTTTGAATTGCGGGAAAGAAATGTTTGCGCATTCTAAATTATCAATTTCTAAAGGCAACGCTAAAGTTAAAACAGCAAAACTCATCGCAATCCTGTGATCATTGAAGCTTTTGATAATAGGGGGTTTAATTCTAGAAAAGCGCTGTTTTAATGGGCTTATATCTTCTAATCCCTCTACATAAAACCCGTCTTCAAACTCTTCGCACTCAATCCCTAAAGCTTTGAAATTAGAAACAACCGCTTTAATCCTATCGCTTTCTTTAGCCCGTAAATCTTTAGCGTTTCTCACCATGCTTTTGCCTTTTGCAAAAAGCATAGCGATACTCAAAGCGGGGATTTCATCAATAAGACTGGCGATATTTTGATCAATACTGATCGCTTTTAAAGGGGCATGCTCTATGTAAATATCGCCAATGATTTCTAAATCTTTGGATTGAATCGCATACTCTATGGAAGCGCCCATTTTTTTCAAAACTTCAAAAGCTTCTATGCGAGTGGGGTTGAGCAAGACATTTTTTAAAAGAAGGCGGCTTTTTGGCGTAATCGCGCAAGCGAGGGCGAAAAAAAACGCGCTAGACGGATCATTGGCTATGGTAAAGTCAAAAGCTTCTAGGGGTTTTTCTAGGGGTGAAATTTTTAAAACGCCGTCTTGATTTTGAATGTTAGCCCCCAAACTTTTAAGCATGATTTCTGTGTGGTTACGGCTAAGCTCGCTTTCTTTATAGGCGCTTATGCCTTGAGCTTGCAAGGCGCTTAAAATAAAAGCGCTTTTGACTTGAGCTGAAGCGATAGGGCTTTCATAATCGCAAGCTTTTAAGGGACTCCCTACAATCACTAAGGGGGCGAAATGGTTATCCTCTCTCCCTAAAATCCTTGCCCCAAAAGCTTTCAAAGGTTCAATGATTCTTTTCATGGGGCGTGAGTTTAGGGAATTGTCCCCGCTTAAAACAAAAAGGCCTTTTTGAGCGCTTAAAAGCCCGCTGTATAAACGCATGGTTGTGCCAGAATTGTTGCAATTTAAAATCTTGTTAGGCTCTTTTATAGCCGTTGGGGGTGTGATTTTAAAAGAATTTTTGGCGGTATTTTCCACTTTAGCCCCTAAATTTTGAGCGATTTCTAAAGAGCTTAAACAATCTTCTCCCATTAAAAAATTCCGCACGAAACAAGGCTTTTGAGCGAGTAGGCTAAAAATAACGGCTCTGTGCGAGAGCGATTTATCGCTGGCGTTAATGTCAAGCTCTATCACAATTATCCTTTATATTATCCCTTAAGGCGGGCGTTAAATTCTTTTTCTAAAATTTCAAGCGCTTTTTGAACAACTGAATTAACTTCTTCATCATTCAGGGTTTTTTCTAAAGAATGGATCACGCAACGCACGCTTAAGGCTATGGTGTTATCGCTTTCTTTAAAAATATCAAGGGGTAGGATTTCGCTTAAGTTAGGGATTTGAGCGTCTTTTAGGGCTTTTTTAATCTTGCTAAAAGCGGTATTTTCATCAATGATGAGAGTCAAATCCCTCACACTGCTAGGGTAAATGCTAAAGGGTTTTAATAGCATGGTAGGGCGTTTGAGTTTAGAAGCGTCTATCTCAGCGTAATAGCTTTCAAACAAATCTAATTCCTGGATCACTTTAGGGTGGATTTTAGCGATCACGCCTATTACTTCATGATTTTGAATGATTTTAGCGCTCTGGTAGGGGTGGTTAATGGGGGTCTGAGTGGTTAGTTTTTCCAAGCTAAAATCCCCTATAATTCTTGAAACGCATTCAGCGAAAGAATAAAAATCCCAAGCCTTGCCCTTAGCGTAAGGGTAGCTCTCTTTCTTTTGTAAGCCGCTTATTAAAAAGCCTAGTTTTTGGATCTCTTCTCTTTTAGAGTTATACACGCTCCCTTTTTCATAAAGGGCGATGCTTTTAAACCCTAAATTTTTATTCCTTAAGCTGGCGTCTAAAAGCCCGCAAACAAGACTCGTTCTTAGGGTGTTTAATTCCGTTGTGATAGGGTTTTGCAATTCTAGGGGATCTTCTAAAACTTCAAAGCCCAGTTTTTGCTGTTTTTCTTTAGAGTAAAACACGTAATGAATGACTTCTTTAAAACCGCAAGCGAGAGCCTTGTGTTTAAGGTTTTCAAAAAAGCGGTGCGTGTCATAATGGGGGTTTGAATTTTTGCTACTGACGCAATTAAGGGGCTTTGAGATCAAATTATCAATCCCTACAAAGCGCAAGATTTCTTCAGCAATATCTTGGATCGTTTTAATGTCATGCCTGAAATTGGGAACGATAACCTCTAAAATTTGGGGGTTTGAGTTTGGCTCTTTTGCACTGACTTTAAAGCCTAAATTTTTTAAAATGCCTTGAATTTTTTCTGCTTCTATAACAAGCCCCAAAATTTCGGTAATGTCTTCAAGCTGGAATGTAAGGGCGCGATCTTTTAAAGAATGCTTAATTTGTTTGCTTTCTAAAATCGTGGCTTTTAAATGAGCGCTTAAAAAATTCAAGCCGTCTGATAAATTAGGGTTACTCCCCCTAGCGCTCCTATAAACAAGGGCGTTGTTTTTTTGAAGCGTTTTATCTTTTAGGGCGTGTAATTTTAAAGATAGGCTTACAGGATCGGTATAACTCGCCTCTAAAAGCAAACACTCGCTCAAATCTTTTTGATTTTGATGCTTGATAGCGATAGTGGAGCGTTTTTGATGGTTGATATAAACGCTTTCAAGGTTGTTTTCATCGTTTTTCACGCTCAAATCCATAGGGGTTGTATTCAGGCCATAAGCGTTCAATATTACCCCACTAAAATGTGCGCTGAATTCTATGAAATTGTTCAGGTCGTTCTCACTTAAGGCATTATTGTGAGCGAGCGAAAGCTTGATATTTAAAGGGGTTTTTAAAGAATGATTATAAATCAAATAATAAGCCAGATGCGATTCAATATTTTCATCTGCATGAAGTGCGATTGAATCGCTTTTTGGCGTAAAATTTAAAGCCTTAATAGGTTTTAGGGGCGTGTGATAAAACGCGCTAATCTCTCTGGCAATACCTAAAACGCTCAAGCAATCCCCACGATTGGGGGTCAATGAAATTTCTAAAACATGCGTGTTGAAAGGGGCGTATTCATGTAATTCCTTCCCTAAAACCAACTCCCCAACGCTCTCATCTAATTCCAAGATGCCATCATTGATTTTAGGGAAGCCTAATTCAATGCTAGAGCAAATCATGCCATGGCTTTCAACCTCCCTAAGCTCCGTTTTAGCGATTGTGGTTGAGCCTATGATCGCTCCTTTGAGGGCGACTGGCGCAAATTGGTTTGGCGCGACATTTTTAGCCCCACACACGATTTGCAACACTTCTTTA
>ASYU01000105.1:0-2901 GCA_000448465.1 Helicobacter pylori PZ5056 | reverse complement strand
CCCTAAAATCGCTTTAGGGGCGTTGATTTCGCACTTAATCCCGCCTATTTGGGCCAGATCGTTTTCTTGCATCGCGCTAATGGCATAGGCTTGCGCGACAAAATCATTGATGACAAGCAATTTTTGTAAAGTCAAACATTGCCGTGTCGTTTCAATAGAAAAAGTCCAATGGTTGTTCGTCATTTGGACAAAATCCCCCATAATGGGCGTAGCCACAGCAAAAGAGCCATAAATAGGGCACAGTTTAAGGCTTTCTTTGCATTTAGAAAGGTAAAATCGCACCGCATCGCTCAAGCTTTCAAAATCTTCGCACCTCAAGACTTCAACGCATTCAATCTGTCGTGGGGCGACTTCCAAACCAAAACGCGCGTTTGTGCCGCCAATATCGGCTAAGAGTCTTGGGTAAGTTTCAGTTTTTGGCATAAAACACCTCCGTGGTAACTTTTTTAGAATGTAAAATCCGAGCAATCGGCAGAGAATAGGGGGCGTTTTCTTTTAAAGCTTTTTCTAAAATTCCCCTTTTTTCCACTCCGCTAATACTCAAGAAAAGTTTTTCGCAATTTTCTAAGGCGTTAACAGACATGCTTAAGCGTTCATAAGGAGCGTTAATTGGCTTAGTCAAAACGATATTTTCTTTTTCTTCGTTTAAAAAAGCGCTCGTTTCAGGAAAAAGGCTAGCCGTATGCCCGTCAGTCCCCATGCCCAAAATGGCCAAATGGGGCTGTTTGAAATGCTGGTTAGCAAAATCTAAAAGTTCGTTTGTATCGCCAGAAATCTTTTTGGGCAAAAGCGGGGTGAAAGAAGCGTTTAAGGCGTTATTTTGCAACAAGTAGTCATGCAATAATTTGGTGTTGCTATCCTTGTGGCTTGTGTCTATAATGCGTTCATCCACCAAACTGACTAAACACTCATGCCATTTGAGATCTAAAACGCTCAATTTTTGCAACAAGCTAATGGGCGAACGGCCCCCAGAAAAAGCGACAGAAACTTGATGATACTTTTTTAAGGCGTTGTTAAAAAATTCTTTAAAACGCTCTATTAAAGCCCTGTGGCAATCTTCTAAATTTTCAAATTCAAACAATTGATAACCCATGAAAATCCCTTTTATTGATAGAGTGGTTTTAAAAATTCTGATTCGTTGAGATTGTGGCTTTCATAGGAATATAAGGGCGTGGCGTTATTGATAAAACCCTCTATGAGCGTGTCAATAAAAACCCATGACGCTTCTAATTCCAATTGGTGGGCGAAATTATTGTGGTTATTTTGTATCGCATCATAGAGCAATTTAGCGTAGGGCTGTAAAAATTCTTGTTTATTATGGGTTTCTAAAATAAGGGGGTTTTGATTGTCTTTTAGGGTGAGGGTGATTTTATCTTGAGAGAGGAAAAATTCTAGCGTATTGATTGCGTTAAAATGGATTTTCACGCTCGCTTGGTTGTGGGGCATTTTTTTAGCGTGCTTAAGGTAGAAAGGCACGCCTTTAAATTTAGGCGTATCCAAAAAGGCTTTAATAGCGACAAAAGTCTCTGTCTGGCTCTCTTTATTGACCTTATTTTCATTCCTATAGCCTTGATATTGGGCCCGAATAACCTGTTTTTTAAAATCTTTAGGGGGTTGTAAGGTTTTTAAAACTTTGATTTTTTCTTTTCTCAAGTCTTTTAAATCGTGGGGTAAATCTGTAGCGATAAGGGATAAAACTTGCAAGAGATGGTTTTGAACCATATCCCTTAAAGCCCCGATTTTATCGTAAAATTCGCCCCTTTCTTCCACCCCCAAAGTCTCATACACGCAGATTTCAACCGCGCTGATTTGATCCCATAAAATGTTTAAGATAGGGTTATTTAGGCGCAATTCAAGGATATTTTGAACGCCCTTTTTCCCTAAATAATGATCGATTCTAAAGATTTGTTCTTCTTTAAAAAAAGCGCTAATGCTTTGGAAAATCTCTTTGCAAGTCTTTAAGTTATGCCCTAAAGGTTTTTCTAAAATCAAACGAGTGTTAGCGTGATTGAGTGCGTTTTGGGCTAAATTTTGAGCGGTCGTTGCAAAAAAACTAGGGGAGATAGAAAAGTAGAAAATCAAGGGCTTATTGTTTGTAGCGATTTTACTCAATTCTTCAAAGTCTTTAGGGTTATCCAAACGGACGTGCAAATAACTGATATGGGCTAAAAATCCCTCACCCTTTTCTCTTGAATGCAGTTGTGTCTTTTCACAAAGGAGCACTAAAAACTCTTCATTGGATAGCTCCTTACGCCCCGATGCGATAATCCTAGAATCGTTTTTAAAACCATAATGGGTATAAATTTCATAGAGCGAAACAAAGAGCTTTCGCATGGCTAAATCCCCAGTCGCACCAAAAAGAACCAAATCAAAATCTAACATCAATAACCCTTTTAGAGTGTTTTTGAGTTATTATTATATATTAAATCTTAATTGAAGGGGTGTTCATGCCTAAGCATTCTTTAGAACAAATCAAAGAAAAAATTACAGAGCGTAGCAAAAAAACCAGAGAACTTTATTTAGAAAATATCTTTAACCCTAAAAACCAGCCCAAGATTGAGAGCTTGGGTTGTGCGAATATTGCGCATGTTACTGCGAGCATGCCAGAGCATTTAAAAATGCCTTTAGGTTCGCATAAAAGAAAGCATTTTGCGATTATCACCGCTTATAATGACATGCTTTCAGCCCACCAACCTTTTAAAAATTACCCTGACTGGATTAAAAAAGAGTTGCAAGAGCATAACGCTTATGCGAGCGTTGCTAGTGGGGTGCCAGCGATGTGTGATGGTATCACGCAGGGTTATGATGGCATGGAATTGAGCTTATTCAGTAGAGATGTGATCGCTTTAAGCACCGCCGTAGGGTTAAGCCATAATGTTTTTGACGGGGCGTTTTTTTTGG
>ASYU01000104.1:0-1750 GCA_000448465.1 Helicobacter pylori PZ5056 | reverse complement strand
TGGGGCTAGAAGAAAGAGCGATGAAGAATACGCTAAACGCATGCAAGCTTTAGAAGAGATCGCGCTAGAATTTGATGGGGTGGAAAAAGCGTATGCGATGGAGAGCGGGCGAGAATTAAGAGTGATTGTCAAATCCAACCAAGTCAGGGACAATCAAGTGCCTATTATTGCCAGAAAGATCGCTAAAAAGATAGAAGAGAACGCTCAGTATTTGGGTGAAGTGGGCGTGCAAGTGGTGCGAGAAAATCGTTTCAAAACGACTGCTACGCTCAAGCAATGACTAAGCCTTTTTCCCGCACCTTTTCCAAATGCCTTTAGAAAAAACTTTATAATAGATGAATGAGCGCAAAAAAGTTTCTGATGCGATCACCACAAAAATAAATTCCACCTTAAAATGATAAATTAAAAGCAAGTAAATGGGCATGATCCTTAACCCCCATAAGCTTAAGGTGTTAATATACAGTGAGACTTTAGAAATGCCAGCCCCCCTAAAAACTCCATCTAGCACAAAATACCCAATTAAGGGGGCTTGAGAGAGACCCACAGCGATCAAATAAGAGCGCGCCACTTCCAAAACTTCTCCATCTTGAGAAAAAAGGCTCGCAAATTCTTTAGCGAATAAGACTAAAATAACCCCTAAAACCCCCATTAAACCCATAGAAATTTTTAAAATCAAATGCGCGTATTCTGTGGCGATCTTTGGTTTGTTCGCCCCTAAATTTTGCCCTGTTAAAACCATCGCTGCGATCATAAACCCAAATCCGGGCATGAACGAAAAGGTTTCCACCCTGATGCCTATTTGCATGCCCGCTAACACCTTGTCCCCATAGCTCGCTACAAATTTAGACAAGAGTATTAAAGAAAATAAGCTCAATAAGCGCTCAAACCCGGCCGGCCAACCCACTCTAAACATGGTTTTTAAAAAAGAAAAATGAAAGGTTATTTTGAATTTTAAAGGGATTTTTTTGATTTGTATCCAAAGACTAAGCGCGAGTAATTCCCAATAAGAGACAACCACATTCGCTAAAGCAGATCCCACGATCCCCATTTCTTTAAAACCAAAATCCCCAAAAATCAAAGCTTGATTCAAAAAAATGCATGCGATGACCATGATGATTTTGACGATAAAGGGGGTTAGGGTGTCTGAAAAGCTAGCGAGCGCTGAAACTAAAACATTTTTTAAAAAAATACTTGGTAGCGCGATGACTAAGACCTTTAAATAATCTTGCGTCAATTGGCGCGAAGGATCTTGTAATTGCATCCAATTTAAAAAAGGCTCAATCAAAAAATAAGAAACAAACAGCACGCCCAAACAGATCACAAACGCCCCTATAAAAATACTGGAAAAAGCGTGGTTGATTTGAGTAAAATCCCTAGCCCCCACGAGCCTAGACAGAATGGCGTTAGTGCCGGTGTATAAAATCGTGTTGATGCCATAAAAAAGCATCAAAAATTGCAAGCCCACCCCTAAAGCCACAATGTGATGGTGCGAAATCTTACCCACAAAAAAAACCGAGAGTGCAACCACCAACACATCTAAAAAGGCATTGATTCCAGAGGGTAAGGCTAAAGAAAAGATTTTCTTAACTTGATAGATTAGCCTAATAGTAACGCTCCAAGAACTCCAAAAACAATCAAAGGGAGGTTATAGACTAAAAAAGTCGGCACGCATGTGTCATAGATATGATTGTGTTGGTTGTCTGCGTTAAGCCCACAAGTGGGCCCCATGGTGCTATCGCTAGCCGGTGAG
>ASYU01000103.1:0-3664 GCA_000448465.1 Helicobacter pylori PZ5056 | reverse complement strand
CTGTGGATATTTACTTGCCCGGTTGCGCGCCGCGCCCAGAAACTTTACAATACGCTCTTATGGTTTTGCAAGATAAAATCAGACGCTCTAAAGCGATCAAACAAGACGCCCCCAAAAGGTTAGTGTGATGGTAAGAAAACAATCCCCCTATGAAGATGTACAAAAACAATCGCGCCAGCATGACCCCTATAAAATCATAGAACCCACCCCTAAAAAATATTTAGAGGGTAGTGCTTATGAGGTCATTTACAACCACCTTTCTTACAAGCATGAGATTTTAGACAAATACATAGAGACTAACACGGCTGTATTTTGGATCAAAAAAGACGATATTTTTTCCGTCGCTACGATTTTAAGGCATTTGGGTTATGAGTGTTTGAGCGAAATGAGCGCGATAGATTTGTGCGCTAAAAAAGGGCATTTTGAATTGTTTTATCAATTCGTGGGTTTTAGCGATAGTTGCAAGAACCGCCGTAGGGTGCGCGTGAAATGCGTTTTGTTGCCTAATGAAAGCGTGGATTCTTTGAGTTTTTTATACCGATCGGCTAATTGGAGCGAGAGGGAAGCGTATGACATGCTTGGCATTGTGTTTGACAAACACCCTTATTTGAAACGCCTTATCATGCCGCATGATTGGGTAGGCCACCCTTTATTGCGTTCTTACCCGCTCAAAGGCGATGAATTCGCCCAATGGTATGAAGTGGATAAAATTTTTGGCAAAGAATACCGAGAAGTGGTGGGTAAAGAGCAGAGAGACAGTGCGAGAGTGGATGAAAAAGACACTTTTAATTTTGCAAAAATCGGCTATGAGCAAGGCAAGGGCGAAGAATTAAAAGAAACAGAAGAAAAGCATGCGTTTAAGAAAATCCCTTTTGTCAAAGATTTGCACAAAATCGCCCCCACTATCTTAAAAAAGAGGCTGTAAAATGGCTCAAAATTTCACGAAACTCAACCCCCAGTTTGAAAACATCATTTTTGAACATGACGATAACCAAATGATTTTAAACTTTGGTCCTCAACATCCTAGTAGCCATGGGCAATTGCGCTTGATTTTGGAATTAGAGGGCGAAAAAATCATTAAGGCTACCCCTGAAATTGGCTACTTGCATAGAGGCTGTGAAAAATTAGGCGAAAACATGACCTATAACGAATACATGCCCACTACCGACAGGTTGGATTACACTTCTTCTACCAGCAATAATTACGCTTACGCTTATGCGGTAGAGACTTTGCTCAATTTAGAAATCCCGCGCCGAGCACAAGTGATCCGCACGATTTTACTAGAGCTTAACCGCATGATTTCACACATCTTTTTTATCAGCGTGCATGCTTTAGATGTGGGGGCGATGAGCGTGTTTTTGTATGCGTTTAAAACGAGGGAATACGGGTTGGATTTGATGGAGGATTATTGCGGGGCCAGGCTCACGCATAACGCTATAAGGATTGGGGGCGTGCCTTTGGATTTGCCCCCGAATTGGTTAGAGGGCTTAAAAAAGTTTTTAGGCGAAATGAGGGAATGCAAAAAACTCATTCAAGGCTTATTGGATAAGAATCGCATTTGGCGGATGCGCTTGGAAAATGTGGGCGTTGTAACGCCAAAAATGGCGCAAAGTTGGGGCATGAGCGGTATCATGCTAAGAGGGACTGGGATCGCTTATGACATTAGAAAAGAAGAGCCTTATGAGCTTTATAAAGAGCTTGATTTTGATGTGCCGGTGGGCAATTATGGCGATAGTTATGATCGGTATTGTTTGTATATGCTAGAAATTGATGAAAGCATTCGCATCATTGAGCAACTCATTCCCATGTATGCTAAAACCGATACGCCTATCATGGCTCAAAACCCGCATTATATTTCCGCCCCTAAAGAAGATATAATGACGCAAAATTATGCCTTGATGCAGCATTTTGTTTTAGTGGCTCAAGGCATGCGCCCGCCTGTTGGGGAAGTATATGCCCCCACAGAAAGCCCTAAAGGGGAATTAGGGTTTTTTATCCATTCAGAGGGCGAGCCATATCCTCATAGATTAAAGATCAGAGCCCCTAGCTTTTATCACATTGGGGCTTTAAGCGACATTTTAGTGGGGCAATATTTGGCGGATGCGGTAACCGTGATTGGCTCAACCAATGCGGTATTTGGCGAGGTGGATAGATGAAACGCTTTGATTTACGCCCCTTAAAAGCGGGTATTTTTGAACGCTTGGAAGAATTGATTGAAAAAGAAATGCAACCTAATGAAGTCGCTATTTTCATGTTTGAAGTGGGGGATTTTTCTAATATCCCTAAGAGCGCTGAATTTATCCAATCTAAAGGGCATGAACTTCTCAATTCTTTGCGTTTCAATCAAGCGGATTGGACGATTGTCGTGAGAAAAAAGGCTTGATTTTGAGCGGCTTTAACCCCCTAAATTCTCCCTTAAGCGCAAGCTCTTCAATTAGCTTGAAAGAAGCCTATTGTTTAGAAAAATTATCTCTTCAAAAAGGGTTTAAAATCCATTACAAGATGACTAAAGATAGCTTAAACCTTTTAGAAAAAAGCGATTTGTGCGTTTTGTTTGGGGGGTTTTCAAACGCTTGTTTGAATGAAAACGAACGATTGATTTTAGGAAGCATCAACCAATCAAAACGCCCCTACGCTCTATTAAGACCCTTACAAGATACAAGAGACTTGCAAGAAAATTGCCTTTTTGCGTCGTATGAAATCCACACGGAAGCGGCGATTTTAGCCTTGATTTTAAGGGGCATTTTGGAACAAACTTCCCAATTAAAAGGGCATGTTTTAGAAAAAATAGATGTGGGGCATTTAAGCTCTGAAGCGAACATGAGCGAAGAAGAATTACAAGATCTTATCGCGCTTATTGTTAAAGCAAAAAAAAGGGTGCTTGTTTTAAACAGAGAAATCACTAAGCATGCGGATAGTGCTTTTTTATACACCCTTTTAAGCGGGTTGCAAAACTACCTAGAAATTTTGCATATCCCTTGCAACGATTCAAGCGCAACGACCGCTTTTTATGATTCTAAAGATCAAGAATGGCTGCTAGAAACAGCCTTTAAAGAAGGCATTTTGCCTTTTGAATCACAACTCCAATCAAAAGATTTAGAGTTTTTAGAGCGAATGGGTGAGGCTAACGGCTCGTTTGTCTATGTTTCTTACAAGAGCCTTGAAACCCCCAAATTATCTTTTTCCAAGCAATTTAAGATCGCTAATAGGTTCCAGCATTCTAAAGCAAGGTTTCAAATCTCCAATCAAACGCTAGAATGCGAGTTAGAAGAAAACCCCCATTTGAAGGGCTTGATTGCGATTTTAGAAGGGGCGTTTTTTGACACCTACCCTTATATCCCTATTTTATCCCACTCTCAAGGAATTTCATGATCACAATGAATATCAATGGCAAAACGATTGAATGCCAAGAGGGACAAAGCGTTTTAGAGGCCGCTAGGAGCGCTGGGATCTACATCCCTACTATTTGCTATTTAAGCGGTTGCTCGCCCACAGTCGCATGCAAAATGTGCATGGTTGAAATGGATGGCAAACGCATTTATAGCTGCAACACGAAAGCCAAAAACAATGCCGTTATCCTCACTAACACCCCCACGCTCATGGATGAAAGAAAAAGCATCATGCAAACTTATGATGTCAATCACCCCCTAGAATGCGGCGTGTG
>ASYU01000102.1:0-411 GCA_000448465.1 Helicobacter pylori PZ5056 | reverse complement strand
TGCGGAGTCCCCCCTCTAATGATCGCTCCTAAAACGCACACGCCATCGTATTTTTCACTCCCTAACAATTTGTCTAAAATCAAAGGCAATTCATAAGCCCCAGGCACCAGCACGAGATCTAAAAGATCCTCATCGCCCCCATGCCTTTTAAAGCAATCCATCGCCCCTTCTTGTAATCTGTCTGTGATGATATGATTGAAGCGCGAGGTTAAAATAGCGACTCTTTCGTTCCCTTGTAATTGCAATTTCCCTTCTATGATTTGCATGAAATTCCTTTAAAATAAATTTTGGATTTTTAACATGTCGGTTACTAAATATTCTAGCTCATCAGGTTTGAGCATGTTCGCTCCGTCGCTTAGGGCGTTTTTAGGATCAATGTGCGTTTCAGCGAATAACCCATCAATCCCCACC
>ASYU01000101.1:0-1909 GCA_000448465.1 Helicobacter pylori PZ5056 | reverse complement strand
GAAAACTCAGACAATCATCTTGACAACCCCACAGAAACTAAAACCCAAGAAACTAAAACCCATTTTGATGAAGACAAGCTAGAAGAAATAACTGACGACTCTAACGATCAAGAGATTATCAAAGGAAGCAAAAAGAAATACATTATTGGCGGCATTGTAGTCGCTGTTCTTATCGTGATTATTTTATTTTCTAGAAGCATTTTTCACTACTTTGTACCTTTGGAAGATAAAAGCTCTCGTTTTAGCAAAGACAGGAATCTTTATGTCAATGATGAAATCCAAATAAGGCAAGAGTATAACCGATTGCTGAAAGAACGGAATGAAAAAGGCAATATGATCGATAAGAATCTTTTCTTCAATGACGATCCCAATAGAACCTTATACAACTATTTGAATATTGCAGAAATTGAGGACAAAAACCCATTGAGAGCCTTTTATGAGTGTATTAGTAATGGTGGCAACTATGAAGAATGTTTGAAGCTTATCAAAGACAAAAAACTTCAAGATCAAATGAAAAAGACTCTAGAGGCTTATAACGACTGCATCAAAAATGCCAAAACTGAAGAAGAAAGGATCAAGTGTTTAGATTTAATCAAAGATGAAAACCTGAAAAAAAGCTTACTGAACCAACAAAAAGTTCAAGTGGCTCTAGATTGTTTGAAAAACGCTAAAACCGATGAAGAACGGAAAGAGTGCCTAAAACTCATAAATGACCCTGAGATTAGAGAGAAATTCCGTAAGGAATTAGAGCTTCAAAAAGAGCTTCAAGAATATAAGGATTGTATCAAAAACGCCAAAACAGAAGCTGAGAAAAACGAATGCTTGAAAGGCTTGTCTAAAGAAGCTATAGAAAGATTGAAACAACAAGCGCTAGATTGTTTGAAAAACGCTAAAACCGATGAAGAACGAAACGAGTGCTTGAAAAATATTCCCCAAGACTTGCAAAAAGAACTACTAGCTGATATGAGCGTCAAGGCTTACAAGGACTGCGTTTCAAGAGCTAGGAATGAAAAAGAGAAAAAAGAGTGTGAGAAATTGCTCACGCCTGAAGCGAAAAAAAAGTTAGAACAACAGGTTCTAGATTGTTTGAAAAACGCTAAAACCGATGAAGAACGAAAAAAGTGTTTGAAAGATCTCCCTAAAGACTTACAAAGCGATATTTTAGCTAAAGAGAGTCTGAAAGCTTATAAAGACTGCACATCTCAAGCCAAAACTGAAGATGAGAAAAAAGAGTGTGAGAAATTACTCACCCCTGAAGCGAAAAAACTTTTAGAAGAAGAAGCCAAAGAGAGCGTTAAGGCTTATTTGGATTGCGTATCTCAAGCCAAAACTGAAGCTGAAAGAAAAGAATGCGAGAAATTACTCACCCCTGAAGCGAAAAAAAAGTTAGAAGAAGCTAAAAAAAGCGTTAAGGCTTATTTGGATTGCGTATCTCAAGCCAAAACTGAAGATGAGAAAAAAGAGTGTGAGAAATTACTCACCCCTGAAGCGAAAAAACTTTTAGAGCAACAAGCGCTAGATTGTTTGAAAAACGCTAAAACCGAAGCTGAGAAAAAAAGGTGTGTCAAAGATCTCCCTAAAGACTTGCAGAAAAAGGTTTTAGCCAAAGAGAGCGTTAGGGTTTATTTGGATTGCGTATCAAGAGCCAAAAACGAAGCTGAAAGAAAAGAATGCGAGAAATTACTCACCCCTGAAGCGAAAAAACTATTAGAAGAAGCTAAAAAAAGCGTTAAAGCTTATTTGGATTGCGTATCTCAAGCCAAAACTGAAGCTGAAAGAAAAGAATGCGAGAAATTACTCACCCCTGAAGCGAAAAAACTATTAGAGAAGCAAGCTCTAGATTGTTTGAAAAACGCTAAAACTGAAGCTGAGAAAAAAAGGTGTGTCAAAGATCTCCCTAAAGACTTAC
>ASYU01000100.1:0-1956 GCA_000448465.1 Helicobacter pylori PZ5056 | reverse complement strand
TTTTTTTTTTTTTTTTTTTTTGATTTCGATCGGTTTTAGTAGAAAATACCCATTTTTGACACACGACGAGCCTGCATGCATTCTCAAAACACACAAGACATTCTTTGACGCTAAAAGCGGTTTAACTTTTCATCTAAACACTGCCCCTTATAGAACAAAATCATAAACTGATAATTTAAGCCTAAGCTTTGATTTTAAACGGCTTCAAAGTGCTTGGTCTAAATTATTACTTTTTAGTGTTTGTGTATATTATAACATTTAGTCTTAAAATTCTTTGTCAATCAGCGACTCATTATAAAAGATGGCTTCTTATCTTTAATTTTACAGCTATTGATGATGAGATCTAAGATCTCTAAAACCTGCTTTTCTTCTTCGTCGGTGTGTTTTGCACTCACCGTGGGGTTGTATTCGGTTACCTCAAGCGCTTTTAATCTGTCTTTAAAGCTTTCTAAAAGCAAGCCCAGTAATTGCTTCAACTCATTAAAACTCAGTCCGTTATTTTCACGCACGCCGGTAGAAGTGAAAAGCTTGCCATCCATAATGTCTAAATCTAGACTAAGGTAAATAATATCCACCGCTTTTAATGATTCTTTGGTTTTTTGAACCACTTCTTGCATGTTTTCTCTTATCGCTTCCACGCTAAATAAAGGGATTTGCAATTCCTTAATCACATCTCTTTCGCTCTGTTCGGTGCTTCTTACCCCAAAATACACCAAACATTTAGGATCAATTTCTAACCCTCCCTTTTCTAACCCCAAAGAGCAGAGCTTTTGCCATGCCTTTTCTTCACTCTCGCTCATGCGATTAAACCCGCTACGGACACGATTTAAAACCATGCCTAAAGGCATGCCATGAATGTGCTTTGTATCGCTGTCATAAGCCGTATGAATATCCGCATGCGCGTCTAAATACAAAATCCCTATTTTTTTGTCTTTATGAACGCTCCTAAAGGCTTGGAAAATCCCAAACATGTTCGCATGCTCTGAGCTTAAAATCAAAGGGAATTCTTTTTTTTCAAACACTTCTTTCATGCAAGGGATCAGATTTTCTTTACAAAAAAGGTAGTAATCTTCAAAATTCTTAGCGTATCTAAACTCTTTATAAAGCACGCACCGCTCTTGAGTGATCGTTTGCATGCCTTTAATCACATCGCCATGCGTTTCGCTTAAAACCTCTCTCAAACGCATAACCCCTTTATCGGTGCCTCTTTTTGACGCTCCTAACTCCGCTTCTAATCCTACTAAAATCATTTTATAACTCCTTTAAATCCCCACTCATATTTTTTATTCTAAACTAAAATCAACAATCAATTATTAATAAGCAAATGGATAATAAATAGAACAATTTCATTGTGTAAAAGAGTAAGACTATTTAGCTTTTTAAAAGAAAGATACCCAATCGTTTAATGGAGTGAGTATAATCATAACTGACACTACTATATTAAAGGATTAACATGACTATTGGGCTAGTTAAAGAAAGCATGGATTTAGAATCACGAGTGGCTTTGGTGCCTGATGATGTGGCGCTAATCGTTCAAAAGGGCGTGGAGGTTTTGGTGGAAAATAATGCCGGCGCTAATAGCGGTTATAGTAACGAAGCGTATGAAAGCGTGGGGGCTAAAATCGTGGATTCTAAAACGGCGTGGGGGCAGGATTTGGTGGTCAAATGCAAAGAGCCTTTAGAGCATGAATACCCTTTGTTGAAAGAAAAAGCCACGCTGTTTAGTTATTTGGATCTAGCGTATCAAAAAAGCTTGTGCGAAATGTTTATAGATAAAAAAATCACTTCTATTTGCACTGAAACCATTGCCGGGCCTAAAAACGACTACCCTATTTTAGCGCCTATGAGCGTGGTGGCTGGGAGGTTGGCTGCGCATTTAGTCCAGCATTATTTGCTGGCTTTAGAGCATGTTAAGGGCTTTATGGGTAAGGGGGTCATGCTAGGGGGTTTATCGGG
>ASYU01000099.1:0-2566 GCA_000448465.1 Helicobacter pylori PZ5056 | reverse complement strand
CGAACATGATACAGCCTTTTTGGGCTTTGCCCGCTTTAGCCATTGCGGGTTTGGGCGCTAAGGATATTATGGGCTATTGCGTTTTGACTTTAATTTTTGTAGGCTTAGTGGTGTGTGGGGTGTTTTATTTTTTGGTGTGAGTTTTTTATGCCTAAAACCACGCTCTTTGGGGTAAAGTTTTCTCTTTTTACCCTTTAAACGCTCTTATAATTAAGCCTTATTTCGTTACAATAACCCCATAATAACCTAAGGAAGTGTTTTGTTTTTCAAATTTATTTTATGTTTATTATTAGGAGTGTTTGCATGGGCAAAAGAGGATATTCCTACCCCATTAACGCCCTCTAAACGCTATTCTATCAATTTGATGACTGAAAATGATGGTTATATCAACCCTTACATTGATGAGTATTATACCGCAGGCAATCAAATAGGCTTTTCTACTAAAGAGTTTGATTTTTCTAAAAATAAAGCGATGAAATGGTCTTCGTATTTAGGGTTTTTCAATAAAAGCCCTAGGGTCACTCGTTTTGGTATTTCTCTCGCCCAAGACATGTATACCCCCTCACTTGCAAACAGAAAACTGGTGCATTTGCATGACAACCACCCTTATGGGGGGTATTTACGGGTGAATTTGAATGTGTATAACCGCCATCAAACTTTTATGGAATTATTCACGCTTTCTTTAGGCACGACAGGGCAAGATTCTTTGGCCGCTCAAACGCAACGTCTCATTCATAAATGGGGTCATGACCCCCAATTTTATGGCTGGAACACGCAGCTCAAAAACGAATTTATCTTTGAATTGCACTACCAATTACTCAAAAAAGTCCCCCTTTTAAAGACTCGTTTTTTTTCTATGGAGTTAATGCCTGGGTTTAATGTGGAATTGGGTAATGCGAGGGATTATTTCCAACTCGGCTCGCTCTTTAGGGCTGGGTATAACCTGGACGCTGATTATGGGGTCAATAAAGTCAATACCGCTTTTGATGGGGGCATGCCTTATAGCGATAAATTTTCTATCTATTTTTTTGCAGGGGCTTTTGGGCGCTTCCAACCCCTTAACATCTTCATTCAAGGCAACAGCCCTGAGACTAGGGGCATTGCTAATTTGGAATACTTTGTTTATGCCAGTGAAATAGGAGCGGCTATGATGTGGCGTAGCTTTAGGGTGGCTTTTACGATCACTGATATTAGTAAAACCTTTCAATCCCAGCCTAAGCACCATCAGATCGGCACATTAGAATTGAATTTCGCCTTTTGATTTAATATCAGTTTAATATTTTTCTTCCTATATGATATTTATATGATATTTTTGGGCAATTTAAGATGAATATCAGTAGCGTTTTGAATGAATTTGTTACTACTTTTCACTTTATTACACCAAATTTTCCCTTATTACAAACAACTTTGAAATAAACGATTTCCATTTAAAAATCCGCCTTACAATTTGAATAGGTTGCCTTGAGCAACACTTTAATACAAGGAGTCTAACAATGAAAGATGCGAGAGTTCAGGTGATGGGTATTGATGCCGGTGGCACCATGACGGACACATTTTTTGTGAAAGAAAATGGCAGTTTCGTGGTTGGTAAAGCCCAAAGCAACCCAGAAGATGAGAGTTTAGCTATTTATAATAGCTCACAAGATGCTTTATCGCACTGGCAATCGGATGTCAGTAAGGTTTATCCAGAGTTGGTCACTTGCGTGTATTCAGGCACGGCGATGCTCAATCGGGTCGTCCAAAGGCGCGGGATGGAAGTGGGCTTGATTTGTAATAAGGGTTTTGAGCAAATGCATTCTATGGGTAGGGCGTTGCAATCCTACTTGGGGTATGCACTAGAAGAAAGGTTGCATATCAACACGCACAAGTATGATGATCCGCTGATTCCTTTAAAAAGGATTAGAGGCGT
Organism: Helicobacter pylori PZ5056; assembly: GCA_000448465.1. GTDB lineage: Bacteria > Campylobacterota > Campylobacteria > Campylobacterales > Helicobacteraceae > Helicobacter > Helicobacter pylori_CI. The sequence continues at coordinate 657 of ASYU01000099.1, read as the reverse complement.
TACAGAAAGAACCGATGTCAAGGGGCAAGTGGTTATCCCAGTGCGCCAAGAAGAGGTTAAAGTTGCTGTTAAGGAGCTTTTAGAAGCGGGTGCGAAGGCCATTGTGATTTGCTTGTTGCAATCTCATAAAAACGCTGAAAGCGAGCGGATCGTTAGGGATATAGCGTTAAAAGAAATTGAAAAATTGGGTAAAAATATTCCTGTATTTGCTTCTGTGGATTACTACCCTCAAAGAAAAGAAAGCCACAGAATGAACACCACTATCTTAGAAGCTTATGCGGCTGAGCCAAGCAGACAAACCCTCTCTAAAGTCAGCAACCGATTCAAAGAGCATGGTGCTAAATTTGATCTTCGTGTGATGGCAACGCATGGAGGCACCATTAGCTGGAAAGCTAAAGAACTCGCTAGGACTATTGTGAGTGGCCCTATTGGAGGCGTGATTGGATCTAAATTGCTAGGCGAAACGCTTGGTTATGACAATATTGCATGCAGCGATATTGGCGGCACGAGCTTTGATATGGCGCTTATCGTTAAGAGCAATTTCAACATCGCTTCTGACCCTGATATGGCACGCCTTGTTTTATCTCTACCGCTTGTGGCTATGGATTCTGTTGGTGCAGGTGCGGGGAGTTTTGTGCGCATTGATCCGCACAGCCG
>ASYU01000098.1:0-5177 GCA_000448465.1 Helicobacter pylori PZ5056 | reverse complement strand
CATAACCCAGCAGCATATAAGGGGTTTAGCCCAAGACCCACTAAAATCGCCGCTGTGATCGCTACCGGGCCTCCAAAACCAATCGCTCCTTCTAAGAACGAGCCAAAACAAAAGCCAATCAAAATCACTAAAATCCGGTGATCCGGCGTTAGGGTTAAAATGCTTTCTTTCAAAATCTCAAAATACCCGGATTTCACTGAAAGGTTGTAAAGAAAAATTGCAGCGATCACAATCCATGCGATCGGCCACAAGCCATAAAGAAAGCCATAGAAAAAACTCGTGCTCACCATTTGAACAGGCATTTTATACACAAATAACGCAATAAGGATTGAAAGCGCTAAGCTTAAAAACCCCGCACTATACCCTTTAAGTTTAAAGACAATAAGAGAAATAAAAAAGAGCGCAATAGGCGAAAGTGCGACTAAAGCGCTCAGCCAAATATGGCCTAATGGATCATAGACTTGATAAAATTCCATACATCTTCCTTGAATAATTAAAAGTATCTTTTTATCTTACTTAAAAGAAAAAACTAATTTTAAGTAGCATTTAATATTAAGTCAAATTTAATGGGTTTGTGGTTTATTTTAGTAACAATGTTTGAGCGAGTGGGTTTATCAACTTGTGGTTACAATCTTACCAAATTTTGAGTATTATATCATGTTTGAAACTCTTAATTTGGAATTTTAAGGAGCCTTCTTTGAAAGTCAATTTCTTTGCTACTTGTCTAGGAGCAGCCATTTATAGCAACGCATCGCTTAACGCTATCAAATTACTCCGTAAGGAAAATTTGGAAGTGGTTTTTAAAAAAGACCAGACATGTTGCGGCCAGCCAAGCTATAACTCAGGATACTATGAAGAGACTAAAAAAGTCGTTTTATACAATATCAAACTTTATTCCAATAACGACTACCCTATTATCTTGCCTAGCGGTTCATGCACAGGGATGATGTGGCATGATTATTTGGAATTGTTTGAAGGGCATGCGGAATTTAACATGGTTAAAGATTTTTGCTCTAGGGTGTATGAATTGAGCGAGTTTTTGGATAAAAAATTGCAAGTCAAATACGAAGATAAGGGCGAACCTCTCAAAATCACATGGCATTCTAATTGCCATGCCTTAAGGGTGGCTAAAGTGATTGACTCAGCGAAAAACCTCATCAGACAGCTTAAAAACGTGGAACTCATTGAATTGGAAAAAGAAGAAGAATGCTGCGGGTTTGGGGGGACTTTTTCAGTTAAAGAGCCTGAAATTTCAGCGGTTATGGTCAAAGAAAAGATTAAAGACATAGAAAGCCGTCATGTGGATGTGATTGTTTCAGCGGATGCTGGGTGTTTGATGAATATCAGCACCGCTATGCAAAAAATGGGCTCTCCCACAAAACCCATGCATTTTTATGACTTTTTAGCCTCAAGGCTTGGGCTTTAACATTAAAGAATTATTTTAAGGAATAATCAATGGAAAAATATCACAGCGACCAAGAATACGAAGAAATCATCACCGACCAATTAGGCGATATGCAATTAAGGGAAAATTTGCGTTCTGCAATGGATACCTTAAGGGCTAATCGTAAGAATCTCCTTAAAAATCGTTACAGCGAATGGGAAAATTTAAGGGAATTAGGCAAAGAAGTCAAGCTTAAAATTTTATCCAGGCTTGATGAATATTTGGAATTGTTTGAAAAAAACGCCACCAAAAACGGCTTTAAAATCCACTACGCTAAAGATGGCGATGAAGCCAATGAAATCATTTACAACCTCGCCAAAGAAAAGAATATCAAGCGCATTTTAAAGCAAAAATCCATGGCGAGCGAAGAAATTGGCTTGAACCATTACCTCAAAGAAAAGGGCATTCAAGCGCAAGAAACGGATTTGGGCGAATTGATTATCCAACTCATCAATGAACACCCTGTGCATATTGTCGTGCCAGCTATCCATAAAAACCGCAAGCAAATCGGTAAGATTTTTGAAGAAAAACTCAACGCCGCTTATGAAGAAGAACCTGAAAAGCTTAATGCGATCGCCAGAAAACACATGCGCAAAGAATTTGAAAGCTTTAAAATGGGGATTAGTGGGGTGAATTTCGCTATCGCTAATGAGGGAGCGATCTGGTTAGTGGAAAATGAGGGTAATGGCAGAATGAGCACCACCGCATGCGATGTGCATGTCGCAATTTGTGGGATTGAAAAATTAGTAGAAAGCTTTGATGATGCAGCGATTTTAAACAATTTGCTCGCTCCAAGCGCGGTGGGTGTGCCTATCACTTGCTATCAAAACATTATCACAGGCCCTAGGAAAAACGACGATTTAGACGGTCCTAAAGAAGCCCATATTATTTTATTAGACAACAACCGCTCTAATATTTTAGCTGATGAAAAGTATTACCGCGCTCTTTCATGTATTCGTTGCGGAACTTGTTTGAACCACTGCCCTGTGTATGATAAAATCGGTGGGCATGCCTATCTTTCTACTTATCCTGGCCCTATAGGCGTGGTGGTATCCCCCCAACTCTTTGGGCTTAATAATTACGGGCATATCCCTAATTTGTGCAGTCTTTGCGGGCGTTGCACTGAAGTATGCCCCGTAGAAATCCCTTTAGCCGAACTCATTAGAGATTTACGATCGGATAAAGTGGGCGAGGGCAGGGGTGTAATTAAGGGGGCTAAAAGCACCCAACACAGCGGGATGGAAAAATTCTCTATGAAAATGTTTGCCAAAATGGCAAGCGATGGGGCTAAGTGGCGTTTCCAATTGAAAATGGCTCAATTTTTCTCGCCTTTAGGCAAGCTTTTAGCCCCCATACTGCCTTTAGTCAAAGAGTGGGCGAGTGTTAGGACCTTACCCAATATGGACACGAGTTTGCATGCCAAAGTCCAACACTTAGAAGGGGTGATTTATGAGTAAAGAGCTTATTTTAAAGCGCATTAAAGAAGCCAGAGCCAAGCATGCCATTCAGGGAGCAAACCCTGCTTACAGGAATATCATTAAAGTGGAGTTTGAAGACTTGGTGGAAGAATACAAGCATTTCCAGGTGTTGAATAAAGCTGAAGTCATTGAAAGCGCTAAAGAAAATTTAGAGCAAGCCATTTTAAAGGCTTTAGAAAATTTTCAAAGCAAAAAAGTCTTACACTCTACGGATTTAAATTTGAATTTTGAAGCGTTTAAGGATTTCACTTTACAGCCCTATGATAAAGAAATTGAAGCGATGCGTGAAGAGTTGTTTGAGATTGATACGGCTTTATTGCATGGGGTTTGTGGGATTTCAAGCTTGGGCATGATTGGGGCGGTTTCTTCGCATGCAAGCCCACGATTGCTTTCGCTCATCACCCTTGATTGCATCATCTTATTGAAAAAAGAATCCATTGTGCGCAACTTGAGTGAAGGCGTGCAAGCTTTAAAAAATCAAGGCCAAAACGGCGTATTGCCCACAAACATGCTCCTTATTGGCGGGCCTAGCCGGACAGCTGACATTGAATTAAAAACCGTTTTTGGGGTGCATGGGCCTCAAAAAGTCGCTGTCATTCTCTACTAAAGGATAAGAATGGAAAAATTAGAAGTGGGGCAATTAGCCCCTGATTTCAGGTTGAAAAACAGCGATGGCGTGGAAATTTCTTTAAAAGATTTGCTCCATAAAAAAGTGGTGTTGTATTTCTACCCTAAAGACAACACCCCCGGATGCACTCTAGAAGCCAAAGATTTTAGCGCTCTATTTAGCGAGTTTGAAAAGAAAAACGCTGTTGTCGTAGGCGTAAGCCCTGATAATGTGCAATCGCATCAAAAATTTATCAGCCAATGCTCTTTGAATGTGATCTTGCTCTGCGATGAAGATAAAAAAGTGGCCAATCTTTACAAAGCTTATGGCAAACGCATGCTTTATGGGAAGGAGCATTTGGGGATTATCCGCTCCACTTTCATTATCAACACGCAAGGCGTTTTAGAAAAATGCTTCTACAATGTCAAAGCGAAAGGGCATGCTCAAAAAGTTTTAGAGAGTTTGTAGTTTAACTCTCAAGCTTTCGCCCATTTTAATTTTAAGCTTTTTAGCCATTCTCTCACTTTTAAAAACTTGTTGTTTTAAATTTTATTTTAGTTTGGTAATAAACTTCATAAGGGATAGGGGGTGTTTTGAAATCATTCCCCCTACAACCCTAAGATCGCTTTACAAAAAACTATCACCCACTAGCTTTTTGATTGTGTTTATTTTAAAAAATGCCTTTGAGTATTTTTACAATTTTTTATTTTTGTTCAGGTTGCCAAATGGTTTTTTCTGAAGGGGTGCTATCGGCTTCGTTTTGTAAGATTTGTTTTTTAGTTTCGTGGCAAGCCACAAACAATAACGCTAAAATTATAGCTAAAAAAGAAATTCTCATTTCAAGATCCTTTGAATATTAAAATGCTTACGATAATTATAAAGAAAAAGAGTTAAAGATAGATTAATATTTGGCTCTGTTTTCATCAAATGTCGGCACTCAAAACCTTATTTAACCTTATTATCCTTTAATTTTTAAAACTTTATTTTACACAAAACTCATTCTCTTAAGGGGATAACTGGGGTATTTTGAAATAACTCCCCCCCTACAACCCCCAACTAAATCCCCCTATAGAACGCGCTACAAGAAACGATCGCTTGACTAAAGCCTATTATTATTTTGATTTCAATCAAGATCGTTGTTTTTTGAGCATGTCAGCGATTAAGAAAGCGAGTTCTAGGGCTTGGGTGGCGTTTAGCCTTGGATCGCATTGCGTATAGTAATGGCAGCTCAAACCCTCTTCAGTGATCGCTTGCGAGCCACCGATACATTCTGTAACATTTTCACCTGTCATTTCCAAATGAACCCCTGAAGCCAAACTCCCTTCAGCCCTATGGATTTCAAAAAAGCTTTTCACTTCATCTAACACGCTATCAAAAGCCCTTGTTTTAACCCCCAAGCTGGTTTTAACCGTGTTGCCATGCATGGGATCAATGCTCCATAAAATATGGCGTTTTTCTTCCAACACCCCTTGTAAAAGTTTAGGCAAACGCTCTTTAATCATCTTAGAACCCATGCGCACGATCAAATTCAAACGCCCCTTAATGTTGTGCGGGTTTAAAACATCGCACAATTCTAACACTTCGCTCACGCTCGCATTAGGCCCGATTTTCACGCCAATAGGGTTACAAACCCCCCTTAAAAACTCCA
>ASYU01000097.1:0-5943 GCA_000448465.1 Helicobacter pylori PZ5056 | reverse complement strand
AACCCTATTTTAATCAACGACGAGCGCTTTAGCCCGGCAGGTGTGTTAGCGCCCAAAAAAGCCGCCGATCTCGCTTTCACCATGCACATGCTTTCTTATTTATCCAATAGCGGCACTGCTGCGATCGTGGAATTTCCCGGGGTGCTTTATAGAGTTGATAGAGGCGGCGCCGAAAAGAAAATCAGAGAGTATTTAGTGAAAGAAAATTTCATTGACTGCGTGATCGCTTTACCTGAAAACCTCTTTTTTGGAACGAATATCGCTACTTGCATTTTAGTGCTTAAGAAAAACAAAAAAGACGACACCACGCTTTTTATTGATGCGAGTAAGGAATTTGTCAAAGAGGGCAAGAAAAACAAGCTCAAAGCGCATAACCGAGAAAAGATTTTGCAAACCTATACTGAAAGGAAAGTAATCAAACATTTTTCCGCCCTAGCCAATATTGAGAAAATCCAAGAAAACGATTACAACCTATCGGTGAATCGCTACGTGGAGCAAGAAGACACGAAAGAAATCATTGACATTAAAGCACTTAATGGTGAGATCGCTCAAATCGTAAAAAAACAGAGTGCTTTAAGGAACCGCCTTGAATCCATCATTAAAGAGCTAGAAGCTTAAAGGGGGCAAAATGAACAAAATAGAGCAACTGCTCCAAACTCTAGCGCCTAAGGGGGTGGGGTTTAAAACGCTTGAAGAGGTTTTTGAAATTAGAAATGGTTACACCCCATCAAAAAACAATCCTGAATTTTGGAAAAATGGGACTATCCCTTGGTTTAGAATGGAAGATATTAGAGAAAATGGGAGGATTTTAAAAGACTCTATCCAACACATTACCCCAAAGGCTTTGAAAGGTAAGAAACTATTCCCTAAAAACTCTATTATTATTTCTACAACAGCAACCATAGGAGAGCATGCCCTTTTAATCGTTGATTCGTTAGCGAATCAACGATTCACTTTTTTAAGCAAAAAAGCGAATTGTGATCTTGCTTTAGACATGAAATTCTTTTTTTACCAATGCTTTCTTTTAGGGGAATGGTGCAAAAATAATATTAATGTTTCAGGTTTTGCTTCTGTGGATATGAGCGCTTTTAAAAAATATAAGTTCCCCATCCCACCCCTAGAGATCCAACAAGAGATCGTTAAGATTTTGGACGCTTTCACAGAATTAAACACAGAATTAAACACAGAATTAAACGCGCGAAAAAAGCAATACCAGTATTACCAAAACATGCTTTTAGACTTTAACGACATCAACCAAAACCATAAAGACGCCAAAGAAAGATTAGCCCACAAACCCTACCCTAAACGCTTGAAAACCTTACTCCAAACCTTAGCGCCTAAGGGGGTGGAGTTTAGGAAGTTGGGGGATATTGGGGAATTTTATGGCGGACTTGTTGGAAAAAGTAAAAAATCTTTCTCTCAAGGGAATAAATTTTATGTTCCTTATATCAATGTTTTTAATAATCCACAATTAGATCTAAATGCTTTAGAAAGCGTTCAAATAGAGGATAAAGAAAAACAAAATACAATTCAATTAGGCGATGTGCTTTTTACTGGTTCATCTGAAAATTTAGAGGATTGTGCGATGTCTTGCGTAGTTACTCAAAAGATTGAAAAAGATATTTATCTTAATAGTTTTTGTTTTGGTTTTAGATTTTTTGATAAGAATTTATTTAATCCATCGTTTCTTAAATATTTTTTAAGAGACTACAATTTTAGGAAAAATATTTCAAAAGTTGCTAATGGTGTAACACGCTTCAATGTTTCAAAGCAATTACTTTCAAAAATAACCATCCCCATCCCACCCCTAGAAATCCAACAAGAGATCGTTAAGATTTTGGATCAATTTTCAATTTTAACCACCGATTTATTAGCCGGTATCCCCGCTGAAATAGAAGCACGAAAAAAGCAATACGAGTATTACCGAGAAAAACTATTAACTTTCAAACCCCTAACCCCCAATAAAGAAGTTGACAAGGAATAACATGAATTACGAAACGATCGCAGAAAGCAATGAAAGCACGGTAGTAGCGCAATTTCATAGCGATAATGAAAGAAAAAGCTCTTATGAGAGCGAAGCAGAGCTAGAAAGGGAATTTATCGCGCTTTTAGAAAAACAAGGCTATGAATTTAAACAAATCCACAACGAAAAAGAATTAAAAGACAATTTAAAAGAGCAGTTAGAAAAGCTTAACGATCATTATTTTACGCCCAAAGAATGGGACACTCTTTATTTTCAATTCATCGCTAATAAAAACGAAGATTATAAGGCTAAAACAAAAAAGATCCAAGAAGATCCGATTTTTAACCTAACCCTAGAGAATGGCACAACCAAAAACATTAAAATCATTGATAAGAAAAATATCCATAGAAACGCCTTGCAAGTGATCCACCAATACAGCAATAAAGGGGGGAAATATGAGAACCGCTATGATGTGAGTGTCCTTGTGAATGGCTTGCCTTTAGTGCATGTGGAATTGAAAAAAAGAGGCGTGGCGATCAGGGAGGCGTTCAACCAGATCAAGCGCTATAAAAGGGATAGTTTTAGCGCTGAAGATGGGCTTTTTGAGTTCGTGCAGATTTTTGTCATCAGTAACGGCACTAGCAGTAAATACTATTCAAACACCACCAGAATAGCCCAAATTGAAAAAAACAATAAAGCCGATACTTTTGAATTCACGAATTATTGGGCGGACAGCAAGAATAATAATATTGAGGATTTAATGGATTTTGCCAAGTCGTTTTTTGCGAAGCGCAGCCTTTTGAATATTTTAACGCGCTATTGCGTTTTCACAAGCGATGAGGTTTTATTGGTGATTCGGCCTTATCAAATCGTGGCGGCCGAAAGGATTTTGGAAAAAATCAAAGCCACGCATGATAGTAAAACTTATTGGAGCCAGAACGGAGGCTATATCTGGCACACCACAGGGAGCGGTAAAACCTTAACGAGCTTTAAAAGCGCGACGTTGGCTAAAGAATTAGAGAGCGTTTCAAAAGTTTTGTTTGTGGTGGATAGAAAGGATTTGGACTATCAAACCATGAAAGAATACGATAAATTCCAAAAAGATTGCGCCAATTCCAACACAAGCACCAAGATTTTAAAAGAACAGCTTGAAAACCCTAACGCTAAAATCATTATCACCACGATCCAAAAATTAGACAAATTCGTTAAATCCCACCTTAAAGGGCATGCGATCTTTAATGAAGAAGTTGTGATGATTTTTGATGAATGCCACAGGAGTCAGCTAGGCTCAATGCATCAAGCCATCACTAAAGCGTTTAAAAAAACCCACCTTTTTGGATTCACAGGCACGCCTATTTTTGCACAAAATTGCGATAAAAACAACCCTTTAGGCACGACAGATCAGAAATTTGGGGAATGCCTCCACCAATACACCATTATTGATGCGATCAGGGATAAAAATGTTTTACCTTTTAGAGTGGAATACCACAACACCATTAAAGCTAAAGAGGACATTAAAGATAAAGAGATTAGAGCGGTTGATGAAAAAAACGCCCTTTTAGATACTAGGAGGATCAAAGAAATCACTAAATGCATTTTAGAGCGTTTTAATCAAGCCACTAAAAATAAAAAGTTCAATTCCATTCTGGCATGCTCTAATATAGAAGCGCTGAAAAAGTATTACCAAGCCTTTAAAGAAGAAAAACACGACCTTAAAATCGCTACCATTTTCAGTTATAGCGCTAATGAAGAAATTGAAGCGCTAGAAGATGAAAACAATGAAAGCGCTAGCGCCCTAGACAAAAGCTCAAGGGATTTTTTAGAGGGCGCGATTGCGGATTATAACGGGATGTTTGGCGTTTCTTTTGACACTTCGGATCAAAAATTCCAAAACTATTATAAGGATCTTTCTCAAAAAATGAAAGAGCGTGAAATCGATCTTTTAATGGTGGTTAATATGTTTTTGACCGGGTTTGACGCTACTAGGCTTAATACCCTTTGGGTGGATAAAAACTTGAAATACCATGGCTTAATTCAGGCTTTTTCGCGCACAAACCGCATTTTAGATAGCGTTAAAACGCATGGGAATATCGTGTGTTTTAGGGATTTAGAGCAGGATTTGAATGATGCGCTCATGCTTTTTGGCAACAAGGACGCTCAAACTATTGCACTATTAAGAAAATATGAAGATTATTTGAAAGGCTACACGGACAATAATAAAGAATACGAGGGCTATGAGGGTTTGATTGAAAGGCTTTTAACGGAGTTTCCCCTAAAAGAGCCGATCGTTTCAGAAAGCCAGAAAAAGGATTTCATCAAGCTTTTTGGCAAGATTTTGAAATTAGAAAATATTTTAAACAGCTTTGAAAATTTTAACAAAGACGATTACATCAACCCCAGGGATTTTCAAGATTATCAAAGCAAATACCTTGATTTTTACGATGAAATGAGGTCAGAAAAAGGGAAGGATAAAGAAGAGATTAACGACGATTTGATTTTTGAAATTGAACTCATCAAGCAGGTGGAAGTCAATATTGACTACATTTTGAATTTGATTGAAGAGTTCGCTAAAGAGCATGGGGTGGAAATTCAAGGCGTTAAAACCAAAATAGAGCCGATCATCAATTCCAGCATAGAGTTAAGGAATAAAAAAGATTTGATCATGGATTTCATTGACAAATACAACAAAAATGAAGAAGTCCATGCGTATTTTCAAAACTATATCCACCAAAAAAGAGAAGAGGAATTCCAAAATATCATAGAAGAAAACCGCTTGAATGAAGAAAAGGCCTATTCGTTCATGCAGCATGCCTTTAGGGGGGGCGAAATTGATTTTAGCGGGACAAAATTCCCTGAAATCATTGAAGAAAAACCCTCCAGGTTTGACAAAAATTCGCGCTATCAAGAGGTGAAAGAAAAAGTCGCTGCAAGCCTTTCTCGCTTTTTCCACCGCTTTTGTGATCTCACTAGTGCTATATTTAAGAAAAATGAGGTTAAAAAAGATGAGGTTAATGAAAAATAGTTCATGAACGCTTTTGTATTAAAGCTCAAAGACAGCCGCCGTTTAATGGATTTTTTGTAAAATAAAAGAAATTTTAGGAGGTTTGTTGTGTTAAAGGAATTACGCCAAAAACGCCCTTTAGTGCATAATATCACCAATTATGTGGCGGCGCAATTTGTGGCTAATGGCTTGTTAGCCTTAGGGGCATCGCCTTTAATGAGTGATGCGATTGATGAAATGCAAGATTTAGCAAAAATTTCTGACGCGCTCGCTATCAATATTGGCACTCTCAATGAACGCGCTATTTTATGCGCTAAAGAGGCTATCAAACATTACAAGGCTTTGAATAAACCCATTGTGTTAGATCCTGTGGGGTGTTCAGCGAGCGCTTTGCGCCATGACACAAGTTTAGAGCTTTTAGAAAGCGAAGGGATTAGCGCGCTTAGGGGTAATGCTGCCGAATTAGGCTCTTTAGTGGGTATTTCTTGCGAAAGTAAGGGGTTAGATTCCAAGCATTCCGCCACGCCTATAGAAATAATCAAACGAGCGGCTCAAAAGTATTCTGTGATAGCGGTAATGACGGGTAAAATAGATTACGTGAGCGATGGGAAAAAAGTTTTTAGTATTACTGGGGGGAGCGAGTATTTGACTGCAATTACAGGGGCTGGGTGTTTGCATGCCGCAGCATGCGCGAGCTTTTTAAGTTTGAAAAAAGACCCCTTAGATTCTATGGCGCAACTTTGCGCTTTCTATAAACAAGCCGCTTTTAACGCGCAAAAAAAAGTGTTAGAAAATAACGGCTCTAATGGTTCGTTCTTGTTTTATTTTTTAGACGCTCTAAGCTTGCCCATAGAGTTAGAAAATAGCCTTATTAAGGAAGTATTGTGAAAGTTTATCCGCAAGTTTTAAGCATTGCTGGTAGCGATAGCGGTGGGGGCGCTGGGATACAGGCCGATTTGAAAGCGTTTCAAACTTTGGG
>ASYU01000096.1:0-1388 GCA_000448465.1 Helicobacter pylori PZ5056 | reverse complement strand
ATGCCACGCATAAGCATGCCCGGTGCGCCTGTCATCTGGATTCATCCAAGTCCCTTTTTTGAGTCTGAATTGAGTCGCGAAATAAGCACCATCGTTGATACGAGAAGTGGGGATTAAGGTTTGAGTCATCATCACCCAAATACCACTAGTAAAGGACACTTGGTTGCAATTGAAAGAGTGCCATCCCCACCTGGAAGCGCCATCAAAATCTAATTTCCACGTAGCGTCTTTATTGATAGTGATTTCCACAGGAGAGTGCATGATCGTGTCTAGCTTAGCAAATTCAGAGCACACGCCAATATCCTTATGTGCATAAGGCACATCCACAAACGCTACCTTTCTATACTTGCCCGGTATGGTCATGGATTTGATCCTAGAGATAAGGCCTCTCCTCCCCTCTTCAATCACTTCATCAATAAATCGCATGTAAGAATCAATGCCGTCTTCTTTAATGACTTCCATCACTAAATCCCTAATCATATGGCATCCTGCAATCCTAGTCCTTTCATCTAAAATCCAATATTTAGGCGTTCTTACCGATCTTTGAGATTCATGCAACCAATCTTTAAAGCTCTCATCATTCGCCCCTGTCTTACGGCAAGTGATCATGTATCCATCCCCAAATCTTTGAACCTGTCCAGTGCTCATCGATCCTGGAGTAACCGAACCGGTATCAATCACATGCGTAACACCGCCTACCCACCCAATCAATTTTTCATCGTGGAAAATAGGCACAAGAGTCATAATATCGCATGGGTGCACATTCCCAATCGCGCAGTCATTATTGGTGAAAATATCCTTATCATTGATACCAGGGTTATCTTCCCAATTATTCTCTACCATGTATTTAATAGCCGATCCCATAGTGCCTACATGGATAATGATACCCGTAGAAGTCAGCACGCTATCGCCCACAGCGTTATAAAGCGTGAAGCACAATTCTCCCTCTTGCTCAACAATAGGGCTTGCAGCAATCCTTTTAGCTGTTTCTCTGGCATGCACGATACCGCCTCTTAATTTAGAGAACATTTTCTCATAACCGATCGGATCTCTTTCTTTAAACTCTAGTTTTTTGAGACCATTATAATGCCCTGTTTTTTCTGTCCTGGCTAGGATTTCATCTCTAGCTTGTTTTAAAGTTTTGCCGTTTTTCAATAAATTTGCCATTTTGAACTCCTTTATTTAACTTCTTTCAAGTGGAACAATCGGTGTTTGTCTAGTCTTGTCGCAAAGCCTTTGGGTATCACGAAAGTGGTCGCATCTGATTCCACGATCGCAGGCCCTATGACTTCATTTCCAGGCAGTAATTTTTCCATGTGCCACACATCTGCATCCACCCATTTCTTATGGCGATAGAATTTCCTAACGCCTATTTTGGCCTCTTTTGG
>ASYU01000095.1:0-2943 GCA_000448465.1 Helicobacter pylori PZ5056 | reverse complement strand
GGGGGGGGGGGGGCATTTAGAAGATAGGGTTATCCATCCCACTTTAACTCTACCCAATCCCACGCATTCGGGTTATTTTGACTATGATAAAAAAAGTCAAAACCCTAAAAGCCCTCTAAACCCATGGGCTTTTATTAGAGTCAAAAACGAAATCGTTACTTTAGAAGAGAGTTTGTTTTCTATGCTTCCTGCCGTTCAAAGGGGGGTCATTGGTTTTAATGATTGCGATGATGGTTCTAAAGAAGTGGTTTTAGAGTTTTGTAAAAAGTTCCCCTCATTTATCCCTATCAGCTATCCTTATGAAGTCATACTAAAGGATTGTCCGAGTTTGTGGCACCAATTCTATCATTACTCTAATTATACGCTTTCTTTTATCCCTAAAAATGAGTGGGTTATTAAAATTGATTGCGATCATATCTATGACGCTAAAAAGCTTTATGAAAGTTTTTATATCCCTAAGAGCATTAAAGAGGTTGTGATGTATTCGCGCATTAATTTTGTGGTGCGAGATTTTGAAGTGTTTGTTCGTAACGATGGGGATTTTGGGTTTTTAGACGCATGGGGGGATCATTGGTTATTGTATAACAATTGTGAGCCTTTTGAAATTTGGCGCTACAATGATGAAAGTTATGAAGTCCTAAAGCTTAAAGATAAACACCACATTAAAGATAAGGAAATGGTGCAATGGCACTTCCCTTTGGCTAAAAAGAGGCGAAACGCTATCGTTTATGACGATTTGATCCCTTTGGAAGAATTTAAAAAACGCCATGCCGATTTGATAGGCACAAGGATTGAAGAAAGCATGCTAGATGAAAAGAGGATTTTAGAGGTGTATCAAAAATTCCGCTTGCCTTAAATCAATCATCGTTTTTTGCTTCCATGCTCTATTTGTAGGTTCATTGAATTAAACCTACAAACGAGCAGTCTATTTCCTTACAAACTGCTTGTATAAAAATTCCTTTCTCCCTATGGCGATGATATGGTTGCGCATTTTGTCATGCAAATCGCCTAAGAAAAAAGGGGCTTTTAATTCCAATTTAGGAATGTCTAGGGCATACACTTGAATCAAGTAATGGTGATCGCCATTAGGGGGCATGGGGCCGATATAGACGCTATTATTGAGGTTGGAGCGTTGTTTTTCGCTTTCATTGAGCGGTGAACGGATAAAGCCTTGAGTGAGCGAATTGACCCCTTGAACAATCCTTTTATCCATCATGGAAGCGTTTTCTTCTAAAACATTGTAAGAAATGTTGCCCACGACCCAATGGACAAACGGCATGCCACACACTTTTTGCGCGTCATGATCTATTAATTCTAAAGCGTAGCTTTTAGCGCCTTCCACTTTTTGCCATGAGATTTTAGGCGAATAAGTGGGTAAGCCGTTTGGGTTAAGAAACCCTCTAGGGGCGTTGCCGCCAAATTTAGCGTCCAAATACCCTTGCGAATCGGTTTGAATCATCACTTCAAAAGTTTTCATTTTAAGCCCTTTTTCTTTGAAATCGTTTTGTATTTTCTTATTGTAGCATGATCATAAAAATACATCTTAATTTGGAGCATGGTATTAGAATAATCATTTTTAATGATTAAATAGTTATTTATTTTTACTAGTTACCATTGAACGCATGGAAAGTAGAATAAATCGTTTGAGCACCAAAATAGACGCACTATTGGAACAGCAAAAAAGAGTGATTTCTTTACTAGAAACTTATTTGAGCGTTTATCCCGCCCAAGAGGCTTCAAATAAGCTTTTTAAGGGCATTAGTCAAAGCATGGAGTTGGCCCCAGAAATCGCGCAAGAAGATGAAGAAAAACGCCTTTATGTGTTGCAATATTTAAGCCATGTGGATATTACTAAAAACAAGCAAGACTCCCAGATCAAAAAAGATTGTTTGGAATTTATCCAAAGGTTTAATGTCCCAAAGCCCATTATCATTACCGCTCTTTATAACCTTAAAGGCATTAAGCCCACTAAAAAAGAAGTGGCGAAACAATTGCAAAAACTCTACGTGTGGGAGAAGCGTTACCAACAAGGGGGGATAGACGCTTTAAAAGACAGGCGTGGGAGACCCCTTAAAAAACCTTAAGTGGGTTTATGGGTGCTATTTTTAGTTTTTAATGAGGGTAATCGCATTTCTCAAAATGTTTTCAAAAATTCATCTTATTTTAAGTTAAAATTAAGAAAATATCTTGTATTTAATCATAATTTAGACTTAGATAAGAAAATCTATGTAAAATTTTTGAGGAGAACACTCACTTGTTACAACGAATTTATTTAGACAATAACGCTACAACTAGGATTGACCCTAAAGTCAAAGAAATCATGGATCCCTTTTTAAGGGATCATTACGGGAACCCTAGCTCGTTACACCAGTTTGGCACAGAAACCCACCCGGCCATTGCAGAAGCGCTAGATAAGCTTTATAAAGGCATTAACGCTAGGGATATAGATGATGTGATCATCACTTCTTGCGCGACAGAAAGCAATAATTGGGTTTTAAAGGGCGTGTATTTTGATGAATGCTTGAAAAAGGGCAAAAACCATATTGTAACCACGGTTGCAGAGCACCCGGCGGTGCGATCCACTTGTAATTTTTTAGAAAGCTTGGGAGTGGAGGTTACTTACTTGCCTATTAATGAGCATGGGAGCATCACCGCCGATCAAGTCAAAGAAGCGATCACAGAAAAAACCGCTTTAGTGAGCGTGATGTGGGCGAATAATGAAACCGGTCTCATTTTCCCTATTGAAGAAATCGGGGCTATCTGTAAAGAAAAGGGCGTGTTGTTCCATACCGATGCGGTGCAAGCGATTGGTAAAATCCCTGTAGATGTGTTAAAGGCGAACGTGGATTTCCTTTCTTTTAGCGCGCACAAATTCCATGGGCCTAAAGGCATTGGGGGGTTGTATATTAGAAGTGGGGTGGGATTGACCCCTCTTTTTCATGG
>ASYU01000094.1:0-929 GCA_000448465.1 Helicobacter pylori PZ5056 | reverse complement strand
CGATTACACGAACTCTTTTGTTTTCAATGAAGGGGCTAGCCATTTTAAGGTGTTTTTTAATTACGGGTGGGTGTTTTAGGGTGAGAAAGAAATTGATAAAAATAACATTTTTTTAAATAAAAGCCTTATTTTTATCTTTTTTTCGTATAATAAAATTTAAGTTAGTATTGATAGTGATTCTCTAAGATTTTTTAATCTTGTGCGATAAAATCAACGCTTTTTAATAAGCTCATAGTTTTAAATATTCAAAATAGTATAAAAAGGAAAGTCATGTATGCGGCTCATCCTGTTAAACCCCTAAAAGCCCCTAAACTCAAATCTCAATTTTTAAGGCGTGTGTTTGTGGGCGCGTCCATTAGGCGCTGGAATGACCAAGCATGCCCTTTGGAATTTGTGGAATTAGACAAGCAAGCCCATAAAGCGATGATTGCGTATCTGCTCGCTAAAGATTTAAAAGATAGGGGTAAAGATTTAGATTTAGATCTTTTAATCAAGTATTTTTGCTTTGAATTTTTGGAGCGCTTGGTTTTAACCGATATTAAACCCCCTATTTTTTACGCCCTCCAACAAACGCATAGTAAAGAATTAGCTTCCTATGTCGCGCAAAGTTTGCAAGATGAAATCAGCGCGTATTTTTCTTTAGAGGAACTCAAAGAGTATTTAAGCCACAGGCCTCAAATTTTAGAAACTCAAATTTTAGAGAGCGCGCATTTTTATGCGTCCAAATGGGAGTTTGATATTATCTATCATTTTAACCCCAACATGTATGGCGTGAAAGAAATTAAAGAAAAAATTGATAAGCAACTCCACAATAACGATCATTTGTTTGAAGGGCTTTTTGGGGAAAAAGAAGATCTGAAAAAATTGGTGAGCATGTTTGGGCAGTTGCGTTTCCAAAAGCGCTGGAGCCAGACCCCAAGAGTGCCGCA
>ASYU01000093.1:0-2346 GCA_000448465.1 Helicobacter pylori PZ5056 | reverse complement strand
ATTTATCCCCATAATTGCACTTATGGGGGCGTTTATTTTACAACAATCTTTCTAAAACCAAATCCCGATTAAATCAAAAACACTCTTACAAGCTTGATTGAACGCGTCAAAACACCCTAAAATTTTTTTTGAAATCCAATAAATTTATGATAAAATTAAACGCATTGTAAATAAATTCTCATTTTGATATATTTTTTGCAATAAAACATTACTTTAAGGAACATCTTATGAAAAAAACGAAAAAAACAATTTTGCTTTCTCTAACTCTTGCGTCATCATTGCTCCATGCTGAAGACAACGGCGTTTTTTTAAGCGTGGGTTATCAAATCGGTGAAGCGGTTCAAAAAGTGAAAAACGCCGACAAGGTGCAAAAACTTTCAGACACTTATGAACAATTAAGCCGGCTTTTAACCAACGATAATGGCACAAACTCAAAGACAAGCGCGCAAGCGATCAACCAAGCGGTTAATAATTTGAACGAACGCGCAAAAACTTTAGCCGGTGGGACAACCAATTCCCCTGCCTATCAAGCCACGCTTTTAGCGTTGAGATCGGTGTTAGGGCTATGGAATAGCATGGGTTATGCGGTTATATGCGGAGGCTATATCAAAACACCGGGCGAAAACAATCAAAAAAATTTCCACTACACCGATGAGAATGGCGACGGCACTACAATCAATTGCGGTGGGAGCACAAATAGTAATGGCACTCATAGTTCTAATGGCACAAATACATTAAAAGCAGAGAAAAATGTTTCTCTATCTATTGAGCAATATGAAAAAATCCATGAAGCCTATCAGATTCTCTCAAAAGCTTTAAAACAAGCTGGGCTTGCTCCTTTAAATAGCAAAGGGGAAAAATTAAAAGCGCATGTAACCACATCAAAGGATCAACAAGATAATCAAATTAGAACGACAACTTCTGAGATTGATACAACAAACGGCGCGCAAAATCTTTTAAATTACGCGCAAACGATTGTCAATACCCTTAAAGATTATTGCCCCTTGTTGATAGCGAAACCTAGTAGTGGAAGTAGTGGCACAGCTACTACAAACACCCCTTCATGGCAAACAAGCGCTAACCAAAATTCGTGTAGCGTTTTTGGCACGGAATTTAGCGCTATTTCAGACATGATTAGTAACGCTCAAAAAATCGTTCAAGAAACCCAACAGCTTAACGCTAACCAACCCAAAAATATCACCCAACCCAATAATTTCAACCTTAACTCTCCTAGTAGTCTTACAGCTTTAGCTCAAAAAATGCTCAAAAACGCGCAATCTCAAGCAGAAATTTTAAAACTGGCCAATCAAGTGGGGAGCGATTTCAATAGAATTTCTACAGGAGTTCTTAAAAATTATATAGAAGAATGCAGCGCGAATGCTTCAAGCAAGAGCGTTTCTAATACCACTTGGGGGAAAGGTTGTGCGGGCGTGAAACAAACTCTAGCTTCGCTAAAAAATAGCAACGCTTCTTTTTCTAGCCAAACGCCTCAAATCAATCAAGCGCAAAACCTAGCCAACACCCTTATTCAAGAACTTGGCAACAACCCTTTTAGGAATATGGGCATGATCGCTTCTTCAACCACGAATAACGGCGCCTTGAATGGCCTTGGGGTGCAAGTGGGTTATAAACAATTTTTTGGAGAAAAGAAAAGATGGGGGTTAAGGTATTACGGCTTTTTTGATTACAACCACGCCTATATCAAATCCAATTTCTTTAACTCGGCTTCTGATGTGTGGACTTATGGGGTGGGTAGCGATTTGTTGTTTAATTTCATCAATGATAAAAACACCAATTTCTTAGGCAAGAACAATAAGATTTCTGTAGGGCTTTTTGGTGGCATCGCCTTAGCTGGGACTTCGTGGCTTAATTCTCAATTCGTGAATTTAAAAACCATCAGCAATGTTTATAGCGCTAAAGTGAATACGGCTAATTTCCAATTCTTATTCAATTTGGGTTTAAGAACCAATCTCGCTAGGCCTAAGAAAAAAGACAGCGATCATTCCGCGCAACATGGCATGGAATTGGGCGTGAAAATCCCTACCATTAACACGAATTATTATTCTTACTTGGGAACTAAACTAGAATACCGAAGGCTTTATAGCGTGTATCTCAATTATGTGTTTGCGTATTAAAAGCTCTCTTTTTTAAAAAAAAGGGGGGGGTTAAACTTCTAAAAAACCTAAAAATTTTCAAAAAACAATCATTAAACCCTAAAAAAGAAATTTTAAGGTATAATGTTTCCGCCATTTTTATTTTTCGTTTTTAGTTTTCCATGGCAAACTCCTTTTTAGAATTTATCCCCATAATTGCACTTATGGGGGCGTTTATTTTACAACAATCTTT
>ASYU01000092.1:0-3852 GCA_000448465.1 Helicobacter pylori PZ5056 | reverse complement strand
TTATTTTGTGCCGGATTTATTAAGGGGTAAAGTTTATACCGTTCAAAACCCCAAACTCCCTTTTGCAGCCGTGCATGGCGACCCTGATGCTGTCATTAAAGGAAAAACACGAATCGGGCCTACCGCTTTAACGATGCCTAAATTAGAGCGCAACAAATGCTGGCTTAAGGGCATTAGCTTGGAATTGTTGAAAATGGATTTGAATAAAGATGTGTTTAAGATCGCGTTTGATTTGATGAGCGATAAAGAAATCCGTAATTATGTGTTTAAAAACATGGTTTTTGAATTGCCTATTATCGGTAAAAGGAAATTTTTAAAAGACGCTCAAAAAATCATCCCCTCTCTTAGTCTAGAAGATTTAGAATACGCTCATGGTTTTGGCGAAGTGCGCCCGCAAGTTTTAGACAGAACCAAGCGAAAGCTAGAATTAGGTGAAAAAAAGATTTGCACCCATAAAGGCATCACTTTCAACATGACCCCCTCTCCAGGCGCGACGAGTTGCTTGCAAAACGCCCTTGTGGATTCCCAAGAAATCGCTGCGTATTTGGGCGAGAGCTTTGAATTAGAACGCTTTTATAAAGATTTATCCCCAGAAGAATTGGAAAATTAAAAACGCATGCAAAACGAACAAGAAGCCCGAGAAATCGCTAAAAAGGCCGTTCAAATCGTGTTTTTTTTAGGGATTGTGGTGGTTCTTTTGATGATGATAAACCTTTACATGCTCATCAATCAGATCAATGCGAGCGCTAAAATGAGCCAACAAATCAAAAAGATAGAAGAAAGGCTTAATCAAAAGCAAAAATAAAGGCTTTGGCTTATTAAGCATGAGTAACAAAATTAAAAAAGCTTAAAGGCATTTTTTAAAATAAATACAATAAAAGAGCTTGCGAAAAGCAAGTGATAGCCTCCTTAAAAGCAGTCTTTTTGGGGTTAGGGGGTTTTTAGTTGGGGGCTGTAGGGGAGGGTTATTTCAAAATACCTCCCTATCCCCTTAAGGAAATGAATTTTACTTAAGAAATGGGTTTTACCATAAAATCAAAAGCAATCAAATTAAAAAACCCTATTTTTAAACTTTAAACTTTCCTTAAATTCAGCAATATTTAAGCTTACTTCCTTATAATGAGTGCTTTAATTTTATCAAAGGATTCTCATGACAAAGACTGCTAAAGTCAATGACATCGTTCGTGATTGGGTCGTTTTAGACGCTAAGGACAAAGTTTTTGGCCGCTTGATCACTGAAATCGCTGTGCTTTTAAGAGGGAAACACCGCCCTTTTTATACCCCTAATGTGGATTGTGGGGATTTTGTGGTGGTTATCAACGCTAATAAGGTTAAATTTTCAGGCATGAAATTAGAAGATAAAGAGTATTTTACCCATTCAGGCTATTTTGGCAGTACCAAGAGCAAGACTCTCCAAGAGATGCTAGAAAAAACCCCTGAAAAGCTCTACCACTTAGCCGTTAGGGGCATGCTCCCTAAAACGAAATTAGGGAAAGCGATGATTAAAAAACTCAAAGTTTATCGTGATGATAAGCACCCTCACACCGCACAAACTAGCAAAAAGGACGCTAAATGAGAAAAATCTATGCTACCGGTAAAAGAAAAACCGCTATCGCTAAAGTGTGGCTCACTCCGGGTAAAGGCGAATTGAGTATCAATGAGCAAAGCCTGAATCAATGGTTAGGTGGGCATGAAGCCATTAAAATGAAAGTCATGCAACCTTTACTTTTAACCAAACAAGAGCAATCTGTGGATATTAAAGCGGTGGTTTTTGGTGGGGGCTACTCAGCGCAAGCGGAAGCCTTAAGGCATGGCATTTCTAAAGCTTTGAACGCTTATGATATTGCTTTTAGAGCCATTTTAAAACCTAAGGGCTTGCTCACCAGAGATTCAAGGGTGGTTGAACGCAAAAAATATGGTAAAAGAAAGGCCAGAAGAAGCCCACAATTCTCTAAAAGGTAATTTTTATTTCTTTTTCTCTTCTTTGGGGGAGTTTTGGAGGGCTTTGGCTCTCCTTTATTTTCTGCTTTTTTATTCTCTTTTTTGTTCTCTCTTTTTTATTAAAATTTCAAAATAATGTATAATAATCATTCTCTATCAATTCGTTTTAAAAGGGCAAAGGGAATGAAATCTACAAAAATTGGTTTTAAGATTGTGGTGATGGTGTGTGCGGTTGTTATTGTCATTAGCGCTGTTATGGGCGTTATTATCAGCTACAAGGTTGAAAGCGTGTTGCAAAGCCAAGCCACAGAATTGTTGCAAAAAAAGGCTCAGTTAGTCAGTTTTAAAATTCAAGGCATCATTAAGCGCATTTTTATTGGCGCTAACACCCTTGAAAAATTTTTAAGCGATGAAAATAGCGCTATCAACGACACCCTAAAAAGACGCATGCTCTCTGAGTTTTTGCTGGCAAACCCTCATGTGTTATTGATTAGCGCGATTTATACGAATAATAACGAACGAATTATCACTGCCATGAGCATGGATTCAAAAATCGCCTACCCTAATACCGCGCTCAATGAAAACATGATCAATCAAATCCGTTCGCTCAAAAATATAACCCGTTCAGATCCCTATTATAAAGAGGTTGATGGCAATAAAATCTATGGCATGGATATTACCCTCCCCCTAATGGGTAAGAATCAAAATATTATAGGCGCGCTGAATCTCTTTTTAAACATTGACGCTTTTCATACCGATGTGGTGGGCAAGAAAAAGAGCAACACCTTTTTAATGGGGAAAGATGGCAGGCTTTTAATCAGCCCTAATCGTGAGATCCAAGATAAGATTTTAAGCGCTATCAATCCAGATAAAAGAGTCGCTAAAGCTGTGGAGTATTACAATCAAAACGAAGCGGGCACTTTGAGCTACCATTCATTGAGCGGGAATACAGAAACCTTTTTAGCCATACAACCCTTTGATTTTTTTGAAGAAAAAGGGGATAACGGCAATCATTGGCGTTGGGCAATTGGGAAATATGTCAATAAATCTTTAGTCTTTAAAGAAGCCACAAACACCAAATACATTATTATCACCACTTTGATTTTAGGCGTGCTGGTGTTAGCCTTTTTAGTCTTTATTATCATTTCCAATCTCGTAACCAAACGCATCAGTAGGGTCAATAACACCCTAAATGATTTTTTCAACTTGCTCAATAACCCCAAAAATAACCATGCCATAAGTCTAACGCCCCCAAGCGCTTATGATGAAATCGGGCAGATGCAAGCTTCTATCAATGAAAACATTCTTAAAACCCAAGAAAACATTCAAGCCGATAATAAAGCCATTCAAAACAGCATTGAAGTGGCTAATTTTGTGGAAAATGGGGATTTCACGCAAGAAATCGCATGCGTGCCTAAAAATAAAGATTTGCAAGCTTTAAGAAATACGATTAATAGTATTATCCAGTATTTCCGCAACCAAATTGGTGCCAATATTGAAGCCCTAAATAACGCCCTAGAGCATTATAAAAACCTGGATTTCACCCACCACATCCAAAACCCCAAAGCCAACATGGAAAAAGCGCTCAACACTTTAGGGCAAGAAATTTCTAGCATGCTTAAAGCTTCTTTAGGGTTTGCGAACGCACTCAATCATGAATCCAAAGACTTAAAAACTTGCGTGGATAATTTAACTAAAACCGCCCACAAGCAAGAAAGAAGCTTGAAAAACACCACCCAATCCTTAGAAGAAATCACTAATATTATTACAACAATTGATTCTAAAAGCCAAGAGATGATCTCTCAAGGCGAAGACATTAAAAGCGTGGTGGATATGATTAGAGACATCGCTGATCAAACGAATTTATTAGCCCTAAACGCTGCTATTGAAGCCGCAAGAGCCGGCGAGCAT
>ASYU01000091.1:0-3416 GCA_000448465.1 Helicobacter pylori PZ5056 | reverse complement strand
ATGCTCTTTAGCCTTGCTTAGAGCGCTTTCTACAGCTTGTTGGGCCGCATAAGGGGTGGATTTTTTAGAGCCTTTAAACCCTAAACCTCCCGCCGTGCTCCAGCAAATCACATTGCCCATTTCATCAGTGATAGTGATGTTGGTGTTGTTAAAGGTCGCTGAAATATAAACAACCCCTCTCGCAATATTCTTTTTGACTACTTTCTTTTTAGCCGTTACATTTCTCTTAGCCATTAAATCATCATCTCCTTATCCGCTACTTGCTACCCACGGTTTTTTTCTTACCCTTACGAGTCCTAGCGTTATTTTTAGTGGTTTGGCCTCTCACAGGAAGACCCTTACGATGCCTGATCCCACGATAATTCCCTAAGTCCATTAAGGATTTAATATCCATTTGAACTTTTTTACGCAAATCGCCCTCTACTAAGTAGCTTTGCTGGATTTTTTTAGCGATACTAGACACTTCATCTTCGCTCAATTCATGCACGCGTTTGTCAAAAGAAATGCCCACCGCTTCTAAAATCTCTCTAGAACTCTTAAGCCCAATCCCATAAATATAGGTAAGGGCATACTCTACTCTCTTCTTTTTTGGTAAATCCACACCAGCAATCCTTGCCATGCTTTATCCTTGTCTTTGTTTGTGTTTAGGGGTAGCGCAGATCACTCTAATAACGCCCCTTCTTTTAATAATTTTGCACTTATCGCACATCTTTTTCACTGATGGCCTGACTTTCATGATTTTTCTCCTTTGAAAAAATTAGGCACTACTAAAAACTTTTATACTAACATATTTTCATTGAAATAACCCTTAAATTATTTATATCTAAAAGTTATCCGACCCTTGTCTAAACTATAGGGCGTAAGCTCTAGCTTGACCCTATCGCCTAAAGCAATCCTAATGTAGTGCATGCGCATCTTTCCAGAAATACGGCACAACACCACATGCTTATTGTCTAACTCCACCTTAAAAGTGGCGTTAGGCAACGCCTCAATCACTTTCCCATCCACTTCTATAACATCATCTCTTGCCATTAACGCTCCGTAAGAATCACTGCTTTATTGCCAACTATGGCGATAGTATGCTCATGGTGGCTTGTGTTAAGCCCATCCACTGAAACCACGCTCCACTTATCCGCTAGTATTTTAGGCTCGCCCTGTTTTTGACACACCATAGGCTCTAAGCAAAATACCATGCCCTCTTTGATTTTAGGACCGCTATTAGCTTTGACGCCTTTTTCTAGGTAATTGGGGATTTCTGGCTCTTCATGGGGTTTTTTACCAATGCCATGCCCGCAAAATCCCTTCAAAGGCACAAAACCTCTTTCTACAATAGCACCCTCTAAAATCTGGCTCAACTCTTTAAAATGCATGCCCACTCTAATTGAGCTAATGGCATGCATCAAGCTCTCTTTAGAGCAAGCGAGCAATTTTTCATCTTGCGGGCTTATTGCGCCTATGGGAAGCGTGAGGGCTGAATCGCCATAGTAGCCATCCACCTCCACCCCCAAATCCAAGCCTATAATATCCCCTTCTTGTAAAACATAATCCGTAGGAATGCCATGAATAACCACCTCATTTAAGGACATGCACACAGAGTTAGGGAAACCATAAAGCCCCTTAAAAGCAGGCCTAGCATGCGAGGATTTGATAAAATCTTCAGCCATTTTATCCAGCTCTAAAAGTGAAACCCCAGGCCTTACTTCTCGCTCTAAAAGGGCTAACGCTTGTGCGGTTAATTCCCCGGCTTTTCTTAGAGCTTTGATTTCTTTTGGGCTTTTGATAGAGATTGCCATTAAAAGCCTACCGCGCTTAAAGTTTTATACTTGCTCATATAAATTTGCGCTTCAATCTTTTTCATGGTATCAATAGCGACTTGAACCACAATCAGCACCGCCGTGCCTCCAAAGTAAAAAGGCACGCCCATAGCCTTAACCAAAATCCAAGGCACGGTAGAAATGAGCGCTAAATACAACGAACCCCACAAAGTGAGTTTGCTCGCTACGGCATTCAAAAACGATGAAGTCCCCTCTCCAGGCCTAAGCCCTGGAATATACCCGCCATTACGCCTCAAATTATCTGCAATATCCTTAGAATTGAACACGATAGAAGAATAAAAATAAGCAAAAAAGATGATGAGTAAGAACATCAAAATGTTATACGCATACCCTTGCGGGCTTAAAAAATCCGCAATCGCTTGCAAAGTCTTGTTGCTTGTGGCTTGCTGTAAAATCGTAGAAGGGAACACGAGCAAAGCTGAAGCGAAAATGGGGGGGATCACCCCGCTTAAATTCAACTTAATAGGAATGTAATTCATGATGCGCTTGTTTTGGTTTTGCATCACCACTTTACGCGCATAAGAAATAGGGATCCTGCGCTCAGCTAATTCCACATAGATGATCGCAAAAATCGTCGCTAAAACAATCAACACAATACCAATGAGCATTAAGATATTGATCACGCCCGTATTGACCAGATTGAATGTGCCTGAAATGGCTGATGGGATTCCTGAAACAATCCCAGCAAAAATAATAAGGCTGATCCCATTCCCCACGCCTCTTTGCGTGATCTGCTCCCCTATCCACATGAGCAGCATCGTCCCTGTAAGCATAGAAAACGCTGAAACGATCATAAAGACTTGCATATCAATCATGATCGCCCCATTCGCTCCTCCGCTAATGCTCCTTAAGCCCACTGAAACGCTCACCGCTTGG
This sequence comes from Helicobacter pylori PZ5056, assembly GCA_000448465.1. Taxonomy (GTDB): domain Bacteria; phylum Campylobacterota; class Campylobacteria; order Campylobacterales; family Helicobacteraceae; genus Helicobacter; species Helicobacter pylori_CI. The sequence goes on along the minus strand of ASYU01000091.1, from coordinate 705 downwards.
ATTAGGGTGATTAAAATGGTCAAATAGCGCACGATTTGCATGTATTTTTGCATGCCGTCTCGCTCTTTTTTCATTTTAGCCAGGTTAGGGAAAGTCGCGCTCAAAAGCTCCATGATAATGGAAGAAGTGATATAGGGCATGATACCCAAAGAAATGATGCTCAAGCGAGAAACCGCATTCCCACTAAACATGTTAAACAACCCCAAAGCGTTGTTGGAATTGCTGTCAAAAAAAGCCTTGATCGCTGCTAAATCTACGCCGGGAATGGGGATATAAGCTAAGACTCTGTAGAGAAATAAAAAACCCAAAGTGATGAGTATCTTACTAGCAATGGCTTTATTCATAACTTATTCCTCTTAAATCAAGCTGATAGGGGCATTACTTCTGCCCGCTTGTTTTGATTCTCTCATCTTTAATTTTAGAAGCCAAGTTTTTAGCGTCTTTACCGATCAATTTCACGCCTTCAATATAAAGGGGGAAATGGTGTAAAGCGCACAAGCTTGAAAAAGTGATTTCTTCTAAATTTTTAATCGCTTCATTCTTTTCCACATTGATAGAATAGATATGAGAGTCTTTAGTCCTAAAACCTATTTTAGGCAAACGGCGTTGTAAGGGTTGTTGCCCTCCTTCAAAGCCTCTTTTAGCCTTATAGCCTGTCCTTGCGGTTTGGCCTTTACCGCCCCTTGTAGCGGTCTTTCCCATGCC
>ASYU01000090.1:0-18538 GCA_000448465.1 Helicobacter pylori PZ5056 | reverse complement strand
TAGGGGGTTTGCCCCCCTTTACCTCACTTTGCCCAAACGCTCTAACCATCCGCCCAAAAAGATTTTAGCGCTTGGAGCGGAGCAAAAAGGGCATTTTAGCTTATTAGATAGCGAAACTTCCGTTGTTTTACTCTCGCCTTTTTGTGGGGATTTGAGCGTTTTAGAAAATGAAAAACACTTTAAAGAAACCTTGAATTTTTTCTTAAAAACTTATGATTTCAAGCCCACGCTCTTAGCTTGCGACAAGCATCAAAACTACACCACCACTAAAATGGCTTTTGAATTTAATACGCCCTTATTGCAAGTCCAGCACCACCATGCCCACTTTTTAGCGAGTATCTTAGACGCATTATTACAAGATCCGCATTTAAACCACCCCTTTATAGGTATTGTTTGGGACGGGAGTGGGGCTTATGAAAATAAGGTTTATGGGGCGGAGTGTTTTGTGGGGGATTTTGAACGCATTGAAGAAGTGGCTAGGTTTGAAGAATTTTGGCTTTTAGGGGGGCAAAAAGCGATCAAAGAGCCTAAACGCCTGGTTTTAGAAATCGCTTTAAAACACCAACTCAACAAGCTTTTAAAACGCGTTCAAAAGCATTTCAAAGAAGACGAATTAGGAATTTTTAAACAAATGCATGACAAAAAAATTCAAAGCGTCGCCACCAATTCCATAGGGCGTTTGTTTGATATAGTGGCGTTTAGTTTGGATTTAGTGGGAACGATCAGTTTTGAAGCAGAGAGCGGGCAGGTTTTAGAAAATCTAGCCTTACAAAGCGATGAGATCGCCTTTTACCCTTTTGAAATCAAAAACAGCGTGGTGCGGTTGAAGGAATTTTATCAAGCGTTTGAAAAGGATTTGGGCGTTTTAGAACCCAAACGCATCGCTAAGAAATTTTTTAACAGCTTAGTAGAAATCATTACCGCTTTGATTGCGCCCTTTAAAGGGCATGTCGTGGTGTGTAGTGGAGGCGTGTTTTGCAACCAATTGTTGTGCGAACAATTAGCCAAGCGATTCAAAAAGCTTCAAAGGGAGTATTTTTTCCACAAGCATTTCCCCCCTAATGACAGCAGTATCCCTGTCGGTCAAGCCTTAATGGCGTATTTCAACCCTACAATCATCAAAAAAGAATAAAAAGGATAAAAATGGATAGCGTAACTCTAGCATGCGGGAACGGAGGGAAAGAAACAAACGCTTTGATTGAGCGAGTCTTCATGCCCTATTTAAAAGAATGGATTGTTGCGTTTGATGAAGACGCCCCTACATTTAAGGCTAGTGGGGAATATTGCGTAAGCACGGATAGTTTTGTCATCACGCCCTTAATTTTTAATGGGGGCGATATAGGCAAGCTTTGCGTTTGCGGGAGCGCGAATGATGTGAGCGTGCAAGGGGGCGAACCTCTGTTTTTGAATATGGGTTTTATTTTAGAAGAAGGCTTAGAAATCCCTCTTTTAAAGCAAATTTTACAATCCATACAAAAAGAATTGTTTAAAGCCAACCTAAAACTCCTCTCCCTAGACACTAAAGTCGTGCCAAAGGGGAGCGTGGATAAGCTTTTTATCAATACAACTTGTATAGGTAAAATCATCAAGCCAGGGATTTCTTCGCGCCATTTACAACCAGGGCAAGCCATTATCCTAAGCGACACGATCGCCAATCATGGGGCAAGCCTGTTTGCGATGCGTAATGAAATCAAGCTTAAAACGATTCTAGAAAGCGATTGCCAACTGCTCTATCCCTTATTAAAACCCCTATTTTTAAGCGATCTCAAAATTCATGCTTTAAGAGATGCGACTAGGGGCGGGTTAGCGAGCGTGCTGAATGAATGGGCGAACAGCTCCAGAGTGAAAATCGTTATAGAAGAAGAAAAAATCCCCTTAAAAGAAGAAACGAAAGGGATTTGTGAGATTTTAGGGCTAGAACCCTATGCGCTAGCCAATGAGGGGGTGTTTGTTTTAGCGCTCAATCAAAAAGACGCCCCTAAAGCCTTAGAAATTTTAAAAAGTAATGAGAAAGCGAAAAACGCCTGCGTGATCGGCGGAGTGTTTGAAAACCCTTATCCTAGCGTGGTTTTAAAGAACGCATGGGGTTTTGAAAGGATTTTAGAGGTGCCAGAGGGCGAATTATTGCCTAGGATTTGTTAAAACTAACGTGCTTTTTAAAACCCTACCGCCTTTGCCCTCTAAAATTTTTAGAGATCGCCTAAATCTAAGTCTGCTATACTCAAATTATTTGAGAGAAAACTTACAATAAGAGAGCGTTTTAATAGTGGGTGTTACAAAAAAACGGGCTTGATATGAGCGGTCATTTTTGGGTTTGCTGTGTTTTTTGTGGGGTTTAGTGGTAGTGAAAAACCACCAATAGACATAGAAGTAACTTTCAGTAGGTATGGTCACAGTCTTTATTGGATAAACATCATTTCAAATGTTGATAGTATCGCTATATTGAGCGCAAAAATCAATCGTGGGAATTGTGATAACGATGGATTTCCTTATTTCAAGATCAATAAAACGCTAAAATTTGGCGATAGCTATCAATTTTATATACTTCGTTGTCAGCATATCAAAGAAGTTAGTATAAAGACTGATAAAGGGATTTGGGATTTTGGAAAGTGAAAACCAACTGATAATCATCTCTAAAACAGACAGCATAAAATCCAAGACATTCAATTTAATAGAGGGAATGCCTACTCATATAAAAGATAAATCTCATGCCAATCATAGCTACTGGTTGTAAAATACAAGTTTTGATTTAAAGCAAGCGGTGGTTAATCTCAACATTCCCCACTCCCTAGCTCTTTATGAAAAATTAAAATGCTAACACGCCTTATTTTTTGAAAACGCTTAAGATTGAAAGTAAAACGACCAAACCCTTTTAATGGCTCAAGTTTGTTTGAAGCGAATTGATAAGCACAATGTCGTAAAATCGCTAGTCCAACGCTTAATAGCAAAGCGTTTTTAAACTCTATAAGAGCCTTGATTTTATTTCAAACCTCTAAAAGTTTCAAATAATACTCATAAGCTTCTTTGATGCCCTGCTCTAAAGGGATTTCTAATTCCCATTTTAAAGCCTTTTGTTTGGAAATATCCATAAGCTTTTGTTGCATGCCCACTGGTTTGGATAAGTCTTTGACAAACGCACCCTTATAGTCTAAAACCTGAGCGACTTTTTCGTAATACTCTTCAATGCTGTAATCCACGCCAGAGCCGACATTCATCACGCTAGGGATTGAAGCGATATTGTCATAAGCGAGAGCGATGAATCTGGCTAAATCTTTAGCGTTTAGATATTCTCTCCTGGCCGTGCCATCGCCCCACATCGCAAAATTTTTTTCATTTTTTAATTTAGCGGTGTGCATCCTAGCAATAAGCCCTGGTATCATGTGCGCTATTTTTTCTTCAAACTTGTCAAACTCGCCATAAAGGTTGCAAGGCACTAGAGTTTTATAAAAAACGCCCTTTTCAGCGCTCACGTATTCGCAATATTTCATCACAGAGAGTTTGGCTAAAGCGTAGCCTTCGTTCGTCGGCTCTAAAGAGCCGTTCAATAAATCGCTCTCTTTTAAAGGGTTAGGGGCGAATTTAGGATAAGCGCAAGAGCTCGCCAGATTAATGGCTTTTTTCACGCCCGAATCTAAAGCGCTAGAAAAGAGGTACAAGCCCATGAGTAAATTCTCAACCATGTAAGTTGAAAGATCGTTCATGTTAGCGACAATACCCCCCACTCTCCCGGCGCAATGGATAATGCCTGTAGGTTTGTATTCTTTCAAATAGGCTTGAACATTGTCTTTATCCAATAAATACAATTCGCTCTTTTTAGGGGTGAGTAAGGTAACATCAGGCTTGTTTTTTTTAAAATACAACGCCGTGTTCTGCCCCACCATGCCATAGGCGCCGGTGATTAAAATGATCTCATTCATAAAAATTCCTTAAAGTATAGCCCCCATCTTGCAAGTAAAGGTTTTTCTGGCATTCTTTTAAATCGTATTCTAACATGTCCTTAACCAACTCTTTTAAATCGTATTCCCTAACCCAGCCTAGCTCTTTTTCTGCCTTAGTGGGATCGCCTAAAAGCAAATCCACTTCAGTAGGCCTGAAATAGCGCTCGTCTATGCGCACCACGATTTGGCCTGTTTTTAAATGGCTTAAGTTTAAGTTTAAAGCGTTCGCTCTTTTTTCATCAATGCTTTTAATCAAACCGATTTCTTTAATCCCTGTATTTTGAAATTCTAAATTGATACCGATAAATTCAAAGCTCATTTTCACAAAATCGCGCACGCTTGTGGTCTTCCCTGTAGCGATCACATAATCTTGTGGGGTGGGTGCTTGGAGCATTAAATGCATCATTTTCACATAATCTTTGGCATGCCCCCAGTCTCTTTTAGCGTCTAAATTCCCTAAATACAAGCAATCCGTTAAGTTATACGCTATCGCGCTAGCGGCTCGTGTGATTTTACGGGTTACAAAAGTTTCGCCCCTTACCCTACTTTCATGGTTAAAAAGAATGCCATTAACCGCAAACAAGTTATAAGCCTCTCTGTAATTTTTGGTGATGTAAAAGGCATACATTTTAGCGACCGCATAGGGGCTTCGTGGGTTAAAGGGGGTGTTTTCATTTTGTGGGGTTTCTAAGACTTCGCCATACAATTCGCTCGTGCTGGCTTGATAGAATCGTGTTTTCTTTTCTAATCCTAAAATCCGTATGGCTTCTAAAATCCTTAGCGTGCCAATACCATCAGCGTTAGCGGTGTATTCGGGGGTTTCAAAAGAGACTTTCACATGGCTTTGAGCGGCTAAATTATAAATCTCTGTAGGCTTAGTGGTAGCGATTAAATGGATGAGGTTAGAGCTATCGGTCATATCCCCATAATGCAAGAAAAAACGCCTTTTATGCTCGCTGTGCAAATCCTCATACAGATGATCGATCCTAGAAGTGTTGATGCTAGAAGAGCGCCTTTTTAACCCATGCACTTCATAACCCAAATTGAGCAAGTATTCGGCCAGATAGCTCCCGTCTTGCCCGGTAACCCCGGTGATTAAAGCGATTTTTTCTTTCATTATTTTTCCTTTATTAAATTTTCTTTATTAGGCGTTTTGATTTTGTCTGTTAAAATCGTCATCAATTCTTACAATATCGTCTTCACCGACATACTCGCCCACTTGGACCTCTATGATAATCAAAGGGATTTTGCCATAATTAGCCAGGCGGTGTAGGGTGTTTTTAGGGATATAAGTGGATTGGTTAGCTTGCAATTCAAACGATTGGTGATCCAACTCCACGCTCGCCATCCCGCTAATCACCACCCAATGTTCGCTCCTGTGGAAATGCTTTTGTAAAGAAAGCCTAGCGTTTGGTTTGACTTCTAAAATCTTAACCTTGTAACAACCGCTCTCATGCAAGACTTCATAACTCCCCCAAGGGCGATACACTTTAGTGTGCGTTTGTAACAATTCTTGGTTATTTATTTCTATCTCGCTCACTAGGGCTTTTAAATCCTTAGCTTTGTCTTTATGAGCGACTAAAAGAGCGTCTTTAGTGTCAATAATGGCTAAATCCTCAACGCCTAAAAGAGCGCTCACTTTATGAGAAAACACTAAATTATTTGCGCTCTCTTTGGCAAAAACGGGCGTTTGATTCAGGCTGACATTCTCTTTAGACTCGTTAGCCGCTTCTTCAAAAAGGGCGTTAAAATTCCCTAAATCGCTCCATTTGGCGTTCAATTCTACCATTTTGATTTTGTGGCTTTGTTGCATTAAAGCTATATCCACGCTCACGTCTTCTAAATCTTGCATGCTCTTTTCGCTCAAACGAGCGATCTTTTGTTCAAAAAAATGCGTGTTTTCTAACGATTCAAACGCTCTTTCGCACCCCTTTAAAATAGTAGGGGCATGCTTTTTTAGTTCGTCTAAAAAAACGCCCGCTTGGAAAACAAACATGCCGCTATTGAAATAAAACCCTCCGCTTTTTTGAAACTCTATCGCTTTTTCTAGGCTTGGCTTTTCAATGAATCGCTTGACATCTAGAGCGTTAGGGCTTTCAATATACCCAAACTCGGTGTTGGGCTTTTCAATACTCACCCCAAAAGTGACTAAAAAACCTTTTTGGGCTAAATTAATCGCTTTTTTTATTGCATTTTCATACGCTTGAAGGTCTTTAATCAAATGATCGCTTGGCGTAACGATGAGTAAATCTTCTTTATCGCTCATTAAAGCGCTCAAAGTAATGGCGTTAGCGGTGTTTTTACTCAAACTTTCTAGTAAAAAACCCACGCTCTTGTTTTTGATTTCGTTTTTTATTTCTTCTAGGGCTAAAAAATAATGCTTTTCATTGCACACGATGAGCGTTTCATCTACTAAGGAAGCGTTTCTTTTAAAACTCAATTCAAACAAGCTTTTATGATCAAAAAGCTTTAAAAATTGCTTAGGGTATAGGCTACGGCTTAAAGGCCATAAGCGTTTGCCGCTCCCCCCACTCAATAAGATATTTTTAATTTTCATGCGTTTTCTTGTCAGGCTCTCTTTTGTTTTTTAGGGTTATTATAGCGTTTTTAATCGGGTGTTTTTGAGTCACTTCAAAAACTCAGCGATGACTTCATTCTCTCTGGGTATAGGGAAAAAGATGTCAGTATTGGGCGAAATGAAGACCCTACTTCCCTCTCTAATCACCACAATAGGAGCGATTTTGCTCTTGTCTCTTAAAATTTGATTGACCACTTGATTGATCCCCATGCCGCTTTGCCTCATCAATTGCAATAAAAGATAATCCCCAAAGAAATTGGTGGCTCCTTCTTTATTGCCTCTGTTGTTTAAAGCCGAAGTGATCCCAATCAACAAGCCGTTAGTGAGAGTAGAAAGCAGTAACGGCACGCCATAGCGCTGGAAATTCCTTTCAATCAATTCCCCCACTAAGCCGTTATAACCTTTAATGTCCGCCCCTTTAGCGTTAGTGAGCATGATATTAATCCCATGGGGAGTGATGATGCGGCTCCATACAATATCCAAGCGGTATTCGCCCATTTTGTTGTTGTTGCTGTAATAGCCTATGACTTTAGAGCCTTTGGGGATTAAGACGGCCTTGCCCATGTGAGCAAAAATATCGCTTTCCACTTGCGCAATCACTTTACCAGCGATCTGGCTAGAAATGGGCGTGATCAAAAAAGCGGGTATCATTTTGTCAGCCGTAATGGTGCGTAAAAGCTTGTTTTCATTAGTGGCGGTGTCTTTTTCTTTAAGGTTAGTGAAACCATCAATGCCCTTAGGGTTATCCATGGGAAAAATCAGGTTTTCTTCGTAATTTTTAGGGCTTTGTTTGAAAGGGGTGATGCGAGCGGCTAATAAATCTAATTGCTTTGGAGAAAAATCTTTTTTAGGGGGGGTTGTGTTTGTTTTTAAATCTATGGGAGGGCTCTTAAAAGTTTCTTCTTTAGAATAATTCATTTCTTTGGAGTTTAGGGCTTTTAAAGCGGCTTTGAGCTGTTCTTGTAAGGCTTTAATGGTGGCGTCTTTAGAGCTGTCTGTGTTAGTTGGCTGTGGGTTTTGAGTGAAGGTGTAGTCTTGTAAGGGGTATTTCACCTCATCGTCATTCAAAAGTTTTGGTTGGTTATTTAGGGGGGCTTTTGGCTTTTGGTGGTAGATTAAAGAAATACTTGTAATCGTTATAAAACCCCCTACAAAAACAACCGCCCCTTTAATCCACTTATTCACCTTTGCTCCTTTTTGACAAAACGGATACACAAATAGTCCTTGCCCAACCTTAAAGTCCATTTAGTAGAAACGTCTTCAGCGATAATGTAATCGCCTACAATCCTTGTATTCACCGGGTTATCATAGCCATCAACGACCTTATAAATCACCGGGAATTTAGAGAGCGCTAATCTTTTGTCAAATTTGAAATAAGTGAATTGCTTGTCGTTAAAGATTTCTTTAGGCATCAAAGAGAGCTTGGATTTTTTAGAACAAATCCCTAAACAATACCATTTCCTTTGAGAGCTTTTTAAAGCCTTATAACCTTTTTGAATGTCTTTTTTAATAATTTTCATGGCGTTGGTGTTATCGCCAATAATTATAGTCTCTTCTTCTGGGGTTTTAGTTTCTTCTTTTTCTTCTTTTAAGGGTTTGTTGTTTGTGGGAGCGTTTTCAAGGGTATTTTCTTTATTTTCTTTATTTTCTTTTTGGGGCTTCAAAAAAGCGTTGGAATAATAATTTTTATCTTCTATGAAAACCTGCAAATTAGGGTGTTTGGAGCTGGTGAAAGTGGTAGAAAACACATAGAAAGAAAAAATCTTACCCTCATTATCAATCACGCTGATATTAGAATCCACGCCAATTTGTAGGGGTTTGATGAGTAAAATACGATCGTTGCTCTCTAAGATTTTCGCATCAAAACCCACCTTATCCCCTAAAACAAAATCGCTAATGGGTTTTGAAAAAAACAATAAGGTCGCCATCGCATAACGCAAGCGGATTTTATAGGTTTGCCCTTGAAAGTAATCAATGTTCAAAGTGTTGGACATTTTTGAGCGGTTTTTATCAAAAAAGCTCCCTTGAATGGCGTTTAAATCCTGCATGGGGTGGTTTAAATGCGCCGGGGCCGTTTCGTTCGCTTCTTCTAAAAAATCATCGGCTTTTAAAGCGCTAAAAGCCAACAAAAAGCCCATGAGAGCGTATAAAAATTTCCGCATCAATCGCCCCTGTTAGTCGGTGCGATTTCAGTGATGCTGTAGCGAGTGATTTTAAAGCCGGTAGGGTTTTTAGGCATGGAAGCGTAATCAAAATCCGGGGTGTCAAACAAATAGCTCAATACGATTTTATAACGCTTTTCATACACGAGCTTGTTTTCGTTCGTTAGTTTAGCCGCAATGGACACGCTCGCAATGGGGTTATTGTCTTGCTGATAGATCGCAATATTGACGATATGGACTTCTCTTTCTAAATGGCTTTGCGCATAGATGCTGTTTTGGGCTTTAATCAAATCTTCAAAGCGTTGCCACACTTTAGAGCTGCTTTGCAAGCGCACCAGTTCATAGCGGGATTTATCGTCAATGCGATTAATACTCTCTCGGTTTAACACATACGCCCCAATGAGCGAACGAGCCAACGCTTCATTACTGGAAATGCTTTTATCCGCTCTTTGGATAATGGCGTAATGCTTGTCCTGGTTTAAAAAATCCACGAAATGGTGTTCGGTTTTTTGTAAGGGCAGGATACTGATTAAAACGATCGCTAAAATAAGCACAATAAAGCTCATCAAACCTAAAAGCCTATAAGCGATTTTCAAGCGGTTCCTTTCTAGCCGAAACACGCTTTGCATGTCCAAATCATTCACCGAAAAACCAGAAAGCTTGCTCTCTAAATGCTTTTCTTGGTGGCTTAAAAGCTCTTCTAAATAGATCAATTGCTCGCTATTGAAAGGCTTTTCTTTCATGCGAGATTTAACCTGTTTTCATACAAGGTGCAAGGGCTTTTTTTCATCTCATGCACCTTACTGGTGCAACCAAACAGCACAAGTCCCATAATAACAAAAAAAATCCTCATTAAATTCCCATTTATTTAAATTTCATTTTTTGTATTTATTGTATCCTTTTTAACCTTTTTTTGCTTGAAATTTGGGATTTTTACATCTAATTGAGTGGTTTCTACCTTAAATGTGGGGGAATGCGTTTCCTTTTCTTTAGAAACGCTACCGCTTGTAGAAGTAGAAACGCTAGAGGGAGCGGGCGAGGTTGTGATATATTGTAAGGAACTAAGGGCGTTTTGGCTGAGGTTAGCGCTCAAATTGGTGGCGAGTTTGTAAGTTTCTTTGAGGCTGTTTTGCACCCTAAACAAAGCGTTGATGAAAAAAGGCACGCCGATGATAAAAACGCAACACAAAAATAACGCCACCACCAATAAAAGGCTTAAGTCTTGTTTTTCTTGCATGCTAGCGTCCATTAAAGCCTTAGTAACCGACACGTTCAAAAACCCCACTAATAACAAAAAAGGCTTGTAAAACCCAAGAGCGAAGCATTTTTTAAGGCATGTAATTACAACGCTCCTCCAGGTTTTGAAAAACCCAAACGCTAAAAACAGCGCCCCTAAAGAGCACCACACATGCACTTCCAAATACACTAAAATGATGATCGCAAACAGAACGCTCAAAAAAAGCGCTTGCAAGATGCTTAAAAAAAGCCACACAGACATTTCATTATGGCTCAAATCGCTGATGAAACTAAGGGCATAAAAACCATGATTAAAGATAAAATCTAAAGAAAGCGCATGGTTAGAAAAGTTACTCAAGCTTTGAGAAAGGCCTTGAGTGATCATGTTAGGCGCAATAAAAATAGCGTTTTGAAACAATTCATAAAAGCGCGAAGGGTTTTTCAAAGCGTAGTTAAACAGCACGAAAAACCCCACAAATAATAACGCCTCTAAAAGCGCGCTAGCGCTGAAAAAATTCTGTTCTTTCAAACTCCTGTAAGCAAAAAGCATGAACGCCAAAGCGACCGCGCTATTAAACACCAATTGTGCATGCAAGGTGTAGAGGAAAAATTCAGCGAAACGCCCTAAAATCGCCGTGAGAGGCGTGATGAACCAAGAAAGAATAATTTCATAAGCGTCATGTTTCATCAATGTTTCAACGGACTTTAATGTAAAATTCAAAGCCTTTACGCCAGACTAATAGTTCAATTTTAGGCGCGCTTAACGCTTCTCTTAAAGCCTTCGGGTTGAACGAAACACTTTTACGATTCACCCATAAAATCCTATCCCCAAGCTTTAAAAAATCCAAGCCTTTGGGTAAATGAGTGCCTATTTTAGTGATAATAAAACGCTCATCTAAAGCGATGCCATAGCGCTCTAAAAAAGTGTCTTTGAGTAAAAAACCCCCATAACGCTTATTGACTTTAAGCGTTACTTCTTTGATTTGGCGGTTTCGTTTGATTCTCACTTTGGCAAGGCTTTGGTATTTAAGATTGCTCACCACCCATTCAAACTCCGCTAACGAGTGGATCTTGCAATCATTGATCGCTAGGATTTCATCGTTTTTTAAAAAAGGGTTTTTAGGGAAAAAGGGATCAAATTGCGCTACCACTAAACGCTTATGATGTTCTTCTAAACGCACCCCAATATCCCCATAATAAGGCTCTTTTTGGTTTAAAAAGTGCTTGATAAATTTCGTTTCTATAAAGCCGTTCCCCCCTACCCCTAGCCCTAGCATTTGATAGCAAATATTGCTGATAACGCCATTTTTTTGGGTTTTTTGTGAAATTTGAGCGTAGCGCTCATAACCTTTTTGCCCTACCAATAATCGCGCTTCTGTGGCTTGATTAGTCCCTATACTGGCCATGGGTCTTATAAGGGCGTCTTTGTCTAAATCCCTTAATGTATAAACATACTCGCTTGGCGCACTTTGCAACAAATACAGCCCTACAAAAGGATCGGATTTGATGACTTTGGCGTGTTTAGGGTAGGTTTTGGAATAATACAAATACACGCCTTTAGGCAATTCCTTTAAAGCCACGCCCCCATTTTTAAGGCTCGCTTTTTTAAAAAACGCCTGACAATGCTTGAAATCATAAGCCCCTAAGCCATTCAAAAAAAACCATAGAACGATAAAGGTAATAAGGGCTTTGTGAAACATCACAATTTAGCAAAATTCCCCAACATGTTAAAGGCTAAATTTTTTCGGTTTTCTTCTACGGCTTTATACCCGTCGTTCAAAGCGCTCATCAAATAGATTTGCATCGCTTCTTTATCTTCTAACAGGCTGTCATCAATTTGCAAATCCACTAACTCCCCCAACCCATTAAAACTCACGCTCACCATTCCCCCACCGCTTTTGGAAGTGTGGATCGTGTCTTTATTCTTTTCTTCTAGTTGGGAAAACTCTTTTTTCATGCCGTCTAACAACCCGCTTAACCCGCCCAATTGACTAAAGTCCATCTCTAACCCTTTTCTAAAACTTCATTCTTTTCATTGACTAATACGATGCACGGCTTGTGCGTATTGATTTCATCTTCATCCATGCTCACATAAGCTAAGATGATCACCACATCGCCTATGGCCACCTTTCTGGCTGCTGCACCATTGACGCAAATTTCGCCCCTTTTTTTCCCTAAAATCACATAGGTGCTGAAGCGTTCGCCGTTATTGACATCCACGATTTCCACTTTCATGCCCTTTCTGAGCTTAGCGAGCTTGGCTAAATCCTCATCTATGGTGATCGAGCCTATATAGTTGAGATTAGCGTCCGTGATAGTCGCCCTATGGATTTTACTATAAAGCATTTCAAAAGTCATTTTCTTTCACCTTTTGCAAGCACTTGATTTCTTTTAGAACCAATTGGTTTTTTTCCAACAAGCAAGCGATCTTACAAGGTTTTTTAAACGATTGTAAGAGCAGTACATCGCTTAATTGGGTTTTGATTTCATGGTGAATGATTTTTTTAATTTCTCTCGCTCCTAAAGTCGTTTGGTAGCTTTTTTGCGCGATGCATTTCACAACTTCTTTATGGAATTTTAAGATCACGCCTTGCTCTAACGCTAGGGCTTTTAATTTGTCTAATTCCACAGAAACAATGCGTTCAAAATCCTCCAAACTGAGCGCGTTAAAAGGCACGATCGCATCAATCCTGGATCGCAATTCAGGGGTTAAAAGCTCTTTAACGGCTTTATCATACTTGGCGTTTTTAGCGCTAAAAAACCCTAGCGTGTCCTTATCCTTACTCCCCACATTTGAAGTCATAATTAGTATCACATGCTTAAAACTCGCCTTGTTGCCTAAATTATCGCTCAAAGTGGCGTTATCCATCACTTGCAACAACAAATCATACACATTAGGGTGGGCCTTTTCTATCTCATCTAAAAGCAACAAACAATGCGGGTGTTTTTTAATCGCATTCACCAATAACCCCCCTTGCTCAAACCCCACATAACCGCTAGGACTCCCGATGAGCTTTGCCACGCTATGGGCTTCTTTGTATTCGCTCATGTCAAAGCGTTCAAAATGCAAATTCAAATTCAAGGCCAATTCTTTAGCCAATTCTGTTTTCCCCACCCCACTAGGCCCCACGAATAAAAAGCTCCCCACAGGCTTATTTTTTGCAGAAAGCCCGCAATGCTGGATTTTAATCGCATTGCTAACAAGATTGATCGCTTCGGTTTGGGCAAAAATCTTATTTTTTAGCGATTTTTCCAAATTCCTTAAAAGGGCTTTTTTATCGCTGTTTAAACGCATTTTAGGGATTTTAAGCTTTAGAGCGAGCGTTTCTTGCACGTCATCAACGCTGATTTTTTTGCCTTTTTTAGGGTTGATCTTTTTCCTTGATCCAACCTCATCTAATAATTCAATCGCCTTATCCGGCAAGAATTTATCATGCATGTAATAACTCGTCAAATCCACGCATGCCTTAAACACGCTTTCATTATAACGCACCTGGTGGTGTTCTTCATAAAGGGGGGCAATATTCTTTAAAATCAAGTAACACGCTTCCTTAGAAGGCTCTTCAACATTCACTATAGAAAAGCGCCTGTTGAAAGCCTTGTCTTTTTCAAACACGCTGCGGTATTCTTCAAAAGTGGTCGCCCCCAAACATTTCAAGCTCCCATCCGTTAAAACCGGTTTTAACATATTCGCCGCATCCAAGCTCCCAGCGTTACTGCTCCCTGCGCCTAAAAGGGTGTGGATTTCATCAATGAATAAAATGATACGGCCGTTTTGTTGGATCTCTTTGAGCGTTTTTTTCAGGCGCTTTTCAAAATCCCCTCTGTATTTTGCCCCAGCCACCATTAAAGCCAAATCCAAAGAATAAACCTCATATTCTTGCAAAAATTCCGGCACTTCTTTTTGAGCAATTTTTAAAGCTAAAGCTTCAGCGATGGAAGTTTTCCCTACGCCCGCTTCACCAATTAAAAGCGGGTTATTCTTTTTCCTGCGCCCTAAAATTTCTATGACTCTTAAAATCTCTTCTTCTCTGCCAATGACTGGATCTAAAGCGTTATTTTGGGCTAAAGCGCTCAAGTTTTTAGTGTATTTTTTTAGGGGAGTGCTTTTGGGTGCTTCTTCATTATTAATGTCATTATCATTAATATCATTAGGGTTATCAAAATCCAATAAAGCGGACTTGAAATACGAACGAGTGATGCCAAAACTATCCAAGAGTTTTGAAGCGTAACAATCATCGTATTCTAAAATGAAAATAAGCAATTCTTCCACGCCCACGCTATCCAAGTAACTCGCATACATTTTTTTAAACACTCTTGCTAATACGGGACTCCTGTCTGGTATTTTGGCTGGATCGTTTTTTAAAGGAATGTATTGTTGCAAGTAGTCTTTAAGGATTTGCTCCATTTTATGGTAGCTATCTTCTTCTAAAGCATTAAAAATCCTTATTCCAATCCCATGCTCTAAAATGGCTAACAGCACATGCTCTGTGGTGCAAAGGATATGGTTAAAATCTAGGGCTAAATCTAAAGCATGAGATAAAACTTCATTCAAATCTTTATTGAATTTGTCCATTATTTTACCTCTTGCACCATTAATCTTAAAGGGAATTTTAACGCTCTGGCTTTGTCCCTCACGCATACCGCCTTATATATGGCGATTTCATAAGGATAAACGCCACAAACCCCATCGCCATCACGATGGATGCTTAGCATGAGTTCTTGAGCTTCTTCTAAAGGCTTGTCAAAAAAATCCCTTAAAGCAGAAACCATAAATTCCGCTGTCGTAATGGAGTCATTAAGCATGATCACTTGCGACATGGTGGGGGTGGGTATTTGATGCATTTTCATGCTACTTAGCGATCACAACGGGGATACTGGATTGCTCAACAAGGCTATTTTGGTGCGAAATGAACAAACGATACAATAAATTAGACTCGCTCGCCCCGATCAATAACAAATCATAATCCTTAGCCATATCCAAGACCACATCAATCAAATCACCGCTTTTTAGAACGCTCTCGCACTCTATATTTTCTTTTTTGAAAGCGTCTTCAAATTGCTTTAACAAAGCCTTAGCCTTTTCTTCTTCTAAGGCTTCTGTTTGGCCATAATCCATCATCCCGCTTTCGCTATAAATAAACACTTCCATGCTCACATGCAACAAGGTGAAACGAACCTCTTTAAGCGAATGGGCTAATTTGACAGCGAATTTAATAGCGTTATAACATTCTTGCGTGTCGCTAATCCCAAATAAAATATTCATAAGAACCAACCTTAAATGAAGTTTTGATATTATACCAAATAAACCCTAATGACCCGCTGAAAGCTCAAAGATAAAGCGCTACAATCTCGCTTAAAGAAAAGGACACTATAATGCTATTGAATTACGACTTTTTAGAATTTGTTGATGAGCCACAAAGAAACACTTCTTTATCTTTGACAGCATCTATTGATAAAGCGTTAGCGGACAAGAAATTAGCTAGACAAAATAAACCCAGAGTAAGGATAAAAGGTGGATTGTCTTTAAGAGCGACACTAGATGCGTTTGGTGAGGAACTCTCACGACTTAAAAACCAACAAGAGACTATTAAAGTCTCTACAATTGAAGCCACTAGTCTTAACAGCATTGTCAATAAAATCAAAAGCGGACTACCTTTTGGGACTATCTCGGCGTTTAGAGTTTTTAAACCTTATTTTGAAGCCACATTCACTAATGACCAACAAGCCTTGTTAAAAAAAGCTTATAGTAGTGGATTAAGACCTAATGAAAAAGACAAAATATCAAAGCTTTATTTAGCTCAAATGAAAGAGAATAAGACTAAATTTAGAGAGGCAACTGATGACATTGACCCCACAAAATCTATTAAAGTTAAGGAATTTTTTAGCCCGACAGGTAAAGTTATCCCACAATATAAGATTTTAGTTAAAGGAATTTATGAGACATTGAGTAGGAAGTTAGGTAAAGACTATGTTGATAAGTTCATAAACAGCAATGCGACAATGAGAGACTTTATGTCTAGCGATAAATTTGTTAAAAAATACCGCTACACTCAAAAAGACAATATTAAAAGGACACAAGAGCTAAAATCTCTATTAGACCAAAAGAGACACTTTTTAGGTTATCTACAAGTAACAGGTTATTGGAAAGATAGGTTAGATGACCCATTATTACCAAGCAAAGAAGTTAGTTTCTTTGTGTTTCAAAACGAACCTAGTAACTCATTTAACTTGAAAGACCAATTATTAGATTTGGCAAATTATTTCAATCAAGAGGCGATTTGTTATTGCGACAACGCCGAGACAGGCAAAGTGGATTTAGTATTAGCGACAGAAAAGGATTTTGGTAAAGTGGATTGGACTTTTACAGGCATCACATTCTCTGCTCCTAATGAATTGCCACAATCTCTCACAAGATTACAAGACAAAGTCTATACTTTCTTTAAAAAAGAGGACAAAGACAATTATGGTGTGTATTTTAAAGACATCGTTAAGACACAAATAAAAGCGATAAGACTACCTAGAGATACAGAGGGGTTAGGAGTTATGGACTTTGTTAAATCTAGCATTATAGCAAGACAGAATAGTTCTAGGACTAATGGGTATCAACAATCATTCTCTATTGATGAGATAGAGGATTGGGAACGAAAAGGTATTTTTGACAGAGAAAAACTAAAATGTCTCACAAGCAAAAGCTTTAGACAGAGCTATAACCACAATATTAAAATCCGCAAGGTTGCTAACGCTATGAGACAAGGTAAAAAAGTGAGTAAGACACTATTAGCTAAAGTGCTTGCTAATACCATTGACACCGATGCAGGTTATTGCTTTATCTCACCGACAGATTTAGCGACACAGCTTGATAGCATCAGCCCTAGACTATCTAAAAGCATCGTAACTGCGATAGAGCAAGCAGAGGGGATTAGACTAAATTATGCGTTAATTGATAAAATCACCTACAACTCGCTCCACAATACCTTGAATTTCATCTTTGATATTGATAACCCTATGAGCGACCAATCATTAAACGAGTTAGTGGTTGAAGTCCCACGAGAAGCGCTAAAGAATGTGAAGTTACCACAAATCAAAAATGTATTGACAGCTCAAATCTTTGAGGGCGCTTATCAGTTTAGAGGTAACGACTATCAATTTAAAGGTTAAACCATGCTCTTTATCAGTGCGACTAACACCAATGCCGGAAAAACCACATGTGCTAGGTTATTAGCAAAATATTGCAACGCTTGTGGCGTTAGAACGATTTTATTAAAGCCCATTGAAACGGGCGTTAATGATACAACCAACCACTTTAGCGATGCGCATTTGTTCTTGCAGGATAACCGCCTTTTAGATCGCTCTTTAACCTTAAAAGACGTTTCATTCTATCGTTACCATAAAGCTTCAGCCCCCCTCATCGCCCAACAAGAAGAAGATCCAAACGCCCTCATTGACACGGACAATTTAACCCAACGCCTTCACAATTTCACCAAAACTTACGATTTAGTCATCGTTGAAGGGGCTGGAGGGTTATGCGTGCCTATCACTTTAGAAGAAAACATGTTGGATTTTGCCCTAAAATTAAAAGCCAAAATGCTTTTGATTAGCCATGACAATTTGGGTTTAATCAATGATTGTTTGCTGAATGACTTTTTATTGAAATCCTACCAACTGGACTATAAAATCGCTATCAATTTGAGAGGAAACAACACCGCTTTTCACAGCGTGAGCTTGCCCTATATTGAGCTTTTTAATGCACGCTCCAATAACCCCATTGTGATTTTCCAACAAAGCCTAAAAGAATTAATGAGCTTTGCCCTTAAATAAAGCGCAAACAGAACGCACACTGATAAAAAAGCCCACTAGTAGCAAGGCGTATAAAATCCAGCTAAAAACGGGTTTTGACATCTCAGCGCTCTCTTTTAAGGGTTTTAAAAAAATCACATTAGGGAACATGTTAAACAAATTGATCCGCCAGCCATAGTATTGCACTTCCACTTGCTGATTGACTAAACTTTGAGCGAGAGCTGAAATATCAGCCGAATTAAACTTAAAATAAAAAGGAAAGCTAAAACGCGTGTCTTCGTTACGATAGACGGTCACGCTTTTTTGATCCTTAGGGTCGTAAGTTTGCACAAAATAAACATCTCTAGCAAGGGTTTTTACTTCCTTATTATTGGGCGTGTTTTCATTTTCATTCATTCTTTTGACTTCCACCCCACTAATAACAGCCACGCTATAATGGGGCATGCAATAACTCACTAAAAGCATGAGCGCTAAAAAGATCGCTGTTAAAATGAATAAAACCACATTACGCACAAATTTTATCAACTTCATTCCTTATGATAGTATTAGCCTAACAATCGCATTCAAACACCAGAGCTTAAAAAACGCTCTTTCACATGTTTTCAATCATCACGCTAGCAAATTCAGAGCATTTCACTTCTTTAGCCCCATCCATTAAACGAGCGAAATCATAAGTTACTTTCTTGCTCTTAATCGCTTTTTCCATAGCAGAAACGATCAAATCAGCCGCTTCCACCCAGCCCATATGCCTTAACATCATTTCCGCGCTCAAAATAATAGACCCCGGATTGACTTTATCCAGCCCAGCGTATTTAGGAGCGGTG
>ASYU01000089.1:0-822 GCA_000448465.1 Helicobacter pylori PZ5056 | reverse complement strand
CGCCAAACCCAGCAACGCCAACTTTTGTGCCTTTAGTAACCTTAGAAAATTTTAAGGGCGAATAAGTGGTGATGCCCGCGCAAAGCAAGGGGGCTACTTTCTCTAAAGGAGCGTTTTTATCCACGCTAATCACATAGTTTTCATCCACGACAATATTATTAGAGTAACCGCCCATGTGGGGTTCGTTGCCATGGAAAGAATCCAAACAATCATAAGTAAATACCACTTTGGCGCAAAATTGCTCTTGGTGTTCTTTACAAGGCTTACACGCTTTGCATGAATTGACAAAACAGCCCACGCCCACCACATCGCCAACTTTAAATTTCTTAACTTCCTTACCCACTTCTTTGATGACCCCAGCAATTTCATGCCCAGGAACCATAGGGTAAATGCCTTCTTTCCATTCGCTATAAGCGCTATGAATATCGCTATGGCAAATCCCTGCATAAAGAATGTCAATCAGCACATCTTTAGGACCTACAGCATGGCGGCTAAAATCATGGGGTTTGAAATGCCCGTCTTTAGAAAAAATAGCAAAACCTTTAGATGGAACTCTCATTAAAACTCCTTGTTTGATTAAAATACCGCTATTGTATCGTTTTTATGGTTTGCTTATGTTTCTATAGGTTTAACTAATTTTATAGCTGTTGGTTATATGGTAGCGTTGTTTGGTGCGTTTAAACGCACCCCTTGTATAAGCCGCTCCTATTCTAACGCTACTATATCTTATCATGCAGTAAATAATTCTCTAACGCAATGCCTGCCCCATCAAGCCCCGGGGTTTTTTTCAGCACGACATGCACAGGGATAGAAGCGAGAAAC
>ASYU01000088.1:0-8547 GCA_000448465.1 Helicobacter pylori PZ5056 | reverse complement strand
GCGGTCGCTTTGGCCGGGGCTTTAAAAGCGCATTTGTGCGAAATTTATACGGATGTGGATGGCGTTTATACCACTGATCCGCGCATTGAAGAAAAGGCTCAAAAAATCACGCAAATCAGCTATGATGAAATGCTTGAACTGGCTTCTATGGGGGCTAAAGTTTTATTAAACCGCTCGGTAGAATTAGCTAAAAAACTCAGCGTGAAATTAGTGACTCGCAATTCGTTTAACCATAGCGAAGGCACGCTCATTGTGGCTGAAAAAGATTTTAAAGGAGAACGCATGGAAACCCCTATAGTGAGTGGGATCGCATTGGATAAAAATCAGGCTCGTGTGAGCATGGAGGGCGTGGAAGACAGACCTGGCATTGCCGCTGAAATCTTTGGCGCTTTAGCGGAGTATCGCATTAATGTGGATATGATAGTCCAAACGATCGGCAGAGACGGCAAAACCGATTTGGATTTTACGATCGTTAAAACCCAAATAGAAGAAACCAAGCAAGCCTTAAAGCCTTTTTTAGCACAAATGGATTCCATTGATTATGATGAAAATATCGCTAAAGTTTCCATAGTGGGCGTGGGCATGAAGTCGCATTCTGGGGTAGCGAGCGTCGCTTTTAAAGCCCTAGCCAAAGACAATATCAATATCATGATGATTTCTACAAGCGAGATTAAAATTTCGGTTTTGATTGACATTAAATACGCTGAATTAGCGGTTAGAACTTTGCATGCGGTGTATCAATTAGATCAATGAAAAATTTCTACGACTGGATCAAGGAATTTGTGCACGATCAAGGGGAGTTTATCGCCCAACAAAGCGGGTGGCTGGAATTAGAGCGATCAAGTTATGCAAAACTCATCGCACAAACCATCTCGCATGTGCTTAATGGCGGATCGCTGTTAGTGAGTGCGGATTCTTCTAGGCGCTGGTTTTTAAACTACATTCTTTCTAACTTAAACCCTAAAGATTTAAAAGAGCGCCCCTTATTGTCCGTCATTGATTTTAACGCTTCTTCTTTCTACCCCAAAAACGATGCGAATCTCTCTCTAGCCACCATAGAGATGACTTATCAAAACCCCATGTTTTGGCATGTTGGGAAAATTGAAAATGAAGGCTTAAAAACCTTACTATTGAGTAAAATCCCTAGTTTTTTATGGCTTTTTGAAGAGCTTAAAGAAGATTGCTTGCTTTTAAAAGAGCATGATAGCTTGCTAGATTATAAATTATTGCAACTCTTCAAACTCTTTGAAAACGCGCTTTTTAGTGCGCTATACAATAAGGTTACTTTGTGAAAAACTCCAACCGCCTTATTTATACGGACAATCTTGAAGAGAGCCTAGAAGAGACTGCAAGCCTTTTTGAACACCACATTAAATTCTACACCGAGATCATTGAAAAAGACAAAAAGGTGATCAAAACTTTTAACAAGGATTTTAAAATAGAGCATGCCAAAGAAGTCCTATCCAAAGCCAACCTCAAACACAGCGAATTAAACGCCTTTTTAATCGCCGCGCCCAGTTATGGCATAGAAGCCCAAAACGCGCTTTTAAAAATCTTAGAAGAACCCCCGAATAACGTTTGTTTTATCATGTTCGCTAAAAGCCCAAACCATGTGTTAGCCACCATTAAATCCCGCCTAATCAAAGAAGACAGGCGCCAAAAAATCCCCCTAAAACCTTTAAATTTGGATTTATCCAGGTTGGATTTGAAAGATATTTATGCGTTTTTAAAAAATTTAGAAAAAGAAAATTTTGATTCCAGAGAAAATCAGAGGGAAAAAATTGAAAGCCTGTTAGAGAGCGTTAACAGGCATAAGATCCCCTTAAACGAGCAAGAATTGCAAGCCTTTGATTTAGCGATCAAGGCTAACAGCTCTTATTACAAGCTCAGCTACAATCTTTTGCCCCTACTTTTAAGCCTTTTATCTAAAAAGAAAACGCCATGATTGTAAAACGCCTTAACCCTGATGCGCTCAAAAACGCCCTTTTAAAAACCGGATCAGAAAAATCCGCTCAAACCCATATGCATAAAAAAGGTGTCAGCTTTGTTTTTGAAATCCAACATCTGCCCTTAAGCGCAACGCTCATTTTAAAGCAAGAGGCCATAAGCGTTGGGGGCGATTTTGCCACGCCAAGAGATTGTATTTTGGCTAAAGAGCCTTTTTATGATGGGGTGTTGATTGCGAGCGCTAGCCAATTAGAACGCCTTATTGTTAAGTGCCATTCCCAACCCTTTGGGCTTAAACATTTAGCGCAAGAATTAAAAAGCCACCTCAAAGCCCCTAAGCCTAACGCTCCTCAGATCATGGCGGTTTTAAACCTGACTCCGGATAGCTTCTATGAAAAGAGCCGTTTTAGTAGCAAAAAAGCGCTTGAAGAAATCTATCAATTGCTAGAAAAGGGTATCACGCTCATTGATATAGGCGCGGCCAGTTCAAGGCCAGAGAGTGAAATCATTGATCCAAAAACAGAGCAAGATCGCTTAAAAGAAATTTTATTAGAAATCAAATCCCAAAAACTCTACCAATGCGCCCATTTTAGCATAGACACCTACCATGCCCAAACCGCCCAAATGGCTTTGGAGCATTATTTTTCCATCCTTAATGATGTGAGCGGTTTTAATAGCATTGAAATGCTAGAAGTCGCAAGAGATTACCGGCCCACTTGCATTTTAATGCATACTCAAAAAACCCCCAAAGACATGCAAGAAAATGTTTTTTACCACAATTTATTTGATGAAATGGATCGTTTTTTTAAGGAAAAACTAGAGGTTTTAGAAAAATACGCGCTTCAAGATGTTATTTTAGATATTGGGTTTGGATTCGCTAAATTAAAAGAGCATAACTTGGCCTTAATCAAGCATTTAAGCCACTTTCTCAAATTCAAAAAACCCTTATTGGTGGGAGCGAGTCGTAAAAACACGATCGGGCTTATCACTGGGCGTGAAGTTCAAGACCGGCTCGCTGGCACTTTGAGCTTGCATTTAATGGCGCTGCAAAATGGAGCGAGCATTTTAAGAGTGCATGACATTGATGAGCATATAGATTTAATCAAAGTGTTTAAGAGTTTGGAAGAAGCGGATTGAACCCAATTTTGGTTTTGATCCCACTGGGCGTTGGTTATCATCAAAACGCTCAAAAGCGTTTTTGATAATCAATCCTTGATTAACCCTAATCTTTAAAGAATCACATCCATCGTTGAAGGGTTGTTGTAAGCGTTTTGGTAGCGTTGCAAAAAAGCGTTATGGTTGGTAGCGTTAAAGGTTTGTAGGGCTTTTTTATGCAAGCCATTTATTGGTTGTTTGGGGGCGTTTTCCACTTCTTTAGAGAATTTCCCGTTATAAAAATCCGTCAAACTATAGAGCGACTGAGCGGCCAAGCGTTTTTGGCTCTCATCCATTCCGGCCGTAGCCCTTAAAAAAGCCTCATACTCTCTATCGCTCATCAATTCTAAAACCAAAAAGCCGTAAGTCTCTCGCTTGTCAGGGTTAAAGGGGAGGTTTTCTGTTGGAGCGTCCTTTTTTTCTCGCTCTATCTTTTCTGCGCCTTCAATAGGAGCTAGGTCTTCTTTAGGAGCGCTTTTAGCGTTTAAAAGCCCATAGAGGTTAGAATCAAATTGATTGATAGAAGAAACAGCCATGTGAATTTCCTAAAATTGAATTTTACGCTAATGTTAAGCAAAATTCATTCCATAATGAGACTAAAAAATTTAAAAAGCTTAAAAGAGTTTCCTAATAATGGCATTCAAACCCTTTAAAAAGGGTCTAGGAGTTTATTTTCAAAAAGGATTCGTGTTTTTTGTGTTTTCATATTTCTATAAGGAGCTTAAAATGGATAAACAAAAGGCAAAACTCCTAGAGCATTGTTATACCATGATTTTATCAATCAATGCAACTTTTATGCGTTTAGAGCTTAAAAACTTTAATCCTTAATTAGAGATTTTAGGTTAAACTACCCTAAAAATCTTTATTGATGGGTAAAAGGCATGCGTAATACCATTTTATTTGGCGTTTCAATGATACTCTTGGCGAACTTATGCTTTGGAATCATGAGCGCGTTTGTTAAAATCACAGCGGATTATTTTTCCCCTATGGAAAATGTGTTTTACCGCTCCATTACCATGACGCTCTTACTCTTACTTATTTATCCTTTCAAACCCTACCGCTTGAAGAGTTACAAACAGGGCGGTTTTAAAAAGCTCGCTTTTAGGGTAGTTGTAGGGGGCTTGGCCATGTTAGCGTTTTTTTATAATATTGAAAAAATTTCGCTCGCCACAGCGACGGCTTTCTCGCAATGCGCGCCCATTTATACGGTGCTTCTTTCCCCTTTTCTTTTGAAAGAAAAGCTCAAAAGAAGCGCGTTAATTTCTGCATGCATCGGGCTAGTGGGGGTGGTGCTGATTTCAGATCCTAGCGTGGAAAATGTAGGACCAGTTGAAATCATTATGGGAATATTGAGCGGGATCTTTGTGTCTTTAGCGTATATCACTTTAAGGGATTTGAGGGAATATTATGACAAGCAAGCCGTGATTTTAGCGTTCGCCTTTGGCATGAGCCTTCTTGGATTAATAGGCATGTTTATTGATATTCCTTTTTTATCCACAGGCATTCATATCCCTAGAAAAGAAGACATTTTGTGGATTTCTTTAATAGGGGTTAGTGGGACTTTAGGGCAGTATTTCTTAACTTATGCTTACATGAACGCACCCGCTGGGATCATTGCCCCGATTGAATACACCCGCATTGTTTGGGGGCTGTTGTTTGGGCTGTATTTAGGCGATACATTCTTGGATCTTAAAAGCTCTTTAGGGGTGGCTTTGATTTTATGTTCAGGCTTACTCATTGCCTTGCCCGCTCTTTTAAAAGAATTAAAAAAAATTTAAGCCATGCAACTAAGCCCCTTACAAAGCGCTCTGTTATATTTCCGCTACTTTATTTATCCAGAGAAAAAAACAAGAAGCTTTGATTTAAGCGATTTAGTCTTTACCATCATGGTTTTTTTAGTCCTAGCTTTGGGGCTGTTGATGAGTGAAGAAATTTCTATCAGCTACAATGAAGCGAAAGACTTTTTTTATAGCAGCGCATGGTTTGTTCAAATCGCTCAAAAAAGCACCGCCATTTTAGGTCAAAACGATTTGGCTTTGAGGTTGCCTTTTTTGATCGCTCACGTCATCAACATGTTTTTATTCTATCTCATAGGGCGAAAGATCTTAAAAAAGCCTAAAGACGCCCTTTATGTGGTGTTGACTTACGCTTTATTGCCTGGAGTGAATCTCTTTGCGATTTTACTGGCTAAAAGCGTGCTGGTGTTAAGCCTTGGGCTTTTGGTTAGCTATTTGTATATCAAAACCCAAAAAATCCCTTATTTAACCCTTAGCGCTTGCGCGTTTTTAGACGGCGCGTTCATCCCGCTTTTACTAGGGGTTTTTGCCTACGCTTTAAGAAAACGCTATTTTAAGAGCGCGATCTTTATTTTGGTGGGTTTAAGCGTGAATACCGCTCTTTTTAGCGGGAGTTTCAACAAAGGCTTGCCTAGCGGGTATTTTATAGACACATGCTTAGAACTCATGCTTTTATATTCGCCCTTATTGTTCCTCTACTACCCTTATACGCTCTATAAAGCCCTTTTGGATAAAAAGCCATCGTTACTAGCCTTTATGAGCGCGAGCGGCTGGCTTTTCCCTTTGCTTTTGAGCATGCGCCAAGAGATAGATTTGAAAACTTTCGCCCCCTTAGCGTTAATCGGCTTACCCTTGTTCATTAAAAGCGTTTTAAATAGCCTTAGGGTGCGTTTAAAGGAATTTAGGGGGCAGTATTATTTGCGCGTTTTTAGTTTGTATCTTTTAATGCTCACTGAAACGCTTTTTTTATGGGGGAGTAAAATTTCTGGCGCTAATGAAAAATTATTAAACCGGCATTTCTTAGCCAAAGAAGTCGCTACAGCCTTGCAATTAAGGGGCATTCATCAAATCCGCACTAACGATAAACAACTCGCTTTAAGGCTCCAATTCTATGGCATTAAAGAAGGGGGGAGGTTAAGACTCATTAACACTAAGATTTCTAAAAAACGCCCTGATATTACAATCATCTACGCTGATAAAATTCTACAATCCTATAGTTTGGTGCGCCATTAAATTAATTCTTTAAAAAGCGTTTTATCTAAAAAACGATAAAATACACTCTAAAAATAAATAAAGTATGCGAGAAAAATCATGAGACTCAAACTAACCCATATCACCCACATAAGCCATAAGATTGCTAACGACTTTATCCATTCAAAACTATTAGAATTAAAAGCCCCTAGAGAATTATTGTGCGAATTGATAGAAGGAATTTTGGAAAAGAGCGTTAAAAAAGAAAACGCCATAGATGAGCAAGCCAGAGAGCTTTTAGAAGAAAACACCGATGAGATAGAATTCATGCGGATGGATGAAAGGCAGCTTTTTTGGATGATTAAAAGACAGATCGCTCAAAAAGAGGGCTTTCATTTGTTTTGGGAAGAAAGGTGCAACGATTTGTCGCACCAGATTTTGAATAAAATCTTAGATGAAGATTTGATCATGTTTAGCGTGTCTGAGAATTTGATAAGGAATTTGATTTACAAATCCATTGACACCTATTCTAAAGCGTATGAAAGCATTGAAAATGAAGTGCATGAAAAAATCAAGCATTACAAACGCAAACTGCCCGTAGGGAGCGATGAATACGAGCTTGTGTTTGAAAGGCTCTATGAAGAAGAATTAAGGCGTAAAGGCTTTTTATAATGATCTCTCTCTATTTAGAAAACGGGCTTTTTTTGCAAGCACAAAGTTTTGGGGCTAGCGGCACGCAAGCAGGCGAGCTTGTTTTTAACACTTCTATGAGCGGCTATCAAGAAGTCATTAGCGACCCTAGCTATAAGGGGCAATTTGTGGTTTTTAGCATGCCTGAAATTGGGGTTGTGGGCGCTAATTTTAAAGATGATGAATCCTTTTTTTCATGCGCAGGGATTTTAGTGCGCCATTACAACGAATTTTTTTCTAATTCAAGGGCGGATTTTAGCCTGAGCGCTTATTTGAAAGAGCGTGGCGTTTTAGGGATTTGTGGCGTTGATACCAGGAGTTTGATTAAAACCTTACGCCACCATGGGTGCTTGATGATGGTCGCTTCCACGATAGAGCATGACAGAAACAAGCTTGAAGAGGTTTTAAAAAACGCCCCTAGAATTTCTCACTCCCCCCTAGTGTCTAGCGTTTCTACGCAAAAAATCACCACGCACCAGCGCGCGACTTTTGATTTCAAAACCCTAGATTACAAGCCTTTTGATGAAAAAACCTCTCATAAAATTATCGCAGTGCTAGACTTTGGGGCTAAGGGCAATATTTTAAACGAGCTTCAAAATGTGGGGTTAAAAGCCCTTATTTACCCGCACCACACTAAAGCGAACGAGCTGATTAAAGCCTATGAAAAAAAAGAAATTAGCGGGATTTTCCTCTCTAACGGGCCAGGCGATCCTTTGAGTTTGCAGCAAGAAATTGGCGAAATCAAACAACTTATTGAAGCTAAAATCCCCATGTTTGGCATTTGCTTAGGGCATCAATTGCTCTCTATCGCGCAAGGCTACCCTACTTACAAGCTCAAATTTGGCCATCATGGGAGCAACCACCCCGTTAAAAACCTAAAAACAAACGCCGTTGAAATCACCGCGCAAAACCACAACTATTGCGTCCCTGAAGACATTGAAGAAATCGCTGTTATCACGCACCGCAATCTTTTTGACAACACCATTGAGGGCGTGCGTTATAAAAACGCTCCCATTATCTCTGTCCAACACCACCCAGAAAGCAGCCCCGGCCCCAAAGAAAGCCATTATATTTTTAAAGAATTTGTGGAATTGTTAAAGGGCTTTTAGGGGTTTTTAAAATAGCGCCTATAGAAGTTGAAAAGCGCTTTAAAAATAGATTTAAATCTTTTTATCAAAAAATCTCGCATTTACTCTAAATTAGTTCTCTTGCAATAGCATTCTCTCGCAATAATTGTTATTGTTATTGCGAAAAAACTTTTAGAAGGAGTTATTATGGGAAGTATCGGTAGTATGGGCAAACCTATTGAAGGGTTTTTAGTGGCAGCCATTCAGTTTCCTGTGCCAATTGTCAACAGCCGTAAGGACATTGATCACAATATTGAAAGCATTATTAGAACCTTGCATGCGACTAAAGCGGGGTATCCGGGAGTGGAACTTATCATTTTCCCTGAGTATAGCACGCAAGGTTTGAATACCGCTAAGTGGCTTAGCGAAGAGTTTTTATTAGATGTCCCGGGTAAAGAGACAGAGCTATACGCTCAAGCGTGTAAAGAGGCGAAAGTTTATGGTGTTTTTTCAACCATGGAACGCAATCCTGATTCTAACAAAAACCCCTACAACACCGCCATTATCATTGATCCGCAAGGTAAAATCATTCTAAAATACCGCAAGCTATTCCCATGGAATCCCATTGAACCATGGTATCCTGGGGATTTAGGAATGCCTGTGTGCGAGGGGCCGGGCGGATCAAAATTAGCCGTGTGCAT
>ASYU01000087.1:0-999 GCA_000448465.1 Helicobacter pylori PZ5056 | reverse complement strand
AGCGGCTTCACCGATTTGATAGCCTACGCTTGTGTAAAAGCCGTCGTCCTCAGCGTGGAGCAAAAACGAGAGAGAGAGAGAGAGAGAGAGTAAAAGGGTTTTTTTCATCATATTCTCCTTTTTAAATTAGTATTTTGATGCATTAAGCATGGGGCGTATTATAGCATGAAAGCGTTTTTTTTTTTTTTGTAATTTTACAAAAATTGTGCCATTTTTTGCTTTTTTGCGTTACCTTTGAACGCTTTTAATTGGATTTTAAAAACGCTTTTAACGCTTTTACAACCAACATTTAACAAAAATAGAACGAAGATTAAATAAGATTAAAAGGGCATGCCCCCCATCAGCCCTAAAAAATTCAGTGCTGTTTAAAAGGGCTATCCACGACTTTTTTCCTGTCCACAATGTAGGGGATTAAAGCCATGTGGCGGGCTCTTTTGATCGCTACTTCCACCCTCTCTTGCCACTTTTTGCTATTGCCTGTCAACCTCCTTGGCATGATTTTATAGCGCTCTGATAGCGTGTGCTTGAGCATGTCTAAATCTTTATAGTCAATAAAGCTGATTTTAGCTTCAGTGTATTTGCAATAGCGTTTTGAATAGCGTTTTCTTTCCATAATGTCTCCTTAATTTTCACCCTTAAAAGGGGATTTCTTCTTCATCAATATTGATTTCAGGCACGCTGTTTTGATACTTGGACGGCTGTGCTTGTAAATTCTCTTTAGCGTAAGCGTTTTGTGCATAACTTGGGGTTTGGTTAAAAGGATCCTGGCTAGGAGCGTTATGATTAGCAGGATAAGCGTTGTTAAAATTCTCATGCGTCATGCTATCTTGCATGGCGTTTGCTTGGGGATTGTCTGACTTTTTATCCATAAATTGCAACGAGTCCGCTGTGATAGTGTGGCGGGAGTTTTTTTTGCCTGTTTGATCCATCCAGCTCTCATAAGTCAAACGCCCTTCTATCAAAACGCTTGAACCCTTGCTCAAATACTGGTTAGCGATT
>ASYU01000086.1:0-8773 GCA_000448465.1 Helicobacter pylori PZ5056 | reverse complement strand
CAAGGCGTTGCGGGTGGCTGGATTTGGTGGCTTTAAAATACGCTTGCGCTTTGAATGGTTGCACGCAATTAGCTTTAATGAAATTAGACGTTTTGGATGGGATTGATGCGATTAAAGTGTGCGTGGCTTATGAAAGAAAGGGCGAAAGATTAGAGGCTTTCCCTAGCGATTTGAAAGATTGCGTGCCGATTTATCAAACTTTTAAAGGCTGGGAAAAAAGCGTGGGCGTGAGAAAATTAGACGATTTAGAGCCAAACGCTAGAGAGTATATCCGTTTTATTGAAAAAGAAGTGGGGGTGAAAATTGGCCTTATTTCTACAAGCCCTGAAAGAGAAGACACGATTTTTCTATGAAAAAATTCGCTTCTGTGTTGGTGCAATTAAAAACCCTTGCGTTAGAAAAAATAGAGCAAAAGCTTGAAAGCAAGCGCTTAAAATTGCAACAAAATGAGCGAGAAATTTTGGACAAACAAGCCCAACTAAGCGCGTTTAAAAACCCTGAGTTGGGGGGAATGAGCCTTTTTTTACAAACCCAGCAATTAAAAAGCGCTTTAAGATTGGAGATAGAATATTACCAACAAGAGAGCGAGAATTTAAATAAGGATTTAAAGATTTTAGAAAAAGATTACCTTTTGGCTAACCAGGAATTAGAAAAAGCTAAAATCATTTTAGAAAAGGAAAAGCAAAAAGAACAGAAAATTTTGGAAAAAAAAGAGCAGGCTCTTTTGGACGAAAACGCCATGATTTTACACTGGCAAAAAGAGGGTTTGCATGCGTAAAATCTTGTTAATGGGCTTGATTTTACAAGCGCTCTTTAGTGAAGAAGTCGCACAAGAATTGTTGCAATGCTCTGCGATTTTTGAATCTAAAAAAGCCGAATTAAAAGACGATTTGCGCCGATTGAGCGAAAAAGAGCAGTCTTTGAGGATCTTGCAAACCGAAAACGCCCGCCTTTTAGATGAAAAAAACGATCTGTTAAACCAAAAAGAAAAAGAAGTGGAAGAAAAACTGAAAAATTTAGCGGCTAAAGAAGAAGCCTTTAAAACCTTACAAACAGAAGAAAAGAAACGCCTTAAAAATTTGATAGAAGAAAATGAAGGCATTTTAAGAGAAATCAAGCAGGCTAAAGACAGCAAGATTGGCGAGACTTATTCTAAAATGAAAGATTCTAAATCGGCTCTGATTTTAGAAAATCTACCCACTCAAAACGCCTTAGAAATTTTAATGGCACTAAAACCCCAAGAATTAGGTAAAATTTTAGCCAAAATGGATCCTAAAAAAGCGGCGGCTTTGACAGAGTTGTGGCAAAAACCCCCAAAAGAAAATAAAGAAAATCAAAAAACCACAGATCCCATGCCCCCCACACCACCCACGCCTCCCAAAGAGCCAACCCTAAAAGATCCTAATGTAAAAGAGCCTGCAGGGGTATGATGTTCATTGTAGCGGTTTTAATGCTGGCGTTTTTGATCTTTGTCCATGAGTTAGGGCATTTTGTTATTGCTAGGATTTGCGGGGTGAAAGTGGAAGTGTTTAGCATTGGTTTTGGCAAAAAACTCTGTTTTTTTAAGCTTTTTGGCACGCAATTCGCTTTGTCTTTGATCCCGCTTGGGGGCTATGTGAAATTAAAGGGCATGGATAAAGAAGAAAATGAAGAAAATAAAACTAATCAAGCGAATGATAGCTACGCGCAAAAAAGCCCTTTCCAAAAGCTATGGATATTGTTTGGGGGGGCGTTTTTTAATTTTCTTTTTGCGGTTTTAGTGTATTTTTTTCTGGCATTGGGTGGGGAAAAAGTCTTACTGCCCGTCATTGGCGGTTTAGAAAAAAACGCGCTAGAGGCCGGGCTGTTAAAGGGGGATAGAATCCTTTCTATCAACCATCAAAAAATAGCAAGTTTTGGAGAGATTAGGGGCATAGTGGCGCGTTCTCAAGGCGAGTTAATTTTAGAAATAGAGCGAAACAATCAGATTTTAGAAAAACGCCTAACCCCTAAAATCGTGGCGGTGATAAGCGATTCTAATGATCCTAATGAAATGATCCGGTATAAAGCGATAGGCATCAAACCGGACATGCAAAAAATGGGCGTTGTCTCTTATTCTTTGTTTCAAGCGTTTGAAAAGGCTTTGAGTCGGTTTAAAGAGGGCGTTGTTTTGATTGTGGATTCTTTAAGGCGTTTGATTATGGGGAGCGCTTCAGTTAAGGAATTGAGTGGGGTGGTAGGCATTGTGGGAGCGTTAAGCCATGCCAATAGCTTGAGCATGCTTTTGTTGTTTGGGGCGTTTTTGTCTATCAATTTAGGGATTTTAAACTTACTACCCATTCCAGCCTTAGATGGGGCGCAAATGCTAGGGGTCGTTTTTAAAAATATTTTTCATATCGCTTTGCCAACACCCATACAAAATGCGTTGTGGCTAGCGGGGGTGGGGTTTTTGGTTTTTGTCATGTTTTTAGGGCTTTTCAATGACATCACTCGTTTGCTATAAAAGGGGGAGTTGGTGCATGTATTGAGCGTGAGCGAAATCAATGCGCAAATCAAAGCCCTTCTAGAAGCGACTTTTTTGCAAGTTAGGGTTCAAGGGGAAGTGAGTAATTTGACTGTCCATAAGGTGAGCGGCCATGCGTATTTTTCGCTCAAAGACAGCCAGTCGGTTATTAAATGCGTGCTGTTTAAAGGGAACGCTAACAGGCTCAAATTCGCTTTAAAAGAAGGGCAGGAAATGGTTGTTTTTGGGGGCATTAGCGTGTATGTTCCAAGGGGGGATTATCAAATCAATTGCTTTGAAATAGAGCCTAAAGAGATAGGTTCATTAACCCTAGCTTTAGAGCAATTGAAAGAAAAATTACGCCTTAAAGGCTATTTTGATAAAGAAAATAAATTACCCAAACCGCATTTTCCTAAACGAGTGGCAGTCATCACTTCTCAAAATTCAGCCGCTTGGGCGGACATGAAAAAGATCGCTTCCAAACGATGGCCAATATGCGAATTAGTCTGTATCAACACTTTAATGCAAGGGGAAGGGTGCGTTCAAAGCGTGGTGGAGAGCATCGCTTATGCGGATAGTTTTCATGACACAAAAAACGCTTTTGATGCGATTGTAGTGGCTAGGGGTGGAGGGAGCATGGAGGATTTGTATTCTTTCAATGATGAAAAAATCGCTGATGCTCTGTATTTGGCTAAAACCTTCAGCATGTCAGCTATTGGGCATGAGAGCGATTTTTTATTGAGCGATTTAGTGGCGGATTTAAGGGCTTCCACACCTTCAAACGCGATGGAGATTTTGCTCCCTAGCAGCGATGAATGGTTGCAAAGACTTGATGGGTTTAATGTGAAATTGCACCGCTCTTTTAAAATTTTACTGCATCAAAAAAAGGCGCATTTAGAGCATTTAGCGGCTTCTTTAAAACGATTGAGTTTTGAAAACAAGCACCATTTAAACGCTTTAAAACTAGAGAAATTAAAAATCGCTTTAGAAAATAAAACCTTAGAATTTTTACGCTTTAAAAAAACGCTTTTAGAAAAAATCTCTATTCAAGCATTGACAAGCCCTTTTTTACAAACTAAAACAGAGCGTTTAAACAGGCTAGAAAACGCCCTTAAACTCGCTCATGCACATTTGAAATTACCCCAATTCGGGGCGTTTGTGAGTAAAAATCATCAAGCGGTAGAATTAGAGGCATTAAAAAGGGGCGATAAAATTGAATTGAGTAATGAAAAAGCCAGAGCGAGCGCTACCATTTTGAGCGTGGATAGGGTGTAGGGGTTTGAAAAATAATATTTAAAATAAAATAGATTTTGTTTTTAAAATTTCGTATTCACTTCTTTTAATGATCTTTTCTAAACGCAATAGCATGATGTTTGAAATCGTGTTTTGATACCCCTTGTTTTTTAAAATGCTAGCAGCTTGCGGGTTATTTTTAATTTTTTCTTCTTTTTGGCACAAATAAAAAGACCAATTCAAACAATAATCTCTATTAGCTTCTATAACCGCTTGCACTGTTGTCCCGCTACCTGCAAAAAAATCTAAAATAATAGAATCTTTAGGGGTGGAGCATAGTAATAAATATTTAATCAATCCTACAGGTTTTGGCGTCTTAAAAAGCCCCTTTAAGCCTAATTTTTCTAAATCTTTTGTGCCTTGTCGGCTATAAAAATCCAACACGCTCAAACAATTATCTTGCGATTCTTTTAGGTAATATTTTTCATAAGGGCGGTTGTTCTTAAAAATAAGTCTGTTTTGATAATGTAACTCCTTAAGCTTTTCATCGCTGCTCCACCCTCTGCTTTTTAAGGGTTCTAAAAAAAGACTGATTTCTTGTATCGCTACACTGCGTGGGTGTGAAGGCGTGGATAAATCTTTAGCGAAATAAATCTCACCTTTTTCATCCACTAAATTATAATTTTTTAAAAAATTAAAATGTTCTTTTTTAGATAATTCTTTGATTTGTTCTTTTAGGACAAGTTGGGCTTGAGCTTGTCCTTTTTGTTTGAAAACATTCTTAATCGTTCGCATTAAATCTTTCAAGGGTTTAGCATAAATGGGCAAAAGCGTTCGTAAGATTTTAAAACCAGGAGCGAACGCTTTATTTTTAGCATAGCTTAAAACATACTCATGGGTAATGTTGATGTGTTTAGCGTTAGACCTTGTGGCTTGTTTGGTGATAAAAGTGCCTAAAAAATTGCGCGTTCCAAAAATTTCATTGGCAATGATTTTAACTTCAGCCATTTTATTATCGTCTATAGAAATAAAAATGCAACCACTTTGTTTTAACGCAGCTTTTGCTAAAATCAAATGTTCTTCAATCCATTTTTCATAGTCAGCATGAGCGTCTTCATATTCAAAGTTAGAACTCTTGGTGTTATAAGGGGGATCTATATAGATCGTTTGGATGCTTTCTTTTTCTATTCTTTTCAAGCACTCCAAAGCTTCCATGATAAAAACTTTATGCAAGATAATTTTCCCAAGAAAAACGACCAAACTTGAGATTAAAAAGATTGATAAGCTCTTGTTTTTTTGAATCAATGGGTTTCATTTTAAATTCAAATTCTTTGATTAATTGACTTTGAAAGGATACTTGTTTGATTTCTAAAAATTCATCGCTTGAACTTCTTTTAGCATCAAAACCAAAAATCCTAAAGACTGATTTAAAAATTGCATATCTAGCCCTTGATTAAATTATGTCAATATTATAGCTTGTTTCAAACGCCAGCCATTATCAAAAAGTTTTGTATTATAATTTGATGGATTTCTATGGATTAAGGTGTTTGGATTGAGTTTAGCCGATACGATTTTAGAGCGTTTTAAAGATTTTATGAGAGAACAACCTGAGCCTTACAAGTTTTTACAGGTTTTTTACGCGCAAGAAAAAGAACGCTTCTTAAATCATAAAATGAACGATTATATCAAGCAAAATAAAAGCAAAGAAGAGGCTAGTATTTTGGCCAGACAAGGTTTTGTCAGCGTAATTGGAATGGTGTTAGAAAAAATCATAGAACTTTTATTAAAAGATTTTTGTATTAAAAACAATGTCAAAATGACGAACGATAAGATCTTAAGGGCTAAGTGCATTAATGGCGAGTTGGATAAGGTCAAACGGGCTTTATTGGTGCATTTTGGAGAGTATAGCGTCTTACCTGATGGAGATATAATTCTTTATCAAACCAACAAGGATAATGTCAAAATCCTAGCGATTTTATCGGTAAAAAATTCGTTTAGAGAGCGTTTCACAGAAACGCCTTATTGGAAATTAAAGCTTTTGCAATCGCCTATAACTTCTCACATTAAAGTTTTCATGATAACACCGGATAACGATGATGAAATCAGTTTTAAAGACAAGCCTAAAAAAGCCAGGATCGTTATGGAGCATGAATTAGACGGCCTTTATTTAGCCAAAAGCCATTTTGATCAAAGCTCTAAAATTAAGGGCATAGAGAATTTATTAGAAGATTTAAAAAGGCTTTTATGAAACCTTATTTCAGTTTGGAAAAATTGGATTTATACCATGGCGATGCGAGCGTTTTAGAGACTTTTGAAAAAGGTTTTTATGATTTGTGCGTTACTTCACCGCCCTATAATTTGAGTATTGAATACCAAGGGAGTGATGATTTTAGGGCTTATGATGATTATTTGAATTGGTGCAAAAATTGGCTTAAAAATTGTTATTTTTGGGGTAAGGAGCAAGCGAGATTGTGCTTGAATGTCCCTTTAGATACGAATAAACATGGCAAGCAAAGTTTGGGGGCTGATATTACTATAGTGGCTAAAGAATGCGGTTGGAAATACCAAAATACGATCATTTGGAATGAAAGCAATATTTCAAGACGCACCGCTTGGGGGAGTTGGCTGCAAGCTAGTGCGCCCTATGCGATCGCTCCTGTGGAGTTGATCGTCGTTTTTTATAAAAACGAATACAAACGAAAAAAACAAACTTCTACGATGAGTAGAGAGGAATTTTTACTCTACACGAACGGGCTATGGAGTTTTAGCGGCGAATCCAAAAAGCGCTTAAAACACCCAGCCCCATTCCCAAGGGAATTACCCAGGCGTTGCATTAAATTGTTTTCTTTTTTGGAAGACACGATTTTTGATCCTTTTAGCGGATCTGGCACGACTATTTTAGAGGCGAACGCTTTAGGGCGTTTTAGCGTGGGTTTAGAGATTGAAAAAGAATATTGCGAGTTGTCTAAAAAGCGTATTTTGGAGAGTTTGTCATTAGTGTGAGCGTTTTAAAAACCTTTGAGAGTTAAAATAGTGTAAAATAGTAGATTTTAAAACTCAAAAAGGATTGATAATGAATTTATTTGAAAAAATGACTGACCAATTGCATGAGACTTTAGACAGCGCGATCGCTTTAGCTTTACACCACAAAAACGCTGAAGTAACGCCCATGCACATGCTTTTTGCCATGCTTAATAATTCCCAAGGCATTCTCATTCAAGCCTTACAAAAAATGCCTGTGGATATTGAAGCTTTAAAACTTAGCGTTCAAAGCGAGTTGAATAAGTTCGCTAAAGTTTCACAAATCAGCAAGCAAAATATCCAATTAAACCAAACTCTAATCCAAAGTTTAGAAAACGCTCAAGGTTTGATGGCTAAAAGGGGCGATTCTTTCATCGCTACCGATGTGTATCTTTTGGCGAATATGAGCCTTTTTGAAAGCGTTCTAAAGCCTTATTTAGACACTAAGGAATTGCAAAAAACTTTAGAATCTTTGAGAAAAGGCGCGACTATCCAAGGTAAAAACGACGATTCCAATTTGGAAAGTTTAGAAAAATTTGGCATTGATTTGACGCAAAAAGCCCTAGAAAATAAGCTGGATCCCGTGATCGGAAGAGATGAAGAAATCATTCGCATGATGCAAATTTTGATAAGAAAAACAAAAAATAACCCTATTTTACTGGGCGAGCCTGGAGTGGGGAAAACGGCTGTTGTGGAGGGGTTAGCCCAACGCATTGTGAATAAGGAAGTGCCTAAAACGCTTTTAAACAAACGGGTTATCGCTTTAGATTTGAGCTTATTGGTGGCTGGAGCGAAATACAGAGGCGAGTTTGAAGAGCGCCTGAAAAAGGTGATTGAAGAAGTTAAAAAAAGCGCGAATGTGATTTTATTCATTGATGAAATCCACACGATTGTAGGGGCTGGGGCTAGTGAGGGGGGCATGGATGCGGCCAATATTTTAAAACCCGCGCTCGCTAGGGGGGAATTGCACACGATTGGAGCGACCACTCTAAAAGAATACCGCAAGTATTTTGAAAAAGACATGGCGCTACAAAGGCGTTTCCAACCCATTTTACTCAATGAGCCTAGCATCAATGAAGCTTTACAGATTTTGAGGGGGTTGAAAGAAACTTTAGAAACGCACCATAATATCACCATCAATGACTCCGCGCTCATAGCGAGCGCTAAACTCTCTAGCCGTTATATCACCGATAGGTTTTTGCCCGATAAAGCGATTGATTTGATTGATGAGGGGGCGGCTCAATTAAAAATGCAAATGGAATCAGAGCCGGCCAAACTCTCTAGCGTGAAGCGCTCCATTCAAAGACTAGAAATGGAAAAACAAGCCCTTGAAATGGAAAACAAAGAGAGCAACCACAAACGCATGCAAGAAATCCTTAAAGAATTGAGCGATTTGAAAGAAGAAAAAATCCAATTAGAAGCGCAATTTGAAAACGAAAAAGAAGTGTTCAAAGAAATTTCACGCTTGAAAATGGAAATGGAAAGCTTGAAAAAAGAAGCCGAAAGGTTTAAACGCAATGGGGATTACCAGCAAGCGGCTGAAATTGAATACTCTAAAATCCCTGAAAAGGAAAAGAAAGAAAAAGAATTGCAGTATAAATGGGAAACGATGCAACAAAACGGGGCGTTGTTGCAAAACGCTTTAACCGAAAACAACATCGCTGAGATCGTGAGCCAATGGACGCACATCCCGGTCCAAAAAATGCTCCAAAGCGAAAAAAATAGGGTTTTAAACATTGAAAGCGAATTGCAAAAAAGAGTGGTGGGGCAAGAAAAAGCGATCAAAGCGATCGCTAAAGCGATTAAAAGGAATAAGGCCGGGCTTAGCGATAGCAACAAGCCCATAGGGAGTTTCCTCTTTTTAGGGCCAACAGGCGTGGGTAAAACCGAGAGCGCTAAAGCTTTGGCGCAATTCTTGTTTGATAGCGATAAAAATCTTATACGAATTGACATGAGTGAATACATGGAAAAGCACTCTATAAGCCGTCTTATTGGGGCCGCTCCTGGGTATGTGGGCTATGAAGAAGGCGGGCAATT
>ASYU01000085.1:0-9616 GCA_000448465.1 Helicobacter pylori PZ5056 | reverse complement strand
AAAGCCTCTGCCATGCTCACCAGCCCGTGCGGCTTCAATAGCGGCGTTTAGGGCTAATAGATTCGTTTGATCAGCGATGTCTCTGATGATTTCTACAATGCTTTTAATGTCTTGCCCTTGTTCAATCATGGCTTCACTTTGAGAGCTCACGCCTTGAATGGAAGTGGTGATATTTTCTATCGTTTTGGAAGTTTCCATCAAGCTTTTGTGTTGGGAATTGGAAGCCTTTTCTAAATTTTGCACGCATTCTTTTAAATTCGTGCTATCGTTCGCTAAATCTTTGGCAAAATTAGACGAAGTTTCTAGCATTTTTTGGATTTCTTGCCCTAAAGCGTTAGTAACCAATTCCACCCTACCCGAAGCGTTTTGGATCCGGCCTCTAAAATCCAAACCAGAATAGCTTTCAAAGATTTTGAAAATGCTTGGCATGTGAGTCCCTACGCTTTCTTGCAAATAATCCATGATCCCATTTAGCGCGTCTCTCAATTCCTTCAAATCAGGGCTTGCGGGATCAGCTGTGATGCGCACTGCAAAATTCCCTGCTTTCACATCTGAAACCACTTTAATGGTGTCTTGGACGGCTTGCTTGTCTTCTTGCATAATTTTTTGGGTTTGCAAGATATTTTTATTGATCGCTGTTTGCATGCGGCCTAATTCGTCATTGGATTTCGCTTCAATCAATTTAATATCGCTAGAATGGGCTTGATTGTTCAATAATTTAAAGAAATGAGACAAGGTGCTAGAAACGACTTCCAAACGACTGCTCACGATCGCTCGCATTAAGAGAGTGATCGCTATAATCAAGGCTAACACCATAATAGCGCTCGCTACAACCACCACAAAACGCACCGATCCTACTTGCTCATAGACCTTGTCTTTTTCAATGATTAAAGCGATCATCCAATTAAGATTGTCTTTACTTTCTGCTTTGCCTAGCATTTTAAAGGTTTCAACGGCTAAAAAATTTTCCTTATGGCTAAAGGGATCTAAGTATTCTAAAGTCGCTTTAGAGCCGTTTTCTAAAATAGCCATCACTTCGTTGGTGGCTTTAGGCACGCTCTTATAAATTTCTGCGATGGATTTGTCTTGCAAACTCTTATTCGCGCTCAAAAGCACTTTACCCTTAACGCCAATTAAAAACAAATCGCTCCTGTTTTTAGTGATTTCATTGCTGAAGCTGTCAATAGAAATAAAAACCATCAAAGCCCCTACAACCTCTTGAGCGTTCTCATTCCATAAAGGTAAAAGAATATCAACCCCATAAACTTCCGCCCCATTAGGCATTTTCCTATAATAAGGCAAGCTTTTAGAAATTTCTTTATTTTTCATCGCTTTTTGCGCTAAAGGGTTATTCCCTAATGACGGATTTTCCATTAGCTTAATCGTATCGTTATCCCTTAAAAGCGTTAATCTTAAATCTTCTCTGTTTTTAAGAAACATGCTCACCCCAGCGACATGCGAATTGGCTAAAATGAAGTTTTTTAACAATTGGATTTTGATTTCTCTTTTGGTGTCTTTAGGGAGCATTTCTTTGACAATGCCCATGCTCGTATAAGTGTTTTCCAAAACCCCTTGCACTTCCTTAACCTTGAAATGCAAACTATCTTGCATAGAATGCAGAGTGCTTTCTTTTAAAATCTCTTTCACCCTGCTGTTTAAGGACACCCCTAAAATGCTCACGCACACGATCACAATCAACGCCACGCACAATATGATTTTATTACCGATACTCAAACCTTTAGACAAAACACAACCTTACTATGATGAAATTTTTTGCCCATTTGCGACAAAATTTTAAACCGCATTATAGTATTATAAGCATAAATCAAAAATTAAACTGGATTAAAAAACGATCGATCATTCTCATTAAAAACCATTTTAAGGTTGCATTCGCTCTTTTAGGGTATGCTACGACTTGAAATTATCCAAATATAAAAAGGAATCATCATGCCTTTTGTCCCCACGCGCTCTTTGAAAGAAAAAAAGATTGATTTTATTGAAGCGATACTTAACCCCAACGCCCCCAAAGGCGGGCTTTACACTTTAGAGCATTTTGAAACGCTAGAATGGCAAGATTGTTTGAATCTGAGCTATAACGAGCTAGTGGAATGCGTGTTTGAGCGGTTGGGTTTAGAGATTCCTAAGGGTTTATTAACAAGCGCTTTAAAACGCTATGAAAATTTTGATAACCCTAAAAATCCAGCCCCTATTTTTGCGCTCAATGAAAGGCTTTTTGTCCAAGAACTCTACCATGGGCCTAGTTTGGCGTTTAAAGACATGGCGTTACAGCCTTTAGCGAGTTTGTTTTCCAATCTAGCGGTAAGGAAAAATGAAAAGTATTTAATGCTCGTTTCCACAAGCGGGGATACCGGCCCTGCGACTTTAGAAAGTTTGGCGGGCATGCCTAATGTTTTTGTGGTGTGTTTATACCCCAAAGACGGCACGAGTTTAGTCCAAAAACTCCAAATGGTTACCCAAAGCGCTAGCAATTTAAAAGTCTTTGGGATCAGTGGGGATTTTGATGATGCGCAAAACGCGCTCAAAAACCTTTTAAAAGACGATGATTTTAACGAGGCTTTAAAAGCACACCAATTAAAATTAAGCGTGGCTAATTCCGTGAATTTTGGGCGCATCGCTTTTCAAATCGTCTATCATATTTGGGGCTTTTTGGAATTGTATAAAAAAGGCGCGATCAATTCTAAAGAAAAAATCACCCTAGCCATACCCAGCGGTAATTTTGGGAACGCTTTAGGGGCGTTTTATGCCAAAAAAATGGGCTTGAATATCGCTAAAATCAAGGTCGTAACCAACAGCAATGATGTTTTAAGGGAGTTTATAGAGACAGGGCGTTACGATTTAACCCATCGCTCTTTAAAGCAAACTTACTCGCCGGCTATGGATATTTTAAAAAGCTCTAATGTGGAAAGGGTGCTTTTTAGCCTTTTTGGGTTTGAACGCACGCTAGAATTGATGCAAGCTTTAGAAGAAGAGAAATTTTATGCCTTAAAGCCTAAAGAATTGGCCCTTTTACAGGAGCATTTTTCTTGCGCGAGCTGCTCAGATGAAGCTTGTTTGAAAGCGATCCAAGAAGTTTATGCAGAGCACCAATACCTGATTGACCCCCACACCGCCACCGCTTTAAACGCCAGCTTGAAAACCCACGAAAAAACCCTTGTTTCTGCCACCGCCTCTTATGAAAAATTCCCTAAAACCACCCTTTTAGCCCTAAACGAGCAAAAGAAAAACGATAACGATAAAGCCGCCCTAGAAACGCTTAAAAACAGCTACAATACCCCGGATAGCCAACGCCTTGATGATTTGTTTGAAAGAGAGATCAAGCACCAAGAAGTTTTAAAACTCAATGAGATCAAATCTTCTATCCTTTTGTGGTTAGAAAACACGCATTAGAGCTTTTTTTACGCTTTTAACCTTAATAAAAGTTATATTTTAAGTTAAAACACACTATAATAAATAAACTCTAAACGAAAATTAAACTGAATAAAAGGAGTTTTAATGAAAAAAATCGTTTTAGTAGCGATAGCCTTACTGATAAGTGGTTGCGCGAGCTATAAGATCACGCCTGAACATGTTACTTCCTATAATAATGGGATTCAAGTGATGACCTCCACGCAAGCCAAGTCTAAAGTCCAGTTAGAAATCGCTCAAAGCAAATTGAAAGGTTTGAATGAATCCCCCTTAGTGCTGTATGTAGCGGCGCAAGTTATAGAGGGAAATCCTGTGGTGTTTAGCCGTAAAGCCATTTCAGTGTCTATCAACCAAACGAATTTACCGGTCTTAAGCTTGAGACAGGTGATGAAATCCAGTTTTGATTTTGAGGGCATTTTACAAAGCTTTAATATCAGCGTGCCGACCGCTCCTATTGATAATATCAATATGATCACCCCGCCTATGTTTTATTACGGGCAAGGGAGTTTTTTAGCTTATAACGGCATGATGTATGGGGGAATGGGCATGTATGGGCCGGGCTTTGGCATGATGATGATGGATGATGTAGAAGAGCAAGAGGTCATGCAAGAAAGCCGCCAGGCTTTAAAGATCCTAGCGATCAATTACCTTAAAAACAACACCCTTAATGTTGAAGGTAAGGCTAGAGGAGGGTTTGTGGTAGTGGATACCAAAAACCTTAAAACCCCGGGCGTGGTGGTGGTTAAAGTCTTTTTAGAAGATGAAATCCACACCTTTAAAATTGATATTTCTAAGATGTAATCGTCCCCTTTAATAGAAGCCTTTGGGGGTGGTTACTCAAAGGCTTTTCTTTCCTATTTAAAAAATCATCGCTTGATTAAAACAAACTCTTTTATTTTGCATTACATTAAAAAAATGCTTTGAGCTTTTTATCATGCCATACTCAAAAACATTAAGCGTTAGCAGTAAAAAAAGCCAAACAATCAAACCCACCTCTCTATAAAATCCTACTTTTATTTTTGAGAATCTAAAAAATCCTGGATATTTTCTTTGGTTTTTTCTATCAAGGTTTTCAAGCTGTCGCTATACGCCCATGCGATATGGGGGGTTAAAAGCAATTTGTTTTGGATCTTTGGGTTCAAAAACGCATGATCTTTTTCAAAAGGCTCTTTCACAAACACATCGCTCGCGTAATACAAATCTTTGGTTTCTAAAATTTCAGCTAGATCCTTTTCATTCACAATGCCCCCACGCCCCACATTGATTAAAATCGCCCCATCTTTTAAGCTTTGCAATTCTTTCAGAGCGATTAAATCGCGCGTGCTTTCATTTAATGGGGCATGAATGCTGATAATACCGCTTGTTTTAAGCAATTCCTCTAAACTCAAGCGCTCATATTCTTCTTTTTTATCTTTAGGGGAAAAATACACCACCTTTGCCCCGAAAGCTTGAGCGAGCTTGGCGACTCTTTTACCGATTGCGCCTAAACCAATAACCCCCCATTGACCCCCTTTAATAAGCCCCATTTTCATACCGCTAATGTGCGTAAAAATATCGCTTTGACTGTATTCCCCGCTTTTGCAATAACGATCGTAGTAATTGATCCTCCCCAACAAAGACAACGCGCACGCTAAAGTGTGCTGGGCTACAGATTCCGTAGAATAAGCGCTCACATTTTTGACCTCTATGCCTAAAGCTTTCGCGCTTTTTATATCCACATTATCCGTGCCTGTAGCGGTGATGCAAATGAGTTTGAGTTTAGGCAATTGGCTTAAAATCTCTTGGGTGATCACGACTTTATTCAATACCATAATTTCAGCTTCAATTGATCGTTCAACGATTTGACTGGGCGAAGTAACCCCATAAAAATCAAAATCCGCTACTTCTTTTAAAACTTCTAGCGCTTTTAACCCCACGCTTTTAGCGTCTAATACCACGCCTTTTTTGAATGTTTTCATCTCTTTACTCCTAGATTTAATTTTAAAGTTATATAATTAAACCACAAAATCCTTTTTTAAAAGAAACTAAGCATGCCAAAACCCAAGAAAAACACCCTCCCCTGTAGCCTTTCTGTCAAAATGTCTTATTTCATGCGCTTTCTCATTAAATGGCGCACCCGCTCTTTAAGCCATAAGATGATGACTCTGGTTCAAATTTTAAGCATTCTAGCCTTAGCGAGCAAGGCCAGTGAAGATTTAGAAGAGCAGCTCAAAAAAATCAAGGATTACATTTATAAAACCCTAAACGCTAAAATCGCGTCTGATGTGTAT
This sequence comes from Helicobacter pylori PZ5056, assembly GCA_000448465.1. Classification (GTDB taxonomy): domain Bacteria; phylum Campylobacterota; class Campylobacteria; order Campylobacterales; family Helicobacteraceae; genus Helicobacter; species Helicobacter pylori_CI. The sequence continues at coordinate 3,920 of ASYU01000085.1, read as the reverse complement.
GGCCGAGTGCTTATTTTAGTGAATGAATATTGCGCTAATGAAGAATTGTTTGATAAAGAGAGCGTTAAAATTTCAGATTTACTCATTCAAGACATTCAGCTTTACGCTTTAGTGGATGAAATGCTTAAAGAAGATAAATACCAGGTCCAGCACACCATTTTAAAGGGCATCATCAAGCGCAAATACGATGAAGCCTACTCGCTCAATAGCGAAGACAGGATTCTTTTAGAATACCAAGAACGCTTGTTAGAACCCTCATACGCGTCTTTTTCAAATAAAAAATTCAAATGATTTGAAAGCGTTACCCCACTTTTTAGGTTTTTATTGAAAAAGGGCTTTAAAATGAGCTAAAATAGGCGTTTTATTTGAAAAACAAAGGGATTGAATGGCTTTTAAGGTGGTGCAAATTTGTGGGGGGCTTGGGAATCAAATGTTTCAATACGCTTTCGCTAAAAGTTTGCAAAAACACCTTAATACGCCCGTGCTATTAGACACTACTTCTTTTGATTGGAGCAATAGGAAAATGCAATTAGAACTTTTCCCTATTGATTTACCCTATGCGAGCGCAAAAGAAATCGCTATAGCTAAAATGCAACACCTCCCCAAGCTAGTAAGAGACGCGCTCAAATGCATGGGGTTTGACAGGGTGAGCCAAGAAATTGTGTTTGAATACGAGCCTAAATTGCTAAAGCCAAGTCGCTTGACTTATTTTTTTGGCTATTTTCAAGATCCACGATATTTTGATGCTATATCCTCTTTAATCAAGCAAACCTTCACCCTACCCCCCCCAGAAAATGGAAATAATAAAAAAAAAGAGGAAGAATACCACCGCAAACTTGCTTTGATTTTAGCCGCTAAAAACAGCGTGTTTGTGCATATAAGAAGAGGGAATTATGTGGGGATTGGCTGTCAGCTTGGTATTGACTATCAAAAAAAGGCGCTTGAGTATATGGCAAAGCGCGTGCCAAACATGGAGCTTTTTGTGTTTTGCGAAGATTTAGAATTCACGCAAAACCTTGATCTTGGCTACCCTTTTATGGACATGACCACTAGGGATAAAGAAGAAGAGGCGTATTGGGACATGCTGCTCATGCAATCTTGCAAGCATGGCATTATCGCTAACAGCACTTATAGCTGGTGGGCGGCTTATTTGATAAACAATCCAGAAAAAATCATCATTGGCCCCAAACACTGGCTTTTTGGGCATGAAAATATCCTTTGTAAGGAATGGGTGAAAATAGAATCCCATTTTGAGGTGAAATCAAAAAAGTATAACGCTTAAAGCGGCTTAAAAAAGGGCTTATTAGTGGTTTAAATCTTTGATTTTAGATCGGATTTCTTTATAGCGAGCGTCTAATTCTATTTTTCTGTTCATGGATATTTTGATAAATTCGCTTTCTTTTTCTATGCCGATAAATTGCCTCTTCAAAAGATTAGCCGCAATGCCTGTGGTAGAGCTCCCGCTAAAAGGATCGCCAATGAGAGAATTTTCATCGCTCGCCATTAAAAGCAAACGCACCAATAAAGCGAGGGGTTTTTGAGTGGGGTGCTTGCCATTAACTTTTTCCCAAGGAGCGATCGCTGGGAAGCTCCACACATCGCGCATTTGCTTGTCGTTATTGATCTTTTTTAAAATTTCATAGTTAAAAACATGCTTATGTTTGCGGCTTTTTCTCGCCCAAATGATTTGCTCAGCTGAATGCGTCAAATAACGGCAGCTAAAATTGGGCGGGGGGTTGGTTTTTTGCCAGGTGATGAGGTTTAAGATCTTAAAATCCAATTTTTGTAAAATACGTCCCAAAGAAAAGATGTTGTGGTAAGTCCCGCTGATTAAAAGGCTTCCTGTGTTTTTTAAAGCCTTTTTGGCGTTGTTTATCCACTGGTAATTAAACTCATCAATACCATTAACGCTCTCTTCTTTATCCCAATCGCCCTTATTGACGCTCACGATTTTACCGCTCTGTATGCTTAAGCCGTCATTAGAAAGGAAATAAGGCGGATCAGCAAAAATCAAATCAAACTGGTTTTCAAATTGGGGTAAAACCTCATTGCAATCCCCTTGATAAAGGGTGAAAAGCTGGTCTTGGCTTTTAAAAATGGGGCAAGAAAGATAAAGCACTTCCATTTTTTATTCCGCTTCAATGCCTTTGTCTTTGATGTGTTCTTGCATTTCTTCATCATTAAGCACTGGATCAAAACCATCCATCTCGATTGGCGTATCAAATTTTTTTTCAATTTGCTTGTTAATTTTTTCCATAAAAGACTTAAAATCCTCCGGACTTTGTTTTACAAGCATGTCAAGTGTGGGTATATCAATCTCTCTTTCTCTAGCTAAAAACAAGATTTTGGAGTTTGAAGTCTCAGATTCTAGTTTGATAACCCCTATACCAAAGCTTTGGTTGAGTCGCCTCAATTCGTCTAAAATTTTATCGTCAATATTTTTTGCTACCAAATACCCCTCATTAGCCCAACTAGAATTGCTCACCGCTTGAAAATAGCTCTCTTTTAAATTGGAAAAACTAAGCTCTTTTTTAAGCTCAAAGGAAAAAAGCTTGTGTCTTTTTTGACCGGTACGGTGTAAGAACTCCAAAGTTTCTTTTTTGTACTCATTATAGGGAAAATATTTATCATAGGGAAAATACACGCCCACAATGTCAGGATAATTCCACTCACCCTCGCCTTTTTTGCCTTTTTGGCACTTTTCATGATAGATGGTTTTGCATAGGAGCTTGAAATTTGGATCTTCATTAAGGAATTTCACAAGCAGTGGGTGTAAATCCCTTTCGTTAAAAGAGGTTTCTTGTTTTTTGGCTGCGTCTAAACACTCGCTCTGTCCATCATCTTCTTCTTTGGCATTTAAGGTTTCTTGTGGAGGAAATTCTCCTTCACGAGATTTGAGCCAATAAAAATAGGCTCTTCCTTGTTTGCGTGCAACATAAAATTGCTTCTTGTCTTTACCAAGATCACTTCCAATTGTGGACCAAGGTGTTTTTCCTATACTTGGGCGTTCTTTATCCAATCCCATTTCACAAGCTCTCTCCCAAATTTCTTTAGCGCTCAAAGGCTTCCCTGCTTGTTCTAAAACTTTTTTACCTAATTCTATGTAAGTCATGTTCTTTCTTTTTTGTGATTATGAGCAGAAACGATTATACCCAAAATGCTTGAAAATACCGCAGTGGATTGATAGGGTTTAGGCTAGGTGTCTCTCTTCACCCAACCTAAAATTTGTATTTGTAAAATCTGTAAAAGGAGTGTCGTAAAAGGAATGCTTAGAAACTATATGTCTCTCGTTAATACATTCTAAACAAAAAGTTTTTAAAGGCAAAAAGGCTGGCGGACAGGGAGGGATTCGAACCCTCGGTAACCTTGACGGCTACGCATCCTTAGCAGGGATGTGGTTTCAGCCAACTCACCCACCTGTCCTCATTCACAAAGTAGAATTATAGTAAAAATAAGTTAAAATAAACCTTAAACTTTAATGGTTTCTAAACAAAACTAAGGGCTTTTATATTACAATTTTAAATTATGGATTAATAAAATTTAAAGGATAACACCATGCAATACGTGCTATTATTTCCAGGGCAAGGCTCGCAATGTATAGGAATGGGAAAATCGTTCTATGAGAGCCACACCCTAGCTAAAGAATTGTTTGAAAGGGCTTCTAACGCGCTTAAAGTGGATATGAAAAAAACGCTTTTTGAAGAAAATGAGCTTTTAAAAGAGAGCGCTTACACCCAGCCTGCCATTTATTTAGTGAGCTATATCGCTTATCAGTTACTCAACAAGCAAGCAAATGGGGGGTTAAAACCCGTTTTTGCTTTAGGGCATTCGCTCGGCGAAGTGAGTGCGGTGTCTTTGAGTGGGGCGTTAGATTTTGAAAAAGCCCTTAAACTCACGCACCAAAGAGGCAAAATGATGCA
>ASYU01000084.1:0-5352 GCA_000448465.1 Helicobacter pylori PZ5056 | reverse complement strand
AAAAGAAGATATTTTACTCATTAAATCGCCTGTAGGCTATCCGGCTAGGGCTATTAATACGGGGGTGATCAAGCGCATTGAAGAGGGTAATGCGCCCAAAATCGCATGCGTGAGCAATTGTGTAGCGCCTTGTAACAGGGGTGAAGAGGCTAAAAAAGTGGGCTATTGTATCGCTGATGGTTTGGGGCGCAGTTATTTAGGGAACAGAGAAGAGGGGCTTTATTTTACCGGGGCTAATGGCTATAGAGTGGATAAGATTATCAGCGTGCATGAATTGATTAAAGAGCTTACAGAGGGTTAATTTGTAGTGCTTGTGAGGTTAGGGGTTGTTGCATGTCTTTTTTGGTTGCATTTTGCTTATGCTACAACCCTTAAAATTATCAACATTGTGCCTTTTGGTTCTAGCAGTGTTAAAATTCTATTCAATCAAGAAGTTAAAAAATTCAAAGAAGTTCCGCTCAAAAATTTCAAGAGCTATTTGGAATTAGAAGCCGTTTTAACCATTCCTAAAAAGCATTACCAATTTTCCAAGCAATCTTTCATCACGATCGCGCAATTCAGCCCTAAATTAGCGCGAGTGGTTATCGGCTATGCTCCTAAAATGACTTATGAAGTCAAGATTCTTAAAAACAAGCTCTATGTTTCTATCGTGGAGAAAAAGCCCTTAATCAGGCATCAAATAGCGTTAAAACCACCCAAACACCATGCATTAAAACACACAACGCCAAAACCCACCCCTAAGCCCATTAAAAAAGAGGCTAAAAAGTCTAAAGAGACCAAAGAGAAAACGCCCATTAAGCATGCGCATTCAAAACACGCGCATTCTCCATTGAACGAAAGGAGCGCTAAAAAAGAAATTCCTAAAAAAGAAGCGGAAAATGAGAGTAAGAACCAAGTTTTTATAGCAGAAAAAAATGATACTTTCATCAAAACCAAACGCAAAAAACACAAAAAGATCGTTTTAGACGCTGGGCATGGGGGGAAAGATTGTGGGGCGATGAGCGCGAATTTGGTGTGTGAAAAAGACATTGTTTTAGAAGTGGTGAAGTTTTTATACAAAGAGCTTAAAAAAAGAGGCTATAGCGTTTTATTGACAAGGGATAAGGACATTTATATTGATTTAGTGGCTCGCACGGAATTAGCCAATAGAAAAAGCGCAGATTTATTCATCTCAGTGCATGCCAATTCCATCCCCAAGCGCTCCACTTCTAACGCCCATGGCATAGAGACTTATTTTTTATCCACCGCAAGGAGCGAAAGGGCTAGGAAAGTGGCTGAGCAAGAAAATAAAGACGATGTGAATTTGATGGATTATTTTTCTAAAAGTTTGCTTTTAAATTCATTGAACACGCAGCGATTGATCGTCTCTAACAAATTAGCGATTGACGTGCAATACGGCATGCTCCAAAGTATCCGCAAAAATTACCCTGATGTGGTGGATGGGGGCGTGAGAGAGGGGCCTTTTTGGGTATTAGCCGGGGCTTTAATGCCTTCAATTTTAATAGAAATTGGTTATAATTCCCATGCGATAGAATCTAAACGCATCCAAAGCAAACCGTATCAAAAGATCTTGGCTAAGGGCATTGCTGATGGCATTGATAGTTTCTTCAGCAAGAATGATTAGGCAATGATTAGGTTGTAGATGAATTTTTATCAAAAAATATACACGCATAAAGTCGTTTTTTCTTCATTGTTTTTTTTGTTGTTTTTGTTCAATGTGGAAACTTTATTGTTTTCGCATTTCAGCGATGATTTTTCCCAATTGTTTTTTTTGTTTGAAAACCATGTTTATGATTTCATTATCAAATTAGATTACTTGGGGCTAATAGGCGTTTCTTCAATTTATTTGCTTGCACTTATTTTAAAGCCTTTCACCCTCACGCGCCAAAAATGCGCTTGCGTAGGGATCTTATGCCTTTCTTTCTACGCTTGGAATTTTCCTGTTAAACATTCTTTAATCGTGCTTTATCTTTTCTATTTTGCGCTGTTAGCGACTTTATTGTGGCGTTTTTTAGGGGCTAGCATGAAGCAATCTTTCTTGCCCTCTATGAATATTTGCATCGTGTGGGTTTTTGCTTCTTCTTTACAGAGTTTTAGATTTTTAAGCGTGTCTGATTGCGTGGATTTTTCCCTTTTTACACTCGCTCTTATTTTATTGATACTGGTTTTAATCTATCACAAACGCCTTTTTGGGTTGTATGAATACGCTAACACGCTTATTTTGATTGTGGGGCTTAGCGTGGTGGTGCTGTGTTCTAGCATGTTCATTCAAACTAAAGAATATTATGGCATGCGGTTGGGTTTTTACTTTTTAGGCTTGTTAGGGTGGCTTTTAGAATATGTGCATAACACTTTAAGGCGTTTGGAGCATAAGATTTAAAGCTCAAGTAGGGATAGCTAAAGTTTTTTGAGTATCTTTGATTGAGTGTCTTTTTAGGGTTTAAAAGCGGGTTTAAAAAATCTTAAAGAGGTTTGATGATCTTTTGTTTTTGGCGTTCTTGTTCTAATTTAGCCACTTGAGCAAAGACTATCGCTACCGCTTCAAACAATTCTTCTGGTATGGCAGCGTTTAATTTCACATCCCTATAAAGCTCTCTAGCGAGCGTTTTATTTTCTATAATTTCTATATCATGCTCTCTGGCGATGCCCTTAATCCTAATGGCTAAATAATCCGTGCCTTTAGCCACCACCACAGGCACAGGGTGTTCTTCATCAAATTTGAGAGCGACGGCATAATGGGTAGGGTTAGTGACCACGACATTGGCTTTAGGGATTTCTTGCATCATTTTATTTGTGGCGTTTTTTACCATCATCTGGCGGATTTTGGCTTTGATTTCTGGGTTTCCTTCTTGCTGTTTGTATTCGTCTTTAACTTCTTGTTTAGTCATTTTTAAAGAGTTAGTGTATTGGCGGCGTTTGATGACTAAATCCACAAAAGCCAAGACAAAAAATAAAAACAAAAGCGAAGAAATGAGTAATAACGCCTTATTTTTAAACCACAATAACTGGCCTTGCAAATTCAAAAGAGCCGCATGGTTTAATTCCCCTAAAAACAAAGAAAAGATGAAAAACCCCAGAAAAAAAGCTAAAAAAACTTTTAAAGTGATCAAACTCCCATCAAGGAGCTTTTTTAAAGAAAAAAGGTTTTTGACGCCATTGATAGGGTTGATTTTAGAAAATTTAGGCTCAATGACTTTAGGGGCAAAGAGCCAGCCAAATTGCAAGACATTGGATAAAAACGCCACCACCATTAAAATGATTAAAACAGGCAAAAGCAATAAAAAAGTGTCTTTAGCCAGCTGGTTAAACAGCTCTTGAACGCTTTCTTTACTAAAATCTAGGGAGAAATCTTTCAACACATGGCGATACATCTCGCTAAAGCCATCCACCCACCATATAAAAAAAACAAAAATACTCATTAGCCCAGCCAATAACCCTAAAACCCCCACCACTTCCATGCTCTTAGGCACATTGCCTTCTTCTCTGGCTTTTTGGATTTTTTTCGCGCTAGGGAGTTCGGTTTTTTCTTCTTCAGCCATTTGATCCCTCTTTTAAAATTTGAACGGCTAATTCATAGTCTTTTAGGGTGTTGAGGTTTAAAAATTCTTCTTCTTTATCAAAATGGATAGCGGTTGAAGAGGTATTTTTGATAAGATCGCTCAAGCGATAATTTTGCGTTTTAAGAGCGTAATTAAGGGCGTTAAGGATACTTTGATGCCACAAAGAAATCAAATAATGTTCTTTTGTGGGGCTTTTAGCATAGACTACGCTAAAGTTTTGAATCCCACAAAGAGCCTTAATGCTTTCAAAGGACACTAAAGGCGTATCTATGGCGATAAAAAAAATATAAGGGGTTTGCAGCGTTAAAAAAGCGTTATGAATGCCAAAAAGGGGTGAAAAAAGACCGCTTTCTCTTTCTAAAAGATAGGGAGCGTTTAGTTCGTAAGATTTTTTAGCACTGATAATGACTTGTTTGAAAAGTTTTAAAAGGCGTGTGTATTGGTATTCTAAAAGGCTAGGATACGATTTTAAAGGCATGAGAGCCTTATTGATTGGAACGTCATTGATGATGAAACGAGAGCTTTTGCCCCCAGCTAATAAAACGCAAGGAATGTTATCAATGATAGGGTTTTTCAAAAGTTCTATCCATTTTGATGTTGTTAAGTCATTGTTTATCATGTTACACTAAAAGCTTAAATAAAGATCATAAGGGATAAAGGGAGTGTTAGTAGATAGTTTCAATAGGGTTATTGATTATATTAGGGTGTCTGTAACCAAACAATGTAATTTCAGGTGTCATTATTGCATGCCTGCTACGCCATTAGATTTTTTTGATGATGAAGAATTGTTGCCTTTGGATAATGTTTTAGAATTTCTTAAAATTGCTATTGATGAGGGCGTTAAAAAAATTAGAATCACGGGTGGTGAGCCGCTATTACGCAAGGGTTTAGATGAATTTATCGCTAAATTGCACGCTTACAATAAGGAAGTGGCGTTAGTTTTAAGCACTAATGGTTTTTTACTCAAAAAAATGGCTAAGGGTTTAAAAGATGCCGGGTTATCACGAGTGAATGTTTCATTAGATTCTTTAAAAAGCGATAGGGTTTTAAAAATCTCTCAAAAAGACGCCCTTAAAAATGCGCTAGAAGGGATTGAAGAGTCCTTAAAAGTGGGTTTAAAACTCAAATTAAACACGGTTGTGATGAAAGGCGTTAATGATGATGAAATCTTAGAGCTTTTAGAATACGCAAAAAACAGAAGCATACAAATCCGCTACATTGAATTTATGGAAAACACGCATGCTAAGGATTTGGTTAAAGGCTTGAAAGAGGAAGAAATTTTAGATTTGATCGCTCAAAAATATAAAATCATTGAAACAGAAAACCCTAAAAAAGGGTCTTCTAAAATCTACACGCTAGAAAATGGCTATCAATTTGGCATTATCGCCCCACATAGCGATGATTTTTGCCAATCTTGCAATCGTATCCGTTTGGCTTCTGATGGCAAGATCTGCCCATGTTTATACTATCAAGACGCCATAGACGCTAAAGAAGCGATCATGAATAAGGATACAAAAAATATAAAAAGGCTTTTAAAGCAATCTGTCATCAATAAACCAGAAAAAAACATGTGGAATGATAAAAACAGCGAAACTCCCACAAGGGCGTTTTACTACACAGGGGGGTAGGGAAAATATTTATTATTTTAAACCTTTTTATTAAAAATAAGGCGGTTTGCTTAGGATTTTTGGTTATAGTGGCTAGGATCAAACAATAAGGAGGTCTTTATGGAAAAAATCCTAGCGTTTTTTAGTCCTAGTCTTTTATTTCTAGCTTTTCTGGGGGGGGGGGG
>ASYU01000083.1:0-17666 GCA_000448465.1 Helicobacter pylori PZ5056 | reverse complement strand
CTCCCAAAACCATCCATTTCGGCTAAGAGCTGGTTTAGGGTTTGCTCTCTCTCATCATTCCCACTTATCATGCCTCCAGCCGCTCTGCTCTTGCCTATGGCATCAATTTCATCAATAAAAATGATGCTAGGGGCTTGTTTTTTAGCGGTTTCAAACAGATCCCTAACCCTGCTTGCCCCTAAGCCCACAAACATTTCAATGAAACTGCTCCCTCCCATAGAGAAAAACGGCACATGCGCTTCGCCAGCCACCGCCTTTGCTAAAAGGGTTTTACCGGTTCCTGGAGGCCCTACTAACAGCACGCCTTTAGGGATTTTAGCCCCTAAATTGGCGTATCGTTCAGGGTATTTTAAGAAATCTACGATTTCTACCACCTCTTCTTTGGCTTCTTCATTGCCCGCCATGTCATTAAAACGCACATTGGGTTTTTCAGCGTTAATGAGTTTTTTCGCACTCCCCATGCCAAAAATACCCCCACCCATATTTTTTTGCATGCGGTTTGCCATAAACATCCATAGCCCTAGAATCACTAAAATAGGCATGAGCCACCCTAACATGTCGGTAAAAAAGTTAGATTCGCTAAAACCAGAATAATTGATTTTTTTCTCGTCTAACAAAGGCACTAAGGTCAAATCAGGCACTCGTTTAGCGATATAAATCACACGATTGTTACCCTCTTTGTGGCTAGCTTTGATCAAAGTTTGACCGATACTCACATTTTCCACTTCATTATTGCTGATGAGTTGTTTGATTTCATGGTAGCTCACGTTTTTAGTGCTAGAAGCTAAGAAATTGTCCGAAAAACTGCCATCAGAATTGAAAGAGCGTAGAAAAAAGATGAGCAAAATCCCTCCAAGAACCGCAAGGACAATGGGACTTTGAAAAAAAGGTTTTTTAGGTTCGTTCGTTGGTTTCATTATAATCCTTAATTTATTGATTGTTTTTTAAGCAATTTTAGAGCGACCCATTCGTTACGCTGTCGTTGCTCTAAAACCTCAAACCCATTATAATAGATCTGTAAAACAGAGTTTAAATGGGTTTCTAAAATCCCTGATAAAATAAGAGTGTGGTTACAAAGCCGCACAAATTCACTATACAAACTCTTAATCACATCAGCGACAAGGTTCGCCACAATTATATCAAAACGCCCTCCAATTTTTTGCGTAGAGCCATAAATGATTTTATCTTGTGCTAATAGGGGTGTTTGATTCAGGCTAAAATTTTTTAGGGTCTCTTCAATGGCTAAATTATCCGTATCGCAAGCGGTTAAAGCGCTAACGCCTTGTTTTTTTAAGGCGATGCTCAAAATCCCGCTCCCACAACCCACATCTAAAGCGTTTTTGCGTTTTAAATCAAGATCAGAGAGCAATTCCAAACACATAGAAGTGCTTTCATGATGGCCTGATCCAAAGGCCAAAGCCGGATCGATCATTATGCAATCGTCTATAGCGGCATGGCTTGGTTTTTGATGCCAGCTAGGGTGTATGTAAAATTTGGCGCATCGCACCGGTAAAACAGCTTGTTTGTAGGCTTCTAGCCAGTCTTTTGAAGCGAGATTGCGTGAAAGGTAGAAAAAATCAAACTCGCTTTGCAAGCTTTGCTTTAAGTTCAAACAAAATGCTTCTAATGCCGGAAAAAGCGAATCGCTCAAATTTTTTTCAGAGCGTAAAATAACGAAATTTTTGAGGTGTGGGGGTTTTTCTTTTAAATTTTCTTTTAGGGGGTCATGAGTGGTGAAATAACGCCAACTGGATTGGCTTACAAATTCAATGGTTTCTTCATCGTCAAACGCTTTTAAACTTTCTAAGCTTGATTCTTCTAAGGCTAGATGCGTAGTGTCTAAAAGAAAGCTTTCAAAAAGCTCTCGTTCCTTAGGGAAGATAAAGAAAAACTCATAATACATTGATTCTAACACTCAATCGTTCGTCCCTAAAACAACCTCTAATTTTTCTTTCAAAACTTGGGGGGTAAAAGGTTTCACAATGTAGTTATTCACGCCCGCTTTTAAAGCCGTAATGACCTCAGCTTTACCGCCCTCTGTGGTGATCATAATGATAGGGATTTCTTTAAATCGGTTATCCGCACGCACCTTTTTAACGAGATCCAAGCCGTTCATTTCAGGCATGTTCCAATCCGTAATAAGCACCTTAGTGTCCGCATTAGCGTCTAGTTTTTCCCAAGCTTCCACCCCATGCTCAGCTTCTAAAACATCTTCATAGCCTAAGCGTGAAAGTGTGTTTTTAATAATTCTTCTCATAGTTGAGCTATCATCTACTACCAGTAGTTTCAAAGCACTTCTCCTTTTAAGATTGCATTTAAATTAGATTCTTTTAAACAGCCAAAGCGTCCTAAACGCCTTATAATAATAAATCATTCCAAATAATAGCATGTTTTGATTAAAATTACCTTGACCAACAATAATCACTAGCTAAATGGAGCGTTCAATGAGCGTTCTCATTTGTAAAAAAATTCAGTTTGTTTGCTATCATAATAGTTTAAAAGTAATAAAATAACTTTTGAGTGCGATAAAGGGTATTGGATGGTTTGAAAAAAGAAAGACAAGGATTTTACAAACAAGTGCATTATTTAAGAATTTTAATACTGGGTATAAGTTTTTTAAATATTTTAAATGCTGAAAATTTGAGTTACATGTCTTCTTCTTATCAAATAGGCACGGTGTTTATGCGCCCCTTAAACACCAACAAGCTTTTACAAGGGGCTTCAATCCTTCAAGGCTATGAAGTGAATCCTAAAAACGACTGGGCTTATTCTAGGTATTATTTCTTTATAGATTATGGTAATGTGCTTTTCAATAATGATTCCACTTTGCAAGCGAACATGTTCACTTATGGGGTGGGAGGGGATTTTATGGTCGCTTACGCTAAAAACCCTATCAACCGCTGGGCTTTTTTCTTTGGCTTGCAACTGGCCGCTAACACATGGATACTCAATAATAAAGTCAAAGATTTGGTGGTGAATACTTGGGATTCATTGAAAGATTTCAATTTTCATAACACTTATTTTAGGGCTATCGGGAAATTTGGGGTGCAGTTTCGCACGATCGTTTTGTATCATAAGGTGGATGTGGAAATTGGCATGAAAATCTTTTTAACACCTGAAAGGCGCAGCTTGTTTGAAAGGAGCTTTTTGTTTTTTGTTTCGCATTCGTGGCATTTTTAAATGGCGGAGAGAGAGGGATTCGAACCCTCGAAGGCTTGCACCTTACACGCGTTCCAGGCGTGCTCCTTCAACCACTCGGACATCTCCCCTTAAAAAGGGCTCATTATAACTAAAATTTGTTTAAAAAGGGCTTATTTTAAAAGGAGTGAATCTTTAGAAATCACGCCATCTATTTGATTTTTAGCGCAAATTTCCCACGACTCTGTATCGTTTAAATCCATAGAAAACAAGATTTTGCTATCTAATAAGTAATTAGTGGCGTGTTGTTGGGCGAGTATGGCTTGCTTAATATCCTTAAAAATGCAATAGAGCGGTTTGAAAGCGTTGAATAAAAAAAAGGCGTCCGTTTCTATCTTGTGCGATAAAAAGATCACGCTAAAATGGACGCCATTTTCACAGCAATACTTAGCTAATTCCAAATTTTTTGGGTGCGCTTCAAAACACACTATATCGTTATTGGTGCTAGAATGAATAGCATCGGTGTTTTTAATGAAAACAAAACGATCGCTAGGGATTAAAGGGTGTCCTAAAATAAGCATATTTACCCCTTATTATTCAAACAAGTTTCACTGCAATACGCCACCGCCCCGCTGTAAATAGCGTCTTTGCTAGAGACATAGGTTTGGCATTTAGAGCATACAATCATGTGATCTTCTAATTCTTTAGGGGTTTGTTGCGTGTAAGAGTGGTTGTCTTTATGATTGTCTTTAAGGGGTTTTTGCCTCAAAAACAAACGCCATAAAACCCACACGATAATGAGTAGGGGGATTAAAATTCTTAACATAAACTTTCCTTTGATTTGTAAAAATAAACTCGTTTTTGATGCACAAAACATTCAGTGTCTTTACAAGCGATTTCATCTTTTAGCTGTTCGCCTTTATAAAATAAAAAATACCCCTTATCTTTTAGGAAGCGTTGGCTTTTTTCTATCAAAAAAGAAGAGCTAGCGACCGCTCTAGAAGTGATTAAATCCACTTGTAAAAGATTTTGATAATCTTCTAAACGCTTTTTAATGATTTCAATGTTGTTTAAAGGCAAAACGCTTTTAAGGTAGTTTAAAAAAGCCGCTCTTTTTATTCTTGGCTCTAAAAGAATGAATTGCGCTTCAGGTTTTTCAAGGGCTAAAGGGATAGCAGGAAGTCCCGCCCCGCTCCCAATATCCAAGCAGCTTTTAAAATCTTTGACAAATTCTAAGGGCTTCAGAGCGTCTGTGATCTGGGGTTCTAATTCGCTTAAATTCCTCGCGCCGCTCAAATTGTGCGTTTGATTCCATTCTAAAAGGATGCGCGCATAATCTTGCAATAAGGGGTTCATAAAATCAGCATCCCATCGCCATAAGAATAAAAACGATACTTCTTTTCTATGGCTATTTTGTAGATTTCTTTGGTTTTTTCTAAACCTATCATCGCGCTTACAAGCATCAAAAGGCTTGATTTGGGCAAATGGAAATTAGTGAGCAAGTGATTGACATGCTGGATAGGATTGGCAAGATGCAAGAAGATGTCGCATTCAAACGATTCTTGATTAGGGTTTTCTAAACGCTTAAAGTATTCCACGCTCCTTAAAGCGGTCGTGCCGATGCATAAAACCTCTTGGGATTCTTGCAAAATTTCTTGGCTCTTTTTAGGAATATGCAAAACTTCTGTATGGATTTGATGCTCTCTAATATCCTTAGTTTCTACGCCAAGAAAAGTCCCAGCTCCCACATGCAAGGTCAAAAAAGCGTGCTTGAAATCTTTCAATAATTTTTCTAAGGTATTTTGAGAAAAATGCAATGACGCCGTAGGGGCAGCCACCGCGCCGATGTGTTTAGCGAACACGCTCTGGTATTCATGCACATCCAAACTTTCATCCGCTCTCTTAATATAAGGAGGTAAGGGCATATGCCCGTATTGCTCTAAAAGCTTTAAGATATTTTCTTGATTTAAGGGGGTTTGATTGCCATAAAAAGCGATCAAGCGCTGGCCGTTATGAAGCAATTCCAAAACTTCAGCGTAATAATTTGCATCAAAAAAGATCTTATCCCCCACTTTGATCTTACCCTTGATTTGAGTTAGGGCGGTGTTGCCTTTAAAAAAGCGGTGGAAAAACACTTCAGTCGTTTTTGATGGCAAAAAGGCATGCTTAGATCCAAAAAGCCTGGCTTTGATCACTTTAGTGTCGTTCAACACCACAAGGGCGTTTTTAGGGAAAAAATCTAAAACATGTTCAAAAGTGGTGTGCGTGATTGTTTGCGAACGCCTTTCATAGACGAGTAATTTAGCCTTTTCTTTGGGCAAAACGGGGTAGTTTGCGATCAATTCCTTAGGCAAATGATAATCATAGCTTTCTAAATCAAATTCTTTCAACTACGACTCGCTCTTTGTATGCTCTTTGGTGTCATTTTCGTGATCGCTTTCGTCGTCTTTAGGAGCCGGATTGACCATTTTGGCAATCAAAATAGAAAGCCCATAAAGCCCCACTAAAGGCAATGCCATAAAGATTTGACTCACCACATCAGGAGGAGTGATAATGGCTGCTACAATAAAAATCACTACAATAGCGTATTTAAAATACGCTTTCAAACTCGCATCGGTAATCAAACCCACTTTGGCTAAAAAATACGCCAAAACAGGCAATTCAAACGCCACGCCAAAGCCTAAAATCAAGCGTGTGAAAAAGCTCACGTAACTGGATGCAGAAATATTAGCCGCAAACACATCGCTCCCAAAAGTGGCCAAGTATTCAATGATGAAAGGGAACACCACATAATAAGAAAACGCCGCCCCAATCAAAAACATCCCGCTCCCAAAAAACACAAAAGGCAAAATCACTTTTTTTTCATTCTTATAAAGCCCTGGAGCGATAAAGAGCCACAATTGCCAAAAAATAATGGGCATGGAAATGACGATAGCGGCTGAAAAACTGATTTTAACCGCTACCATGACCCCTTCAATAGGGGAGAGTTGAATGAGTGTGCCTTTATAAGAATTTTTAACAAATTCAAAAATATTTTTCCAAAAATGGAAACACCCCAAAAACGCTACTAAAATCGTTCCTACAGAAATCATTAAGCGCTTTCTTAATTCCTGTAAATGCGGTTTTAAATCTTCAAACATGCTCTTTTTCTTTGTCGTGTTCTTTAGCGTTGTTATCGGTTGTTAATTGGACTTCTTTAGGAGATTCATCGCTTGAAACTTCTTCATTAGAAACTTCTCCGTTGGGGTGGTTAGGGAGCGTGTTGGTTTCTAAGCTGCGTTTATAATCTTGCATCAAATCCTGAATGCTTTTAATTTCATTTTCTGCAGTTATTTTAGCGTCTTCTAGTTCTTCAATCTTAACGCCCTTAAGACTCTCTACTTTATTTTCAAAGAGTTTTTGATACTCTAAGGTTTCTTTTTTGATTTCTTCAATATTAATTTCTTTATCTAAAGTGTCCTTAGCGTCATTGAGCGTTTTTTTAACCGCACGAAAAAATTTCACTATATCCACGACAGCTTGAGGGAATTTTTCTGGCCCTAAAAAAATAATCGCTACAATCAACACCACAAGGATTTCAAAAAAGCCCATGCCAAACATAATGATCTACTTTCACACCCTTTAAATTTTATCGTTATTGTAGTGTAATTTTCTTTCTAAACAAGATTAAAATAAAGTTTGGGGGTTTAAAGTAGGGATTTTTAAAAGCGCGTGGGTTTTAGGCGTGGCGATCCTACCTTTAGCCGTGCGCTCTAAATAACCATTAGCGAGCAAAAAAGGCTCAATCACGTCTTCAATAGTGCCTTCATCTTCTCTCATAGACGCCGCAATCGTGTTCAAACCCACCGGTCGTCCTTGAGCGTTAGCCAACAAAGATAAATACGCCAAATCCGCTTCATCAAAGCCCAATTCATTCACGCCTAGTTCATTCAAGGCATGCAAAGTGATGTTCAAATCCATCAAGCTTGAATTTTTGACTAGCGCAAAATCGCGCACCCTTTTTAAAAGCCTTAAAGCGATCCTTGGCGTGCCTCTACTCCTTTTAGCGATTTCATCAGCGCTTTCTTCTTTGATGTCTTGGTTGAGTTTGGCAGCGGCTTTTTTGATGATGAGGGAAAGTTCGCTAGGGCTATAAAATTGCATTCTAAAACTCATGCCAAATCTGTCTCTTAAGGGGTTAGAGAGCATTCCGGCTCTAGTGGTAGCGCCGATGAGGGTGAAAGGGGGTAAATCAATTTTAATGGTTTGAGCGGCTGGGCCTGAGCCTATGATAATATCCAGTCTAAAATCTTCCATAGCCGGGTATAAAACCTCTTCAATCGCCGGGCTAAGCCGGTGGATTTCATCAATAAAAAGAATGTCTTTAGCTTGCAAGTTAGTCAAAATGGCGGCTAAATCACCGCTTTTTTCTATCATGGGAGCGGCAGTGATTTTGATATTGGTTTCCATTTCTTTAGCGATGATATGGCTGATTGAAGTTTTACCCAAACCGGGCGGGCCAAAAAAGAGCATGTGATCCAAACTTTCTTGGCGTTTTTTAGCCGCGCAAATAGAAATTTGCAAGTTGCTTTTAATCTTTTCTTGACCGATAAAATCTTCCCAAAGATTGGGGCGCAAACTCACTTCTTGAGAAGTTTCAAAATCCAAGGTTTCTAAATTGACTATCCGTTCTTTCATTTAATGATAACTTTCTAATTCGTTAGGGAAGTTTCCTTTTTTCACATCGTCAGCGTATTGCTGAATCGCGTTTTGAATTAATTCTTTCCCCTTAAGGTATTCTCGCACGAATTTAGGCTTAAAGCTATCAAAAAAGCCTAACATATCGCTCCACACTAAAATCTGCCCGTCGCAATCCTTGCCGCTCCCTATGCCGATCGTGGGGATTTTGATTTTTTGCGTGATTGTTTGAGCGATAGGGGTAGTTATGCCCTCTAAAACCAACAAACCCGTCCCAGCTTCTTCTAAACTCAACGCGTCTTCTAAAAGCTTTTTTTGTTGCTCTTCATTTTTGCCCTTAATCTTATAACCTCCATCAAGACGCACGAATTGAGGCATTAAGCCAATATGCCCTACCACAATAACACCCTCATTAGTGAGCGTTTTAACCAGTTTCGCTTTTTCTTTCCCCCCCTCTAATTTGATCGCGCTCGCTTGGGTTTCTTTATAAATCCTAATGGCGTTTTTTAGGGCTGTTTTTTCATCTTTATAGCTTCCAAAGGGCATGTCTGTGATGATAAAAGGAGTCTTAGCGCCCGCGCACACGGCTTTGGTGTGATAGAGCATCATTTTTACACTCGCGCTTAAAGTGTCGTTTTGGTTGAAAAAACTCATGTTCAAACTATCGCCCACTAAAATCACATCCACTAGCGGATCAAATATTTGAGCGAATAGGGCGTCATAAGCGGTAATGGCGATGATTTTTTCTTGATTTTTTTTAGCTTGGAGGTGGCTAAGGGTGATTTTTTTAATTGGGGCGGTTTGCATGCTCATTAAAAATCCTAAGTGTTAAATATAGTGGCATTGTAGCATGACTTTGTTAGGTGGGTAAAAATTTTACTCCATTTTTAACCGGTCATTTTAATTATTTTAGTATAATTGAAAGAAACTTTTAACAAACAATTCAAGGGATTTGGCGATTTTGGGTCTTAAAAAACGAGCTATTTTATGGTCTTTAATGGGATTTTGTGTAGGATTGAGCGCGCTTGATTATGACACCCTAGACCCAAAATATTACAAATATATCAAGTATTATAAAGCCTATGAAGACAAAGAAGTTGAAGAATTAATCAGAGATTTAAAGAGGGCGAACGCTAAAAGCGGGCTTATTTTAGGGATCAATACCGGGTTTTTTTATAACCATGAAATCATGGTCAAAACCAATAGCTCCAGTATCACCGGGAATATTTTAAATTATTTGTTCGCTTACGGCTTGCGTTTTGGCTATCAAACCTTTAGGCCGTCGTTTTTTGCGCGCTTGGTTAAGCCCAATATCATTGGCAGGCGTATCTATATTCAATATTATGGAGGAGCTCCTAAGAAAGCGGGCTTTGGGAGCGTGGGGTTTCAATCGGTCATGCTGAATGGGGATTTTTTATTAGACTTTCCTTTGCCCTTTGTGGGGAAATACCTTTATATGGGGGGGTATATGGGTTTAGGCTTGGGGGTTGTGGCGCATGGGGTGAATTATACGGCGGAATGGGGAATGTCTTTTAACGCAGGCTTGGCTCTAACGGTATTAGAAAAAAACCGCATTGAATTTGAATTTAAAATTTTGAATAATTTCCCTTTTTTACAATCCAATTCTTCAAAAGAGACTTGGTGGGGAGCTATAGCAAGCATTGGGTATCAATATGTGTTCTAAAAAAATAAGAAATCTCATTTTATGCTTTGGTTTTATTTTAAGCTTGCGCGCTGAAGAAAATACGGCTCAAGAGAATACGACTGAAGAAAACATGATTGAAGAAAATACCCCTAAAGACGCTCCCGTTCTTTTGGAAGAAAAACGCGCCCGAACACTAGAGATTAAAGAAGAAAATGAAGTGGCAAAAAAGATTGATGAAAAAAGTCTGCTTGAAGAGATCCATAAGAAAAAACGCCAACTTTACATGCTCAAAGGGGAATTGCATGAAAAGAATGAATCCATCTTATTCCAACAAATGGCTAAAAATAAGAGCGGTTTTTTTATAGGCGTGATCCTTGGTGATATAGGGATTAACGCTAATCCTTATGAGAAGTTTGAACTTTTAAGCAATATTCAAGCTTCTCCTTTGCTGTATGGTTTAAGGAGCGGGTATCAAAAGTATTTCGCTAACGGGATTAGCGCCTTACGCTTTTATGGGGAGTATTTAGGGGGGGCGATGAAAGGGTTTAAAAGCGATTCTTTAGCTTCTTATCAAACCGCAAGCTTGAATATTGATCTATTGATGGATAAGCCTATTGATAAAGAAAAAAGGTTTGCGTTAGGGATATTTGGAGGCGTTGGAGTGGGGTGGAATGGGATGTATCAAAATTTAAAAGAGATTAGAGGGTATTCACAGCCTAACGCCTTTGGATTGGTGTTAAATTTAGGGGTGAGCATGACGCTCAACCTCAAACACCGCTTTGAATTAGCCTTAAAAATGCCTCCCTTAAAAGAAACTTCGCAAACCTTTTTATATTATTTTAAAAGCACTAATATTTATTATATTAGTTACAACTATTTATTGTAAAGGCTCAAGGGTTGAAACTCAAATACTGGTTAGTTTATCTGGCGTTCATTATAGGACTTCAAGCGACAGATTATGACAATTTAGAAGAAGAAAACCAACAATTAGACGAAAAAATAAACAATTTAAAGCGACAGCTCACCGAAAAAGGGGTTTCACCCAAAGAGATGGATAAGGATAAGTTTGAAGAAGAATATTTAGAGCGAACTTACCCAAAGATTTCTTCAAAGAAAAGAAAAAAATTACTCAAATCTTTTTCCATAGCCGATGATAAGAGTGGGGTGTTTTTAGGGGGCGGGTATGCTTATGGGGAACTTAACTTGTCTTATCAAGGGGAGATGTTAGACAAATATGGCGCAAATGCCCCTAGTGCGTTTAAAAACAATATCAATATTAACGCTCCTGTTTCTATGATTAGCGTTAAATTCGGGTATCAAAAATACTTTGTGCCTTATTTTGGGACACGATTTTATGGGGATTTGTTGCTTGGGGGAGGGGCGTTAAAAGAGGATGCGAGCAAGCAATCTGTAGGATCGTTTTTTTATGTTTTAGGGGCTATGAATACCGATTTATTGTTTGATATGCCTTTAGATTTTAAGACTAAAAAGCATTTTTTAGGCGTTTATGCGGGTTTTGGGATAGGGCTTATGCTTTATCAAGACAAGCCTAATCAAAACGGGAGGAATTTGGTAGTAGGGGGCTATTCAAGCCCTAATTTTTTATGGAAATCTTTGATTGAAGTGGATTACACTTTTAATGTGGGCGTGAGTTTAACGCTTTATAGGAAACACCGCTTAGAAATTGGCACAAAATTACCGATTAGCTATTTGAGGATGGGAGTAGAAGAGGGAGCGATTTATCACAATAAAGAAAATGATGAACGATTGTTGATTTCAGCTAACAACCAGTTCAAACGATCCAGTTTTTTATTAGTGAATTATGCGTTCATTTTTTGAGGCTTGATTTTGGGGTTAGGGTTTAAAATTTTAGCGTTAGTCGTTTTAATTTTGGGGGGTTATTTGATTTTTAACGCCTTTATCACAAAACCCAGAGCTTTAAGTTTTAGTTTAAAGAGCGAAGAAAATGCGCTTGATGACAACAATGAAGCGCTTTTTTGGGATTTGAAAAAACCCATTAAGGTTAAAATAGTAGCCCCAAAGGGCATCAAACGCTATGAAATAAAAGTAACCACAAAAGACAATTTGATCTTATATGAAAAAGAAAGTCTGGTATTGGATAAACCCAAGTCTTTAGAAGTGCCTTTGATTAGGCCTGAAATCATGGGATTAGAAGGCAAGTGCCTTGATTATGAATTTCAGGCGAGCGATTGGAGCTATGCTAATTTTTTCAATGGCAATAAGGCGTCTTTCAAACAGGAAGTGTGTATTGATACGATAAAACCCTCAATCACGATTTTATCTCGATCCCCAAGCATCGCTTATGGAGGGAGTGCGATAGTCATCTTTGAGGCTTTGGATAAGAATTTGTCTCAAGCGTTTGTGCGCGTCAAAAAAAAGGATTTTAAAGCGTTCAGGTTTTTAGAATTCAAACAGCGTAATGTTTTTATCGCTTTAGTGCCTTGGCCTTATGAGAATAAGGATTTTAAGGCGTTTATTGTCGCTAAAGATAAAGCTTATAACTCTAATACCACCCCTTTATTGTTCAAACGAAAAACCCATCGTTTGAGGGAAAGGGATATAGACTTAAACGCCTTAAAAGATAAGGTTGCAAAGCAAGAAAAATTTCAAAATCACACTGAACAAACTTTATTAGAAATATT
Organism: Helicobacter pylori PZ5056; assembly: GCA_000448465.1. Classification (GTDB taxonomy): domain Bacteria; phylum Campylobacterota; class Campylobacteria; order Campylobacterales; family Helicobacteraceae; genus Helicobacter; species Helicobacter pylori_CI. Next base: position 5,543 of record ASYU01000083.1, on the reverse strand, counting down.
TTCCAACACGCGCTTAAAAGATTTAGAAAAAATCCAAAAGATCGCTTTAGAGCAAGGGGATTTTGATAAGGATTTTTCCCATTTTCAAGCGCTAAAACCCTTGAATGGGCCTTTTAAAATGACAAGCAATTTTTTAGAAAATCGGCGGTTTTTAAAGGACAATCAGGTGTTGTTCCAATTCTTGCATTTAGGGGTGGATTTGATACCCAGTAAGGATTTATCTTTAGTGTTTGATCCATCGGTAAAGAGGGTTTTTAAGGGGGAGTTGGATTTTTATGGTAATAGTTTAATCAATTGCTATGGGTTAGGTTTGTGCGTTTTTTTAGCGCATTTAAAAGATGATAAAAGCGTGGGGAGTAGTGGTTTGAAATTAGGGAGCGGGTTGCATTTAGGGATGCTTTTGCAAGGGGTTTTTGTCCGGCCCAATGAATGGCTTAATGAGCAATGGATAAAAACCAATATCATCACCCCCATAGAGCAAGCCAAACGGCTTTTAATGAAAGGATAGTCATGTTAAAAACCAATCAAAAAAATGTGCATGCGTTTGAAATTGAAAAGCAAGAGCCTGAAGCGGTCATAGGATTTTTAGAAAAAAACCATGCCCTTTTGCAATATTTTCTCATTATATTTAAATACGATATTGAACCAGAAGTCAAAGCCATTTTGCATAAACACCAGCTTTTGTTTTTAGAAACGAATCGCGCTTTAAACGGGCGCTATATCAAAACCACAGAAAAAGACGCTAACCTTTTAAAGCAAAATAACCCTAATGCGATAGAACCCAAAACAACGATTTATGAGCGTAATATCAGGAGCGGGGAAGAGATTTATAGCGCTAATCATCTTATTTTTTTGGGTAATATCCACAACGGGGCGAAGATCATTTCAGAAGGTTCTGTGTCAGTTTATGGGGTTTGCGAAGGGGCGATTGTGTGTTTTGGAGAGTATTTGATCTTAAAAGAAGTCAAGAGTGCTCAAATCGTTTTTCAAAATAAAATTTTATCTCTAAAAGAGGTTGAACGGCTTTTGGTAAATAAAAATATTAAAATAATCACTAAAAATGACGATATACTAGACATAAAGGAAGTATTATGAAACAAACAACCATTAACCACTCTGTGGAATTAGTAGGGATAGGCTTACACAAGGGCGTTCCTGTGAAGCTTGTTTTAGAGCCTTTAGGAGAAAATCAAGGCATTGTTTTTTACCGCTCTGATTTGGGCGTGAAGCTCCCCTTAAAACCTGAAAACATCGTGGATACCAAAATGGCAACCGTGTTGGGTAAGGATAATGCTAGAATTTCTACGATTGAGCATTTGCTTTCAGCTGTCCATGCGTATGGTATTGATAATCTTAAAATCTCTGTGGATAACGAAGAGATCCCTATCATGGATGGGAGTGCTTTGACTTATTGCATGCTTTTAGATGAAGCAGGGATTAAAGAATTAGACGCTCCTAAAAAAGTGATGGAAATCAAGCAAGCCGTTGAGATTAGAGAGGGCGATAAATTCGTTAAAATTGAGCCAGACAGCCAACTTTCTTTGAATTTCACGATTGATTTTAACCATCCGGTTATCGCTAAGCAAGCCCATCATTTCGTCTTTAGTAAAACCGCTTACAAAGAGCAAGTCGCTAAAGCCCGCACCTTTGGGTTTTTGCAAGAAGTGAATTACTTGCGATCCATTGGTTTGGCTAAAGGGGGGAGCTTGAATAATTGCATCGTGCTAGATGAAAACAGTATCTTGAATAAAGAGGGCTTGAGATGCGAAAAGGAATTCGTGTGCCATAAGATTTTGGACGCTATGGGGGATCTAATGGTCTTAGGCATGCCTGTGATGGGCAAATACACTTCTTTTTCAGGCAGCCACAAGCTCAATTCCATGCTGGTTAAAGCCATTTTAGCGGACGCTAAAAATTACGAAGTCTTGATCGCTACAGATCCAGCTAAAGAATTTGCGTTGCAAAAGGCTTTCGCTTAATCCTAAATTAGGGTTTATTTTTTGGAATTGGATTTAGCGCTTATCTCTTTAGGCGAGGGGGTTTTGCTTGGGGTGTATCAAAACAATTTTTTAGGCACTTCTTACACTTCCAAATCAAAAACAAGCGAAGCTTTAGTGGAAGTTTTTTCGCAATTATTTGAAGATTTTAAAAACCCTACTTTGCCGGCGATTAAAGGGGTTTATTACGCTAAAGGGCCAGGGAGTTTCACTAGCTTAAAACTCACGCATGTTTTCTTACACACTTTGGCTTTAATCCATGACTTTGAACTCTATTCCACCACAGGCTTTGATTTTAACGACAACACGCCCATTTTAGCGTATGCCAATAAATACTTTGTTTCAAAAGAAAGGGAAAGCTTGAGCGATTTTAAAGATTTGAAAATTGCACCAAAAGATTTCATGCTGCCCTCTTTTTTAGAGAAAGACAAATTCACTCAATTGAACACGCCGTTTTACATTTTGCCTCCTATTTAGTGTATAATGCTAGTTTTAAAAATGAAAGGGTATCAACAATAGGGGTTTAAAATTTGGTAGTGAGTGTTCCTGCAACAAGTGCGAATTTAGGCCCCGGTTTTGATTGCTTGGGTTTGAGCTTGAATTTACGCAATCGTTTTTTTATTGAGCCTAGCAGCTTCCATGCGGTGAAATTGGTTGGGGAGGGTGAGAGGATCCCTAAGTTTTTAACCAACAATATTTTCACTAAAGTGTTTTATGAGATTTTAAAAAAGCATGGGAATGACGGATCATTTAAATTTTTATTGCATAATAAAGTCCCTATTACAAGGGGCATGGGGTCTAGCTCAGCGATGATTGTGGGGGCGGTCGCTTCAGCGTTTGCGTTTTTAGGGTTTGCTTTTGATAGAGAAAACATTCTCAATACCGCTTTAATTTATGAAAACCACCCGGATAATATCACCCCAGCGGTGTTTGGGGGGTATAATGCAGCGTTTGTGGAAAAAAAGAAAGTGATAAGTTTAAAAACCAAAATCCCTTCTTTTTTAAAAGCGGTGATGGTGATCCCTAATAGGGCCATTTCCACCAAGCAATCGCGCCACCTCTTGCCCAAGCGTTACAGCGTGCAAGAAAGCGTGTTTAACCTTTCGCATGCGAGTTTGATGACGATGGCGATTGTGCAGGGGAAGTGGGACTTGTTGCGTTGTTGTGCTAAAGATAGGATGCATCAATATAAGCGCATGCAAACTTATCCCGTGTTGTTTGCGATCCAAAAGCTCGCTTTAGAAAATAACGCCTTAATGAGCACGCTTTCAGGGAGCGGTTCGTCGTTTTTTAACATGTGTTATGAAGAAGACGCCCCTAAATTAAAGCAGGTTTTGAGCAAGAAATTCCCTAAATTCAGGGTAGCGGTTTTAGATTTTGACAATGATGGAGTCCTTATTGAGAAAGACTGAAATTAAAATCCGCATGTGTGTGGCGTGCAGAATGCGCCAACCTCAAAAGGATTTGTTGCGTTTGAAAAGCTTTGAAAATCAAATCATGGAATTTGATGGCACAGGCCGTAGTTTCTATGTGTGTGGAAATTGTTTGAAAAATGGAGAAAAAAAGTTGTTGAAAGCGGTTTCAAAAATAAAGAATGCCCCAAAAGATACCAAAAATATCATTACTTGGATTAAGGAGAGAAGCATAGCATGAGTGGTATGGTTGATTTAAAAGAATTTTTAGCCGAGCTTGGTAAGACCCAAAAAGAGCTTAAAAATGTGATCGAGCAAGCCAAAGATATTGGTTTAGAGCTTAAGACAAATTCTAAAATGACCCCAGAGCAAGCAGGCAAGCTATACAAATACATTGTGGATGGCATTAAAGAACAAATACAAGCCAATCAACCCACTAAAAATCCTGAACAAGACAATAAAGATGATTTGAATATGGCCCAAACGCCCAAACCCCTTAACAAAAAGGTTTCCAAAACGCCTAAAAAAGAAGAAACAAAAAGCCAGTCAAAGCCCAAAAAAACTAAAGAAAAGAAAAAAGAAGCTCCCACGCCCATTGCCAAAAAGAAGGGAGGGATAGAGATTGTCAACACTTTTGAAAACCAAACGCCCCCTACAGAAAACACCCCTAAAATGGTTAGCCACTCTCAAATAGAAAAAGCCAAGCAAAAGCTCCAAGAAATCCAAAAAAGCCGAGAAGCCCTAAACAAGCTCACCCAAAGCAACGCTAACAACGCTAACAGCACCAATAACGCTAAAAAAGAAATCAGCGAAGTTAAAAAGCAAGAGCAAGAGATCAAACGCCATGAAAACATTAAAAGACGCACGGGTTTTAGGGTGATTAAACGCAACGATGAAACAGAAAATGAAATTGAAAACAGCGTAACAGAAAGCAAAAAACCCACTCAAAGCGCGGCGGCTATTTTTGAAGACATTAAAAAAGAATGGCAAGAAAAAGACAAGCAAGAGGTTAAAAAAGCCAAAAAACCCAGTAAGCCCAAACCCACCCCCACCGCCAAAAACAACAAATCCCATAAAATTGATTTGAGCGATGCGAGGGATTTTAAGGGCAATGATATTTATGATGATGAAACCGATGAAATCTTATTGTTTGATTTGCATGAACAAGATAATTTCAATAAGGAAGAAGAAGAAAAAGAAATCCGCCAAAATATCAACGACAGGGTGCGCGTCCAAAGGAAAAACCCTTGGATGAATGAGGGCGGGATCAAACGACAATCCAAGAAAAAGCGCGCATTCCGTAACGATAACAGCCAAAAAGTGATCCAAAGCGCGATTGCAATCCCTGAAGAAGTGCGCGTCTATGAATTCGCGCAAAAAGCGAATTTGAATTTAGCCGATGTGATTAAAACCCTCTTCAATTTAGGGCTTATGGTAACTAAAAACGACTTTTTGGATAAGGATAGCATAGAGATTTTAGCCGAAGAGTTTCATTTAGAAATTTCTGTTCAAAACACCTTAGAAGAATTTGAAGTAGAAGAAGTGCTAGAGGGGGTGAAAAAAGAACGCCCGCCTGTGGTTACTATCATGGGGCATGTGGATCATGGTAAAACCTCACTACTGGATAAAATCCGTGATAAAAGAGTCGCTCACACGGAAGCTGGGGGGATCACTCAGCACATTGGCGCTTACATGGTAGAAAAAAATAACAAATGGGTGTCTTTCATTGACACCCCAGGGCATGAAGCCTTCAGCCAGATGCGTAATCGTGGGGCTCAAGTAACAGATATTGCAGTGATTGTGATAGCGGCTGATGATGGCGTGAAGCAGCAGACTATTGAAGCGTTAGAGCATGCAAAGGCCGCTAATGTGCCTGTGATTTTTGCAATGAATAAAATGGATAAACCTAATGTGAATCCGGACAAACTCAAAGCTGAATGCGCTGAGCTTGGCTATAACCCTGTGGATTGGGGCGGAGAGCATGAGTTTATCCCTGTTTCAGCTAAAACGGGCGATGGCATTGACAATCTGTTAGAAACCATTCTTATCCAAGCGGATATTATGGAATTGAAAGTCATAGAAGAGGGCAGCGCTAGAGCGGTTGTTTTAGAAGGGAGCGTGGAAAAAGGGCGTG
>ASYU01000082.1:0-8642 GCA_000448465.1 Helicobacter pylori PZ5056 | reverse complement strand
ACCAATTCTCAAGGTATAGGGGCTGGGGTAACAAGCCTTAAAGGGGCGATGATTGTGATGGATATGGCAGATTCTGCGCGCACGCAATTAGACAAGATCCGCTCGGATATGGGTTCGGTGCAAATGGAATTGGTTACCACCATTAACAATATTTCTGTAACCCAAGTGAATGTTAAAGCGGCTGAATCTCAAATCAGAGATGTGGATTTTGCTGAAGAGAGCGCAAACTTTTCTAAATACAATATTTTGGCGCAAAGCGGGAGTTTTGCTATGGCGCAAGCGAATGCGGTGCAACAGAATGTCTTAAGGCTTTTACAATAACAGCCCTTAATTCAAAGGGGCGTTAGCCTTTTTTATGAGTTATTTTTATAAGTTAGAATGATGGATATTTATCAAAAAAACTTGCAAGCTCTTTTCAAAAAAGACCCTCTTTTGTTCGCAAAGCTCAAAGCCATTAAAGAAAACAAAAAATACGAAGTGTTTTTAGGGAATGATAGCGCGAATTTCAACCTCTTAGATAAAGAAACAAACACGCCCTTATTTGAAAAAAACCCGCTAGATTCAAGCTTAGAGCTATACAAAAATAGCGAAATTTACATGCTTTATCCTTATTTGTATTATTTTGGATTGGGTAATGGGGTGTTTTATCGCTTGCTTTTAGGTAATGGCAATTTAAAACGCTTGGTGGTCATTGAGCCTGAAATAGAGATTATTTTCATCGTGCTGAATCTCTTGGATTTTTCCACTGAGATTTTAGAAAATCGTTTGATTTTATTGCATGCAAGTTTTTGCAATTACAACATGATCGCTTCATTGTTTGATATGGATAAAAAGTCTCGTTTATACGCAAGAATGTATGATTTAAAACTTTTTAACGCTTATTATGAACGATATTCTCATCAAATGATAGAAATCAACCAGCATTTCACGCGCGCTTTAGAACATGGCGCTATTAGCGTAGGCAATGACGCTAAAGACGCGCTCATAGGCATCAAACAGCATGCCTCTAATTTGCCTGAAGTCATCAAAAGCCCTAGTTTGGTGGATTTTGTGGGTGCTTTAAAAAACAGAGACACCGCTATTATTGTTTCAACCGGGCCCAGTTTGAACAAGCAACTCCCCCTTTTAAAAGAAATCGCGCCCTACGCCACGCTTTTTTGTATAGACGCTTCTTTCCCTATTTTAGCTAAAGCCGGTATCAAGCCTGATATTGTGCTGTCTTTAGAAAGGGTGGATTTAACGGCGAAATTTTACGAAGAAACCCCCTTAGATTTTCAAGAAGGCGTTATTTTTGCTCTGACTTCCATTGTGCATAAACGATTGATTCAAGCGATTAAAAAGGGGGTTAAACAATTCAGCTTCCGCCCTTTTGGTTACACCAACCTTTTTGGTTTGCACCAGTATGGCTATGTGGGCATAGGCATGAGCGCAGCGAACATGGCGTATGAATTAGTGGTGCATTCTCGTTTCAAAAGATGCGTGTTTATCGGGCAAGATTTGAGCTTTTCGCAAAGCGGTAACAGCCACGCTAGTGGGGCGATTTATGGCGATAGAGAGATCAAGCCTAAAAAAGATAAAGATAAGATTTTTATAGAAAAATACGGGGGTAATGGGGAAGTAGAAACCACTTTAGTGTGGAAACTTTTCTTAGAATTTTTTGAAAAAGATATTTTCAACACGCCCTATAAATTAGAAGTCATTAACGCTACTGAAGGGGGGGCTAGGATTAAAGGGACTAAAGAAATGCCCTTTAAAGAAGTGTGCAAAAAAATAGATAAATCCAAGCCAAAGTCTCCTATCAATCTTATTTATCCTACCCAATCAGAGCAAGATAAAAATTTAAAAATCGCCAAACAAAAATGCGAAGAGATCATCAAATACGCCAATGAGAAAAAAACGCAAGTTGAAGAAGCGTTTTTAAAGGTGGCAGAGTTTTTAGAAAAAGTGGAAAAGCTTCATGAAGAAAAAAAATTAGAAGAGTTGGATTTTAACAAATTAGAGCATTTGAGCGCTGAAATTGATAACGTTAAAGAGCTTTTTGATGACAAGCGATTCAATTCGTATTTCATGGATGCGATACAATCTTACATCTTCCACCAGGAATTGCATATCGCTGAAATCGTGTGTAAAAAAACGAATAATGAAGACGGATTAAGGGCTAAGCAATTAGAATACATTTACGCGCACAAATACTGGCTTTTTAGTTTAGCGGGTGGGATGGATTGCGTGATAGAAGCGATTAAAATGGCTTTGAAGGAATGGTAAAACACCCCTTTTTAAGCGTATGTGTCTAGGCTGGAATAAATTTTAGGGATATTTTCGCCATCAACAAGATTTTTCTCAACTTGGGATTTATCCTTGATCCCACCGTCGTTGTTGATAGCGTTTAAAGCTTCTAATCGGTCAAAATCAGGGGTATTTTGCGTATTATTTTGACTGAAACCATCTTGAATACTGCTTTGTTGTAAATCCTGCTCCACTTGATTCCTATCTTTTATGGTTGCGTCATTATTGATATTGTTCAAGGTTTGGAGTTGCGTGAAATTAGGGGTGTAATGGGTATTGATAGTCATGTTTTATCCTTTTTAGCTTTCTACACGCTCAATCGTGGATCATCATTATAGCAATAATCCATTAAATCGCCCAATCGTAAAACTTTGCATGAGTTTTCAATCAAATCAAAAACTTCCATGAGTTTAGAAAGCTCTCTGTGGTAGGCAAAAATCCCACACCCTTTAATGAAAACAAAATATTTTTTGCTCTCTTGTAATTGGCGTAAAATTTCTGTATCCGCTCTTTCTTGCCAGCTGTCATAATCTTTGGGGTTAAAAATGGAAATTTCTTCGCCCAAAGAACGATACCCTAAATAATCCCTAGGGAGCAATCGGTTATGGCACAAGGAATACGCCAGGCTATAAGGAGGGCGTGCGTAAGCGATGAATTTAGCGTCCAAAAACTCCCTATACACGCTCGCATGAATGGGCGAATCCAGGCTCGCTTCTTTCCAGCGGTAATCTATCTTGTCATGCAAGACCAGTAAGGTGTTTTCATTCAGTTGATCAAAAACAGCGTTTCTTTTATTGATCACAAATTGGTTAGTGCCAATGCGCGCCGAAATGGAGCCTTGATAAAGCCCAAAAAAACCCTTTCTAAACATGGATAATGAAATGCTTTGGAGCGAATGAATCAGCCCGCTGTCAATGCCTCTTGTGTGTGTGTTCATGTTTGGCATGATAACAAGTTTTTTTAATAAAAGGTATTAGTTGCCCAACAGATCTAAATTAAATCAATTCTATAAAAAATCCTAATTTAATGCTAGTAAATAAATTTAGTGATACAGACTAAACTTTAAAGAAAAATCGGGTAATTTTTATCACTTTTTTAAAACAAGTGATAGATTATTAACTTTTTGCGCTATAATGCGAGAGTTCTTTCATCAAGAATGGTGATTGACGAGATGTTTTAAATAACGATGTTAAAAAAGAATTAAAGTAGGTTCTGATTTGAATAAAAAAGAAAGTTTGTTAGATGCGTTTGTTAAAACCTATCTGCAGACTTTAGAACCCATTAGCTCTAAACGCTTGAAAGAGTTGGCGAATTTGAAAGTGTCTTGCGCGACGATTAGGAATTATTTTCAAATCCTTTCTAAAGAGGGCATGCTCCATCAAGCCCATTCTAGCGGTGCTAGATTGCCCACTTTTAAGGCGTTTGAAAACTATTGGCAAAAGTCGTTGCGCTTTGAAGTTTTAAAGGTGAATGAAAAACGCTTAAAAAGCGCGAGTGAAAATTTTGGGCTTTTTGCGCTGTTAAAAAAACCCAGTTTGGAGCGTTTAGAAAGAGTCATTGAGTGCGAAAAACGCTTTTTGATTTTAGACTTTTTGGCGTTTTCTTGCGCGCTGGGTTACAGCGTTAAAATGGAAAAGTTTTTATTGGAGCTTGTGGGCAGGAGCGTTAAAGAAGTGCGCTCAATCGCTGCTTCTGTCAATGCGTTGAGTTTGGCCAGGCAATTAGAGCGTTTGGAGTATTCCAGCGCGCAAATTACGCGCTTTAATCTCATGGGGTTAAAAACGCTTTTAAACAGCCCTTTATTTTTTGACATTTTAGGGGGTAAGGTTTTGGAGCGTTTCAAAAAAGGGTTGCATTTTATAGAGCCTGATTGCATGCTAGTAACGCGCCCTATAGAATTTCAAAACGAGCGGATGCAACTGCTTTGCGTGGGGAAATTGGAATGCGACTATGAAGGGTTTTTTCAAACGATTTCTGAGGAGGAATAATGAAAGATGAACACAACCAAGAACACGATTTAAGCCCAAAAGAGCCAGAGTCTTATCAAAAGGCTTGCGCTTGTAAAGAACAACAAGGTGAAGAAAAGCAAGAAGCGAGCGAAAAAGAATGCGAGATCAAGGAAGATTTTGAGCTTAAATACAAGGAAATGCATGAACAATATTTAAGAGTGCATGCGGATTTTGAAAACGTGAAAAAGCGCTTAGAAAGAGACAAGAGCATGGCGTTAGAGTATGCGTATGAAAAAATCGCATTGGATCTATTGCCGGTGATTGATGCGCTTCTTGGGGCTCATAAGAGCGCTGTAGAAGTGGATAAAGAGAGCGCTTTAACCAAAGGCTTGGAGCTTACGATGGAAAAGCTGCATGAAGTTTTGGCAAGGCATGGCATTGAGGGGATTGAATGCTTAGAAGAATTTGATCCCCATTTCCACAATGCGATCATGCAAGTCAAAAGCGAAGAAAAAGAAAACGGAAAAATCGTGCAGGTTTTGCAACAGGGTTACAAGTATAAGGGTAGGGTTTTGAGGCCGGCAATGGTGAGCATTGCTAAAAACGATTAAAAACATTTATTTTAAAAGAAAGGATAACGCATGGGAAAAGTTATTGGGATTGATTTAGGGACAACCAACTCCGCAATGGCGGTTTATGAAGGCAATGAAGCGAAGATTATTGCGAATAAAGAGGGTAAAAACACCACTCCTTCTATTGTAGCCTTTACGGATAAGGGCGAGATTTTAGTGGGCGAGAGCGCCAAAAGACAAGCGGTAACCAACCCAGAAAAGACCATTTATTCTATTAAAAGAATCATGGGCTTGATGTTTAATGAAGATAAGGCTAAAGAAGCTGAAAAACGCTTGCCTTATAAGATTGTGGATAGGAATGGGGCTTGCGCGATTGAGATTTCAGGTAAAGTTTATACCCCTCAAGAGATTTCAGCCAAAATTTTAATGAAGCTCAAAGAAGACGCTGAGAGTTATTTGGGCGAGAGCGTTACGGAAGCGGTGATCACCGTTCCTGCTTATTTTAACGACAGCCAAAGGAAGGCGACTAAAGAAGCCGGCACGATTGCAGGGCTTAACGTTTTAAGGATCATCAATGAGCCTACCAGCGCGGCGTTAGCTTACGGCTTGGATAAAAAAGAGAGCGAAAAAATCATGGTTTATGATTTGGGTGGGGGGACTTTTGACGTTACCGTGTTAGAAACAGGCGATAATGTCGTGGAAGTTTTAGCCACAGGGGGCGATGCGTTCTTAGGGGGCGATGATTTTGACAATCGTGTGATTGATTTCTTAGCGGCTGAGTTTAAAAGCGAAACGGGCATTGAGATTAAAAACGACGTGATGGCGTTGCAACGCCTGAAAGAAGCGGCTGAAAACGCTAAAAAAGAACTGAGCTCTGCGATGGAGACTGAAATCAATTTGCCCTTTATCACAGCGGACGCTACCGGGCCTAAACACTTGGTTAAAAAACTCACTAGGGCTAAATTTGAAAGCCTGACAGAAGATCTCATGGAAGAAACGATTTCTAAAATTGAAAGCGTGATCAAAGATGCGGGGCTAACCAAAAATGAGATTTCAGAAGTGGTGATGGTGGGTGGCTCTACTCGTATCCCTAAAGTCCAAGAAAGGGTGAAAGCGTTTATTAATAAAGATTTGAATAAAAGCGTCAATCCTGATGAGGTCGTAGCGGTGGGAGCGAGCATTCAAGGGGGCGTGTTAAAAGGTGATGTGAAAGATGTGCTTTTATTAGACGTTACGCCTTTAAGTCTTGGGATTGAAACTTTAGGGGGCGTGATGACTAAAGTGATTGATAGAGGCACGACTATTCCTGCGAAAAAATCTCAAGTGTTCTCAACCGCTGAAGACAACCAGCCTGCTGTGTCTATCATGGTTTTACAAGGCGAAAGGGATTTGGCAAGGGATAATAAATCTTTGGGTAAATTTGATTTGCAAGGCATCGCTCCCGCTCCAAGGGGCGTGCCGCAAATTGAAGTAACCTTTGATATTGACGCTAACGGGATTTTAACCGTGTCAGCGCAAGATAAAAATACCGGCAAAAGCCAAGAGATTAAAATTTCTGGTTCTAGCGGGTTGTCTGATAGCGAGATTGAAAAAATGGTTAAAGACGCTGAATTGCATAAAGAAGAAGACGCTAGGAAAAAAGAAGTGATTGAAGCGAGAAACCATGCCGATAGTTTGGCGCACCAAACCCAAAAGAGCCTTGATGAGCATAAGGCGAATTTGAACGAAAACGACGCTAATGAGATCCAAAACGCTATTAACGCCCTTAAAGATTGCATCAAAAACGACAACGCTACTAAAGCGGAGCTTGAAGACAAAACCAAATCATTAGCACAAGCGGCTCAAAAACTAGGCGAAGCCATGGCGAATAAAAACAACGCCGAGCAGCCCAAGAAAAAAGACGATGATGTGATTGATGCGGAAGTGGAATGAAATTTAAACGCGCTTAAAAACTTCTTTCAAGCGAGCGGTTTTAATCAAAACCCGCTTGCTTTTCTCATTTTCATCAATGGGATACCGATTGCAAAATCTAAAAAATAGCGTTTTTTAATCCAAACATCAAAGAGCTTGATTTTAACCAAGCGATAGCTTTTCAAGGATTAGTTTAAAAAGCGTTGGTGGGATTTTAGGAAAATCCCTTATGAGAGAGTTCTTTTTGGTATGGGGGGTGTTTTAATGGCTTGCGCTAGATGGCTCTAACTCAAAACACGCAGTGGGGATTTGATTAAATTCGTTAGCAAAGCGTAAAAAATCGTTGGTAATGTTTTCAAGATCGGCTTCTAAATCGTCATAACTCTCTTGGTAGTATGTGTCTCCATTAGGATCAATGATTTTATCATACGCTGGGCATTTTTGACACTCTTTTTCCCCATCTTTCTCTATGGATCGACCTATGCAAAGATCAATTTTTTCTGAATCGTTGCTCCAATAGTAAGCAAACCAGAGGTAAAAACCTTTTGTTGGGGTTGGTTTTTCACCATTGACAAACCCTTCCCATAAAATATCCTGACGGCAAAAGGCGATTGATGGCTTCTTGGATAAGTTCCCAGAGCCAAGACTGATTTTGCACGCATAACCCCATGGCGCTAAAAACTTGTTCAGCCCGTTTTGGCATGAAGCATACCTTGGTATCTTTGGAGTTCTGCCTGTTTGCTTTTCCTCTTGCATTTTAGCGTCTATTAACGCTACAAACTCTCTTAACAAGTCTTGGAACGCTTTTCTTTGCTCCTCATTCCATTCTATCGTTTTCATTGAAAGCTACTTAATCCATCTCAATAAACCAACATTTTATCCTAAACTTATTCCATTTAACGAGTTTAGGCATAATCGCTAAAATTGAGTTATTGTTATTTTTATTATTAGGAGGAATCATGATCCTTACCGCAATGCAAGACGCCATAGGCCGCACTCCCGTTTTTAAATTCACTAACAAGGATTACCCCATTCCATTAAATTCCGCCATTTACGCCAAACTGGAGCATTTAAACCCAGGAGGGAGCGTTAAAGATCGCTTAGGCCAATACCTTATAGAAGAAGGGTTTAAAACTGGCAAAATCACTTCTAAAACAACCATCATTGAGCCTACCGCAGGCAATACCGGCATCGCTCTAGCTTTAGTGGCAATCAAGCACCATCTCAAAACTATCTTTGTTGTCCCGGAAAAATTCAGCACAGAAAAACAGCAGATCATGAGGGCTTTGGGGGCTTTAGTGATCAACACGCCTACTAGCGAGGGGATTTCTGGCGCCATTAAAAAAAGTAAAGAGCTAGCCGAAAGTATCCCTGATAGCTATTTGCCCTTACAATTTGAAAACCCTGATAATCCTAACGCTTACTACCACACCCTAGCTCCTGAGATTGTCCAAGAATTAGGCATAAATTTTACGAGCTTTGTAGCCGGGATAGGGAGTGGTGGCACTTTTGCGGGCACGGCTAGGTATTTGAAAGAACGCATCCCTAATATCCGCTTGATTGGGGTGGAGCCGGAGGGTTCTATTTTGAATGGGGGAGAGCCTGGGCCTCATGAGATTGAGGGTATTGGCGTGGAATTCATCCCTCCTTTTTTTGCAAACTTGGATATTGATGGCTTTGAAACGATCTCAGATGAAGAGGGTTTTAGCTACACTAGGAAGTTAGCCAAAAAAAACGGCTTATTAGTGGGGAGCTCTAGCGGGGCAGCTTTTGTGGCAGCCTTAAAAGAGGTGCAACGCCTCCCCGAAGGCAGCCAGGTTTTAACCATTTTCCCGGATGTTGCCGATCGTTATCTTTCTAAAGGTATTTATTTATAAATTCATCAAAAGGAAAAACCATGCACATGCAAACCAAATTAATCCAT
>ASYU01000081.1:0-4598 GCA_000448465.1 Helicobacter pylori PZ5056 | reverse complement strand
AACGAAGCGTGTTCGCCATGCTTTTTAATCGTTCTAAGTCAGCGTTACTCAATCGCATCAAATTTTTCCATTTTTAAGGTTTTTAAGAGCCATTTTAACACAAATTATCTCAAAATCTCTTTGGCCATTAAGATGTCTTGTTGGATCTGGTTTTTAAGCTCTTTTAAAGAATTAAAACGCATGTTGTCTCGTATTTTTTGAACCCAACGCAAAGCGATTTCTTTGGGCGGGTTTTCTATGATAGTGTCAATTGCATGGCATTCTATGGCGAAATGTTGATCCGTGCTTAAGCGATTGCCTATAAAACTCACGCTTTTTTGATAAATCTGATCTTTTATTCTCACTAAACTCGCATACACCCCAAAGCTAGGGAGGATAAAATCTTTGGTTTTGATATTTAAAGTAGGCGCTAATTCTTTATGCCCTAAGCCTTGATCGCTAATGACTTCCCCGCACACTTCATAAGGCCTGCCTAAGAGCTTGTTCGCTAAAAGCAAGTCGCCATGACTTAGGGCTAGTTTGATCATCTTAGAATGCACGCTAATGTTTTGGACTTTCACTTCAGGCACAATAATGGTTTTTTCAAAACGCTCTTTTAAAAATAAAGCGTCATTTTGCCTCCCATGCCCAAACCTGAAATCATAACCCACCACTAGGCGTTCTAAATTGGGGAATTTCTTTTTTAAAAGATCTAAAAAATCTAGGGCGTTTAATTGCGAAATCTCTTCTAAATACACAAAAAATAAAGGCATGCCCACGAGTTTAGCGCGGTATTTTAGGGGGGTTAAATAGCCTTTAGTGTAATGTTTTTTTTCTATGATTAAAAGGGCTTTAGGATCTTTTAATTCCTTAAAAAGGGCTTGATGCCCTAAATGCAAGCCATCAAATTTACCGATAGCCAGGCTTTTAATCTCAGGTTCGCTTGAAATGGATAAAAAATTCAACATTCCCGTTTTTCCCTTTCACTAAGCTTTCTTGGATCGTTAAGATTTGAAAATCCTTTGTTTTTAAATGGTTTTTAAAGTTTTCTAAAGCGTTTAAAATGGCTTCTTTATCCATCACCACCCCCTTTTTATTGCGTTTTGTGGCTCTGCCCACTTCAAATTGCGGTTTGAAAAGCACTAAAAATTCACCGCTTAAAGGCAAAATCGCTTCTAAAATACAATATAAAGAAATAAAGCTCACATCACAAAGCGCTAAATCAATTTTTTCTGGCGTTTTAAACCCTCTAATATCGCATTCTTCGTAACATTCTATGCGTTGGTCGTTTTTCAAACTTTCATCTAATTGCATTTTCCCCACATCCACGCAAAGCACCTTTTTAGCCCCTTTTAAAAGAGCCACTTGACTAAAGCCTCCCTTACTCGCTCCCACATCTAAAACGACCTTTTCTTTAAAATCTATAAAGTGATTTTCTAAAAAAGCCCCTAATTTTTCCCCAGCCCTACTAACGAATAGATTGGGAGCGATGAGTTCAATTTGATCACCCTCTTTAACGATAAAAGAGGGTTTAGAAACCACCATTTTATTGACTAAAACCTGTTTTTTTAAAACCAACGCCTTAGCTTTTTCTCTGCTATTTGCTAAATGCTGGTTGAATAGGGCGTAATCTAGGCGCATTAAAATTGAGGTAAGGGGACTTGATAAGCGAAATTAAAAACAATTTTGCCTAAACTATAGGCGTCAAGCTCTAGTTTGGCTTCTTGCACTGCTAAATAATCCAATTTGTCAAAAGCGAGCAAAAAGGCTCGGCTCCACCGGTTCGTGGTTTCTAAAATGCCGTCAAATTCATCTCTTGTGATTTCTCGCACCCATAAAGGCTCTGAACCTATAGGTTTTGTGCCAAAAAGTTCATAAGAAATATAGCCATCATCTATCCAGTCGTTATTTTGCGTGAAAATCTCCACTAAAAAATACTCATGATCATAGTAAGTGCCGCTATCCACATCGTTTAAATGCGTAGCGATAGCCGTGATGATAGGCACATTATCTTGGGTGATTTCGCCTTTCCTGCTGGCTTGGATCTTTTTTTCTAACACTAAGTCTAGCGTGTAAGTGTCTTCATTAAAATTGCTCACACACCCCAAACAAAAGAATAAAAACACCAGAAGTGTTGAGAGATTTTTCAAGCCCATTCCTTGCTAAAACCCATGCCATTTTTAGCTAAAATAAAACCTATATTATAACTAAAAGGGGGTTTTATGCCAAAAAAATGCCGACACTTGCTCCAAACCAGCGATTTAAGCCTAGATGAAATCAAGCTTTTATTAGAAAAAGCGAGCGTTTATGCGAACGATTTTAACGCCGTGTCTTTAGAGACAAAAGAAAAAATGCATAATAAAATCATCGTGGCGTTGTTTTTTGAAAATTCCACCAGAACGGTGTCTAGTTTTGAAATCGCAAGCTTGAGGTTAGGGGCAAAAATAGTGAAATTAAACATGCAAACGAGCTCCACTTCAAAGGGTGAAACTCTAATAGACACTTTTAAAAATATCCATGCCATGCAGCCTGACGCTATCATCACACGGCATGCTTTTTCAAGCGCGCCTTTTAAATTGGCTGAATTTTCACAATGCCCCTTGATTAACGCAGGAAGCGGCATTAGCGCTCACCCTACCCAAGCGTTATTAGATTTGCTCACCCTTTATCGGCATTTTGGCGGTTTAGAAAATTTAAAAGGGAAGAAAATCGCTTTCATAGGCGATGTGAAAAATTCAAGAGTGGCTAATAGCAACATTAAATTGCTCCAAAGACTAGGGCTTGAGATCATGCTGTGCGCTCCAAGCTCCATGCTCCCTATCACTTCTTTAAAAACGACGCACAACATTGAAGAAGCGATAGCATTTGCAGACATTTTAATGAGTTTGAGGACCCAAACCGAACGGCACAACGCGCCCATTTTTGCGAGCTTGAAAGATTATGGCAACGCTTATTGCATCACCCAACAACGCCTAGAGGCTCACGCTAAAGATAAAGAGATCATTATTTTACACCCAGGCCCGGTGCATAGGGATATTGATATAGAAAGCGCGGTGTTAGAAGACAAGCGATCCAAAGTTTTAGAGCAAGTCAAAAATGGCGTGGCAATGCGCATGGCGGTGTTGGAGTTTTTATTAATAAATTAAGTTTAAAAAACTTAAAAAAGGCTTTTAGCATTGTTTAAAATCAATATAAGAACTTTCGTATTAAAAAATGGGTTTGGTTATAAAACGGTGCAAAAATCCCACTTTGATTAAATTTTGATTTACTTTATCTCATTTTATGATGAAACTAAAAAAATTTCGTTATAATCTAAAATAGTTGAGTTAATTAAAAGTAAATAAATAGCTTGATTATGCTTCTTTGTTTTTTAGATCAGTTAAGAATTGTAGTCTTTAAGATGTATTGGCTATTAAAAGGGAAAAAATGAAAAATAGCGTGCCTTTAAAGAATAAAGTTTTTTGTGGGTTATATGTTTTGAGTTTGAGCGCTTCTATGCAAGCGTTTGATTATAAAATTGAAGTTTTAGCGGAGTCCTTTTCTAAAGTTGGCTTTAATAAAAAAAAGATTGACATAGCTAGGGGGATTTATCCTACAGAGACTTTTGTAACCGCTGTAGGTCAGGGCAATATTTATGCGGATTTTTTATCCAAAGGCCTTAAAGATCAAGGGCATGTTTTAGAGGGAAAAGTCGGCGGAACAATCGGTGGGGTCGCTTATGATAGCACGAAATTCAATCAAGGCGGATCGGTTATTTATAATTACATCGGTTATTGGGATGGCTATTTAGGGGGTAAAAGAGCCTTGCTTGATGGCACGAGTATCCATGAGTGCGCGCTTGGTTCTGATGGCAAGGTGATTGATTCTATAGCGTGCGGGAACGCTAGAGCCAATAAAATCCGCCGTAATTACTTGATGAATAACGCTTTTTTAGAATACCGCTATAAGGATATTTTTACGGCTAAAGGGGGGCGTTATCAATCCAATGCTCCTTATATGAGCTCTTATACGCAAGGTTTTGAAATCAGTGTTAAAATCAAGGATAAAAATGAGGGGAGTCATAAATTATGGTGGTTTAGCTCATGGGGTAGGGCGTTCGCTTATGGGGAGTGGATTTATGATTTCTATTCTCCAAGAACCGTGATTAAAAACGGGCACACTCTAAATTATGGTATCCATTTAGTGGATTACACTTACGAAAGGAAAGGGGTTAGCGTCAGCCCTTTTTTCCAATTTTCGCCCGGGACTTATTATAGCCCTGGGGTGGCTGTAGGCTATGATAGTAACCCTAATTTCAATGGCGTGGGCTTTAGATCCGAAACGAAAGCTTATATTTTGCTCCCTGTCCATGCCCCTTTAAAAAGGGATACTTATCGTTACGCTGTGAAAGCGGGTACTGCCGGGCAAAGCCTGCTCATTAGGCAACGATTTGATTACAATGAATTTAATTTTGGGGGAGCGTTTTATAAAGTGTGGAAAAACGCAAACGCTTACATAGGCACGACAGGAAACCCTCTAGGCATTGATTTTTGGACCAATAGCGTTTATGATATAGGGCAAGCCTTAAGCCATGTGGTAACCGCTGATGCCGTCTCTGGCTGGGTTTTTGGTGGGGGCGT
>ASYU01000080.1:0-1768 GCA_000448465.1 Helicobacter pylori PZ5056 | reverse complement strand
CGTAACCGGCTTGATTAAAACCAACTTGCCTTCAAGGGTGAGTTTTAGGGTAGGCACTAAAATTGATTCTAAAGTGATTTTAGACACCGATGGGGCGCAAAGCTTGTTAGGAAGGGGCGATATGCTCTTTACCCCCCCAGGAACAAACGGGTTAGTGCGCTTGCATGCCCCCTTTGCCACTGAAGATGAAATCAAAAAAATCGTGGATTTTATTAAAGCCCAAAAAGAAGTACAATATGATAAAGATTTCTTGCTAGAAGAATCGCGCATGCCTTTAGACACCCCTAACTATCAAGGCGATGACATTCTAGAAAGGGCTAAAGCGGTGATTTTAGAAAAAAAGATCACTTCTACGAGTTTTTTACAACGCCAATTAAAAATCGGCTACAACCAAGCCGCCACCATTACTGACGAATTAGAAGCTCAAGGCTTTTTATCCCCAAGAAACGCCAAAGGCAACAGAGAGATTTTGCAAAACTTTTAGGTTTTTGTTTTCAATGAATATTGGCAATAAAAACATTATTTTTAATTTTTAAAAATCATTTTCTTTAAAAAAACTTTTCTCAATAACACAAACACCATAATCCTTTCATCTATTAATCAAATATTATCTGTGGTTTCCCTAACTCCTAGTAAAATTACCTAAAAATTTCATGTTCAAGGATAGCCATGAACCCCCAGATTCAACCCGCCACCAAAAAACCCTTAAAATCCCTTTTAGCCGCTAGTTCAGGTAATTTAGTGGAATGGTATGACTTTTACGCTTATGCGTTCCTTGCTCCTTATTTTGCTAAGGAATTTACCCACACTAACGACCCCACTTTAGCGCTCATCTCAGCTTTTTTAGTTTTCATGCTAGGGTTTTTCATGCGCCCTTTGGGGAGTTTGTTTTTTGGTAAATTGGGGGATAAAAAGGGGCGTAAAACTTCTATGGTGTATTCCATTATCCTTATGGCGCTAGGCTCTTTTTTGCTCGCATTGCTCCCCACTAAAGAAATCGTAGGGGAATGGGCGTTCTTGTTTTTATTATTAGCCAGGCTTTTACAGGGCTTTAGCGTGGGAGGAGAATATGGCGTGGTCGCTACTTACCTCTCTGAATTGGGCAAGAATGGCAAAAAAGGTTTTTATGGCTCTTTCCAGTATGTAACTTTAGTTGGAGGGCAGCTCTTAGCTATTTTTTCGCTCTTTATCGTTGAAAACATTTACACGCATGAGCAAATCAGCGCGTTTGCTTGGCGTTATTTATTCGCTTTAGGGGGTATATTAGCCCTACTCTCGCTCTTTTTAAGAAATATCATGGAAGAAACCATGGATAGCAAAACAACTTCCAAAAACACTATTAAAGAAGAAACCCAAAGAGGCAGTTTAAAGGAATTGCTCCACCATAAAAAAGCCTTAATGATCGTCTTTGGACTCACTATGGGAGGGAGTTTGTGTTTTTATACTTTTACGGTGTATTTAAAAATCTTTTTAACCAACAGCTCATCATTCAGCCCTAAAGAAAGCAGTTTCATCATGCTTTTAGCGCTCTCTTATTTTATCTTCTTACAGCCCTTATGCGGGATGCTGGCTGATAAAATCAAACGCACCCAAATGCTGATGGTTTTTGCGATCACAGGGCTTATTGTAACGCCTGTTGTCTTTTATGGTATCAAGCATGCCACTAGCGTGTATGAAGCCCTATTTTATGAAATACTCGCATTGAGCAGCATGAGTTTTTACACTTGCATTGCTGGGGTCATTAAGGCGGAATTGTTCCCTGAACATG
>ASYU01000079.1:0-710 GCA_000448465.1 Helicobacter pylori PZ5056 | reverse complement strand
ACTGCAAAACACCCGGCCGCATTGCCATTATCGCACGATTGGGAAAAAAGCTTAAAAGCCCCTTGATAATCGCCCTTTTTAGCCAAATCAATACCGGCAGAAAGCTCGGTTTGAGCGTTTTCAGGCGATCCTAATTTGTCTAACAGATTGGAGTTATCGTTTTTAGGGGTGATTTGGGTGTTAGGGTTTGGCGTGCCCTTAGCGTTAGCGGGGTTTAATTCAGGGGGCGTGTTTTTTGGGGCTTGATTGTTTTCTTCAGCGCCGCTAAGCTGTAAGATTAAAAAAACAAGCCATAACAAACTTTTTTTGAGCATTCTTTTAATCCTTAATGCAGGTTTTGATTCAACTCAATTTTTTTCACGCTCCTAAAAGCGATCAGCTTGCCATTTTGGCTATTGGAACGAAAATGCACGCCATTTTTTCCGGAAAGCTCCTTGCCTTTGTAAAGGTTGTTCGCATGTTTTTCTAAAGCGCTATTCACTTCTAAAAGCTTTTTAAACTCATTTTCTTCAATTTCTATCACGCTCCCGGCTAGTATGGCAACGCCTGCATCCACAATACAGCCATCGCCTAAACTAATCCCGGTAACGCTATTAGCCCCTAGCAAACAATTTTTCCCGATGCTAATGGGGTTGTTATTCCCTCCGCTTAAAACGCCTAAAACGCTAGCTCCCCCACCAATATCAGTGCCTGCTCCAACCACCACTGAT
>ASYU01000078.1:0-4692 GCA_000448465.1 Helicobacter pylori PZ5056 | reverse complement strand
GTAGGCTCATCGCAAATAAGCAGTTTGGGCGCATTAATGATCCCCATAGCGATACACACCCTTTGGCGCTGCCCACCGCTCAACTCATAAGGGTAACGATCCAAAAATTTTTCATCTAATTGGACTTGTTTCATGGCGTTTAAAACTTGTTCTTTAAGGAGCGTTTGAGAAGCGTTTTTATGGTGTAAGAAATAGGCTTCACTCATTTGCTTGCCGATTTTATGCAAGGGGTTTAGGCTGGATAGGGGGTCTTGGGCGATGTAAGCGATCGCATTACCTCTTAAATGCTGCATAAATGCTTCGCTTTCCTTTAAAAGATTGGTTGTTTCAAACAGCACTTCGCCATTATGGGGCTTGAATCTAGGGTTTAAACGCATGATGAGATTAGCGATAGAGCTTTTCCCGCTCCCGCTTTCGCCCACGATCGCCACCCTTTCACCATAACTTAAAGAAATATTGATGTTTTGGAGCGAAAAATGCGCGTTTAAAACGCAATTCAAGTTTTTGATTTCTAGCATGTAATCCCCTTATTTGAGCATGTTAGCGTTGAAAGCATCGCGCACCCCTTCGCCAATGAACACCAAAACAGAAAGCAACAAGCTAATGGCTACAAAGGCTACAACCGCTAAATGAGGCGTAGTGAGGTTATCCTTGCCTTGATTGACCAATTCGCCCAAACTCGCGCTCCCTATAGGCATGCCAAAACCCAAGAAATCCAAAGACACTAAAGTAGAAATACTGGCCGCCATTAAAAAAGGAATGTAAGTGATTGTTGCCACTAAAGCGTTGGGTAAAACATGGTAGAAAATGATTTTCAAATCATTCACCCCAAGCGCTCTAGCGGCTTTGGTGTAGTCCATATTCCTTGCTTTTAAAAATTCCGTGCGCACGACTTGAGAAAGCCCCATCCAGCTAAAGAGCAAGACTAAAAACAAGATGATCCAAAAATTGGAATTGAACGCGCTAGAAATCACAATGAGTAAAAAAAGCATGGGGATCGCGCTCCAAATCTCGCTCAACCTTTGCCCCACTAAATCCACTAGCCCTCCATAATACCCCTGAAACGCCCCTAAACTCACGCCAATAAGAACGCTAAAAAGGGTGAGTAAAATCCCAAACGCTAACGAAACCCGATAGCCATAAACCAGTCTGGCTAACACATCTCTGGCTTGATCGTCTGTGCCTAAAAGGTGTTTGAAGCTTGGAGGGTTAGGGGCAGGCGAGTCTAAATCCATAATGATCGTATCATAGCTATAAGGGATGAGCGCATGGATGATGAAAGCGTCTTTTAAAAGCGTGTTTTGCACATAAGGATCGTTATAATCCGTAGGGGTGAAAAAATCGCCTCCAAACTCCACTTCCGCATAGTTTTTAAACATAGGGAAATACGCTTTATTGTCTTTATAGATGAATAAAGGGCGATCATTGACCCACAAGGGGGCTAAAAGAGAAAGCGCTAATAAAGCGATAAAAAGATAGAGTGAAAACACCGCCCGCTTATTCTTTTTAAAACTAAGAATACGCATTTTAAACAAACTGCTCACGCTCAAACTCCCTTGATGAAAAACAATTCCTAAGATTATAATTAATTATGGGTAATACTAGCAAGAAAATGGGTTTGATCAATAAAGTAAAAAGGATAAGCGTAATAAATAATGGTGGAGTGTAGGGGGTTCGAACCCCTGACCTCAACGCTGCCAGCGTTGCGCTCTCCCAACTGAGCTAACACCCCAAATAAAATTAAGCGAGCATTATAACATTTTGCTTAAAAGATGTCAATTTGATGCTTTTTTGAAACACTTAATAGCAAATTAAGAATGATTATCTTAAAATTAGAGAGTTTCTTTTATGGATTAAGTAAAATCACTTATCAAAGCAAAAAGGATATTTTTGAAAAACCACTCCTTTAAAAAAACGATTGCTCTTTCCTTACTAGCGGGCATGTCTTTGTGTAACGCTGAAGAAGATGGGGCGTTTTTTATCATAGATTATCAAACGAGTTTGGCCAGACAGGAATTGAAAAATCCAGGCTTCACTCAAGCGCAAGAATTAAAGCAGTTAATCAGAGATGGGGCTGTGAGGTTGCAAACTTCTGCCATTCCCTTATCCTACTACTTGGATATTTTAGGGAATAAAACAGCAACTCTTTTGCGTGAAAGCCTGAAAAATAATGCGCAACCATCACAACCAAACGTGCAACCACAAAACGGACCATCAAACCAAGCCTTAGTCAATTTGGAGCAATCTCTAGGGATTTTAGGAAAACTATTGGATTTATCTCAACAATACGCTAGTCAGGGTGTCATTAAGCCTTTGGTGGTGGATGTAGGGAAAGAACAAATCGGTATCACTGATAGCATGCTCTTAGTGGCTCAAAACATCGTTTTAGCTTTAGGGCAAGTGGATTTGAGTAAAATCCAACAAAACAATAACGAACAGCTATACGAAAACATCATGAAAGTCATGCTTTTAGGCACGGGCGGGACTAATGGAGCGTATAATGGCGTGAGCGTGGGCGATATTGCCACAGGCATGCAAAATTTTTCTTCGCAAACGGGCTTGATAGGGGCTAATTCTACGGTGAGCGAGATCAACGCTTTGATTAAGATCGGGATTTCTTTGGATCGTGAGACTTTGAGGTTAGGGAGTTTTATTGAAAAAAATATCTGCAGCAGTGTATCGTCTTGTTTTAGTGGGAATCAGCTTATCTATAAGAAAGGGCTAGATAGAGTCATAAACATTATTAACGCGAGTTTGGGTCAGTTTGAATCTTCGGCTAGTTCTCTTTATAAGATTTCTTATATCCCTAACCTCTTTTCGCTCAAAGATTATCAGTCAGCGAGCATGAACGGCTTTGGGGCTAAGATGGGTTATAAACAATTTTTCACCCATAAAAAAAATATTGGCTTAAGGTATTACGGGTTTTTGGATTATGGCTATGCGAATTTTGGCGATACGAATTTAAAAGTGGGAGCGAATCTTGTTACTTATGGGGTAGGAACGGATTTTTTATACAATGTGTATGAACGCTCTAGAAGGAGGGAAAGGACTACAATCGGCCTTTTCTTTGGCGCTCAAATCGCAGGGCAAACTTGGAGCACGAATGTAACGAACTTGTTGAGCGGGCAAAGGCCTGATGTCAAGTCCAGTTCGTTCCAATTCTTGTTTGATTTGGGCGTGCGCACCAACTTTGCAAAAACCAATTTCAATAAGCACAGGCTAGACCAAGGGATAGAATTTGGGGTGAAAATCCCTGTTATCGCTCATAAATATTTTGCAACCCAAGGCTCAAGTGCGAGCTATATGAGGAATTTTAGCTTCTATGTGGGCTATTCAGTCGGTTTTTAAGGAAGGCTCTTGATGAAAAACACCAATACAAAAGAGATAAAGAATACAAGAATGAGAAAAGGTCAATACCATGCACTTAAAAAGGGGCTTTTGAAAACCGCTCTGCTTTTTAGCCTTCCTTTAAGCGTGGCGTTAGCTGAAGACGATGGCTTTTATATGGGAGTGGGCTATCAAATCGGTGGCGCGCAACAAAATATCAATAATAAAGGCAGCACCCTAAGGAATAATGTCATTGATGATTTCCGCCAAGTGGGCGTGGGTATGGCAGGGGGTAATGGGCTTTTAGCCTTAGCGACAAACACGACCATGGACGCTCTTTTAGGGATAGGCAATCAAATTATCAATACTAATACAACTGTTGGCAACAACAACGCAGAGTTAACCCAGTTTAAAAAAATACTCCCCCAAATTGAGCAACGCTTTGAAACGAATAAAAACGCTTATAGCGTTCAAGCCTTGCAAGTGTATTTGAGTAATGTGCTGTATAACTTGGTTAATAATAGTAATAATGGCAGCAGTAATGGAGTGGTTCCTGAATATGTAGGGATTATAAAAGTTCTCTATAATTCTCAAAATGAATTCAGTCTCTTAGCCACGGAAAGCGTGGCGCTTTTAAACGCGCTCACAAGAGTGAATCTGGATAGTAATTCGGTGTTTTTAAAAGGGCTTTTAGCCCAAATGCAGCTTTTTAATGACACTTCTTCAGCAAAGCTAGGCCAGATCGCAGAAAACTTGAAGAACAGTGGTGCAGGAGCCATGCTCCAAAAGGATGTGAAAACCATCTCAGATCGAATCGCTACTTACCAAGAGAATTTAAAACAGCTAGGAGGAATGCTAAATAATTACGATGAGCCATACCTACCCCAATTTGGGCCAGGCACAAGCTCTCAGCATGGGGTTATTAATGGCTTTGGCATTCAAGTGGGCTATAAGCAATTTTTTGGGAGCAAGAGGAATATAGGCTTACGGTATTACGCTTTCTTTGATTACGGCTTTACGCAATTGGGCAGTCTTAGCAGCGCTGTTAAAGCGAATATCTTTACTTATGGCGCTGGCACAGACTTTTTATGGAATATCTTTAGAAGGGTTTTTAGCGATCAATCCTTGAATGTGGGGGTGTTTGGGGGCATTCAAATAGCGGGTAACACTTGGGATAGCTCTTTAAGAAATCAGATTAAAGACTCGTTTAAAGAAAACCCCACTCCCACGAATTTCCAATTTTTGTTCAATTTGGGTTTAAGAGCTCATTTTGCCAGCACCATGCACCGCCGGTTTTTGAGCGCGTCTCAAAGCATCCAGCATGGGATGGAATTTGGCGTGAAAATCCCGGCTATCAATCAAAGG
>ASYU01000077.1:0-3134 GCA_000448465.1 Helicobacter pylori PZ5056 | reverse complement strand
AACGCGGTCAAGTGGTGAAAGCCGTTGTGGTGAGAACGAAAAAAGAAATCCAGAGGAAAAATGGTTCTTTGGTGCGTTTTGATGACAACGCGGCAGTGATTTTGGACGCTAAAAAAGATCCTGTTGGCACAAGGATTTTTGGGCCAGTGAGCCGAGAAGTGCGTTACGCTAATTTCATGAAGATTATTTCTCTAGCGCCGGAGGTTGTATAATGAAAAGCGAAATCAAGAAAAATGACATGGTGAAAGTCATTGCAGGAGACGATAAGGGTAAGGTCGCTAAGGTTTTAGCAGTATTACCTAAGACTTCTCAAGTGGTTGTTGAAGGGTGTAAGGTGGTGAAAAAAGCGATTAAACCTACTGATGATAACCCTAAAGGGGGCTTTATTAAAAAAGAAAAGCCCATGCACATTTCCAATGTGAAGAAAGCCTAAGGAGTTGGATACATGTTTGGTTTGAAACAATTTTATCAAAATGAAGTGAGAACAAAACTCGCTCAAGAATTAGACATCAAAAACCCCATGCTTTTGCCCAAGCTAGAAAAAATCGTTATCAGCGTGGGCGCTGGGGCTTATGCAAAAGACATGAAAATCATGCAAAATATCGCGCAAACGATTTCTTTGATTGCAGGGCAAAAAGCGGTTATCACTAAAGCGAAAAAATCCGTTGCAGGCTTTAAGATCAGAGAAGGCATGGCGGTAGGGGCGAAAGTTACCTTAAGGAATAAACGCATGTATAATTTCTTAGAAAAGCTGATTGTGATTTCATTGCCCAGAGTGAAAGACTTTAGAGGGATCTCACGGAATGGCTTTGATGGGCGTGGGAATTACACCTTTGGGATCAATGAGCAGTTGATTTTCCCGGAAGTGGTTTATGATGATATTATGGTCAGTCATGGCATGAACATCACTATGGTAACTTCTACGGACAACGATAAAGAAGCGTTCAAGTTGTTAGAATTGCTTGGATTGCCTTTTGCAAAAGTGAGATAAGGGGTTAATATGGCTAAAAAATCAATGATAGCAAAGGCTCAAAGGAAACCAAAATTCCAAGTAAGGGCTTATACCAGATGCCGCATTTGTGGGAGACCTCATTCGGTTTATAGGGATTTTGGGCTTTGTAGGGTGTGCCTTAGAAAAATGGGCAGTGAGGGACTCATCCCAGGCTTGAGAAAAGCCAGTTGGTAAGGATAAGATATGGTAAATGATATAATTGCAGATTCATTAACTCGTTTGAGAAACGCTTCTATGCGCCGTTTAGAATTCACGCAGCTTTATTACGCAAAGATCGTGGTTTCTATCTTAGAGATTTTTAAAGAAAAGGGTTTCATTAAAGATTTCAACGTCAAAGATAAAGACAAGAAACAATCGGTTTATGTGCAATTGGCTTATGATGAAAAAGGGCATTCAAAAATCAGCGAAGTGAAGCGCCTAAGCAAACCCGGTCGTCGTGTGTATAAGCAAAAAAACGAGTTGAAGCGCTTTAAAAATGGCTATGGCGTGATTGTGGTAAGCACTTCTAAAGGGGTGATCACTAACGAAGAAGCTTACAGACAAAATGTCGGTGGCGAAGTGCTTTGCAGCATTTGGTAAAGGATTAAAAATGTCAAGAATCGGGAAAAGAATCATTGAAATCCCAAGCTCTGTGCAAGCGAGCGTGGAAGGGAGTAAACTTCTTTTTAAAAACAGCAAAGAAAAGCATGAATTAGAAACTCACAACCGAGTGAAAATCACGCTTGAAAACAACCAATTGAGCTTCCAGCCTGTGGGCGAAGACGCACAGTCTAGGGCTTATTGGGGGACTTATGGGGCTTTAGCGAATAACATTGTAATAGGATTAAGCGCCGGTTTCAGTAAGACTTTAGAAGTCAATGGCGTGGGCTATAAGGTGGCTTTGGGTCATAAAACTTTGGATTTGAGCTTGGGTTTTAGCCACCCGGTGAAATACCCCATTCCAGCGGGGATTGAAATGGTGGTGGAAAAAAACACGATCACTATCAAAGGGAGCGATAAGCAACAAGTAGGGCAAGTCGCCGCTGAAATCAGGAGCTTCAGACCCCCAGAGCCATACAAAGGCAAGGGCGTGAAATACAGCAATGAAGTCATTATTAGAAAAGCTGGTAAAACGGCTAAAAAATAAATAAGGTGAAATGATGAACGCAAAAGCATTATACAAAAAGAAAGCCTTAAGGGATCGCAGGAAATTAAGAATCAAAAGCAAGCTCTTGGGCGATGCATTAAGACCTAGGGTGAGCGTTTTTCGTTCCAACCGCTATTTTTATGCGCAAGCGATTGATGATGCTAAACAAAGCACTATAACGCATATTGATGGCAGGAAAATGGGCTTTAAAAACACGCAAGAAGACGCTAAAAAATTAGGCGCTCTCTTTGCTGAAGAATTGAAAAAAGCAGGGATTGAGCGAGCGGTTTATGACAGGAATGGTTACCTCTATCATGGCGTGGTGGCAGCGTTTGCTGAAAGCTTGAGAGAGAACGGGATCGCTCTATGACAGAAAGGAAAGGTATGGAAGAGATTAACAGAGAAGAGTTTCAAGAAGTCGTTGTGAATATTGGCCGTGTAACCAAAGTGGTTAAGGGTGGTAGGCGGTTTCGTTTTAACGCTTTAGTGGTTGTGGGCAATAAAAACGGGCTTGTAGGCTTTGGTTTGGGCAAGGCTAAGGAAGTCCCTGATGCGATTAAAAAAGCGGTAGATGATGCGTTTAAAAACTTAATCCATGTAACGATTAAAGGCACGACTATCGCTCATGACATTGAGCATAAATACAACGCAAGCCGTATTTTACTCAAACCGGCAAGTGAGGGAACGGGGGTGATTGCTGGGGGTTCAACGCGCCCTATCGTGGAATTAGCAGGCATTAAGGATATTCTAACCAAATCTTTAGGCTCTAACAACCCCTATAATGTGGTACGCGCGACTTTTGACGCTCTAGCGAAAATCAAGGCGTAGTTAAAAAGGATATTGTAATGGGATTAGAAAATTTAAAACCGGCTAAAGGTAGCGTTAAAAAAATCAAACGAGTGGGTCGTGGTCAAGGAAGCGGCATGGGAAAGACCGCTACAAGGGGCGGTAAAGGCCAAACCGCAAGGACAGGCTATAAGGCTAAAAGAGGCTTTG
>ASYU01000076.1:0-2797 GCA_000448465.1 Helicobacter pylori PZ5056 | reverse complement strand
CATGATGGCGTTTTGAATAGCCCCTTGGCAATTTTCTAAAATCGCCCCCCCATTGTTCAACACGCTCCCTAACCAGCCAGAAAAACTCCCGTAATCAAAACTCGCCTTGTTGTTGGAAAATTCAAAATGGGTGTGCGCGTTGATAAAAGCGGGCAACAGAACGGAATTTTCAAAAAACCGCGCCTTTAAATGGGGGTATTTAAGCGTTAAATTGTGATAATCGCCTATTTCAACAATCTTTTCATCAAAGACCACGCCATGATCTTCTAACACTTCGCATTTTTCATTACACAAAAAAACTAAAGACGCTCCTATGATTTCTTGCATGCATTCTCCTTAATAAATGTGGTTTGCCCTTTTAAGATCATTCTTTGCACTTCGCCATACAATTCTAAGCCATAAAAGGGCGAATTTTGATTACTCACTCTTGTTTGAGCGTTTAAATCCACGATCATCAAATTGGCTAATTGGTTTTCTTTAACCTCACCTGCATTGAGTTTTAAAAACTTCGCTTGATTAATCGCCATGACTTTAATGAGCTGTTGGAAGCTAATGACCTTTTTTTGAACTAAAAAGGTGTAAGCCACGCTAAAAGCGTCCTCTATGCTCTCACACCCAAACGCGCTTTCTTCAAAAAGCTCTGCGTTAGAATTTTTAGAAGCATGAAGGCTTGTGAGCATGGCGATTTCGTTATTTTTTAGGGCTTCTTTTAGGGCGTTTTGACCTTCCTTATCCCTTAAAGGAGGGGCGATTTTAAATCGGGGTTCATAATCTTCATACACGCTCTCATCTAAGATCAAATGGCTTAAGGGCGTTTGGGCTTGCAAACGCGCCCCTAAATCGTTAAAGGCTTTGATGAGTTTGAGCGTGGTAGCGCTATTCACTTTATCTAAAAGCACAGGGATTTGTAACGCCCTAGAAACTTCCATGAAACGCACCAAGCGCGTGTTTTCAAACGCATTTTCTACAAAATTCTGCCCCAATTCATAGGCTAATGCCCCGCTATTTAGGGCTTCAAAAGAATTTTCCAAAGAAATTAAAAGGGGCAAGTTGTAGGATTTGGCGTAGTGGCTGATGAGTTCTAAAAAAGCGTCAGATGGCACGATTAAAATTTCCCCCCCTTTATTTTTAAGCGTGGCGATGTCGGCCAGTTGGTTGTTTTTGATTGCCATGATATTTTTAATGCCGCTTTGATCGCCATTGAAAACATTGAGTAACCCCACCCCCCCTTTAAAAGCCTTTTGTTTTAAATTTTCATAACCCTCCAAATTCGTAACGCTCAAATCAATGAAGCTTGGCAGCACGAATAATTTGCCGCACTCAACCACTTCTTCATTACTAGTAGGGCTTAAGTTTTCTTTAATCTCTGTAATGAGGGAATCTTTTAAGCGGATGTCCGCTCTTTTTAAAACCTCATCATCATAAAACGAAGCGTTTTTTAACAGCATCAAACCCTCCTATTTTTGTAAAAAGTTAGTCAGGCTTTCTAAAGAATTTGTCATGATCAATATTCCCATTAAAATAAGCACCAACCCTGAAACAATCTCAATCGTGCGGTTGTATTTCTTTAAGGATTTTAAAAACAAAAGCGCTCTTTCTAGCATTAAAGCCACCAATAAAAAAGGGATCGCCAAGCCCATCACAAACACCACCATAAGGATTAGACCATAAGCGTCCTTACTTGCGCTCATGATCACTATAGAAGTGAATATCGGCCCGATGCATGGCGTCCAACCCAGAGCGAAACTCATGCCCAAAAGAAAGGGGTAAAAGCGTTGCATGCTATTAGATTTACTCGCCAAACGAACGCTTTGAGTCTTATACAAAAATGAAAAACGGAACACGCCCAAAAAATGCAAACCAAAAAGGATCACAATCCCCCCAGCGATATAATTCACCCAAGAAAACGAAAAGCTATGGATAAGCTTGGCCATAGACATGCCCACGCCCAAAAACACGAGCGAAAACCCTACCACAAACATCAAGGATTTTAAAAAAACCGAAACCCTTTTAGCCTTACCATCTTTAATATCCTCTAAAGAAATTTGCGAAATATAAGACATATACGCCGGGATCAAAGGCAACACGCAAGGGCTTAAAAAAGTTAAAATCCCAGCTAGAAGCGAAGTTAAAAGAGGCGCTGTGTCAAAGAGATTAACAAGCGTGTTATCAAACATCATTCAATCCTTTTTCAAAAATAACCATTTCTTATATTTTTTTAGAATAACAAAACCTCACTTAATCTTAGGCACAATCTCGTTATTTTCTACCACAAACGCCACGCTGTCATTCTCTTTAATTTTATCCTCTAAAATGAGTTCAGCGAGCTTGTCTTCTACCATTTCATAGAGTGCGCGCTTTAAGGGTCTAGCGCCATAGAATCTGTCAAATCCCGCTTCGGCGATCAATTCTTTTGCCTTTTCGTCTAGGGTTATATTAATGCCCCTTTCAAGCGCTTTTTTTTGAATGTTTTCAAAGAGTATCCCCACGATATTAATGATAGCATGACTATCTAGGGCGTTAAAGGAGATGATTTCATCTAAGCGGTTTAAAAATTCCGGCTTGAAAAATTGCCTCAAGCTCTCTTTAATCGCTTTTTGTTTATCGGCTTCACTCAAATCCTCTTCTAAAAGCGCGCCACTAGCCACATTGCTGGTTAAAATCAAAATCGTGTTTTTGAAATCCACCCTCACGCCCTTACTGTCGGTTAAATGCCCCTCATCTAAAACCTGCAACAAGAGGTTAAACACATCCGGATGGGCTTTTTCCACTTCATCTAACAGCACCACGCTATAAG
>ASYU01000075.1:0-6861 GCA_000448465.1 Helicobacter pylori PZ5056 | reverse complement strand
AATGTGCGCCTTGATTCGCACGCGCATGCCAATTATGTCGTGCCTACGCACTATGATTCTATGATTGGCAAGCTCATTGTGTGGGGTGAAAACAGAGAAAGAGCGATCGCTAAGATGAAAAGGGCTTTAAAGGAATTTAAAGTAGAAGGCATTAAAACGACCATTCCTTTCCACCTTGAAATGCTTGAAAATGCGGATTTCAGGCAAGCAAAAATCCACACGAAGTATTTAGAAGAAAATTTTTAAGTTCTAAGGATTTTCTTAAGCATGATTTAAGGGTTTTAAGCGGTCAGAAGGGATTGGCATTAAATTTTATAATTTTGTAGTAAAATTTTTTCATGCAAACCTTGTTTAAAGAAGTTACCCCTAAACGCTACGACAATGGCAATGAGATGAAAGAAAATTCTAGCAATGCTCTAGATCAGTATTTCACTAAGCCTAGTGTGGCTTTAAAATGCTTCCAAAAAGCTTGTGAAGTTATTAAAAAATACGAAAATCCAGATGACTTTATTTTTTTAGAGCCAAGTGCGGGCGACGGGGTGTTTTATGACTTGTTTCCTAAAGATAGACGCATTGGCATAGATATTGAACCTAAAAGAGATGGTTTCATTCAATGCGATTTTTTAAATTATAAATTGCCTGCACATCAAAAAGTGATTTGCTTGGGCAACCCTCCTTTTGGGCATCGTGGGGTTATGGCGTTAGAATTTATCAACCATGCTAGAAATTGTGATTTTGTGTGTTTTATCCTACCCATGTTCTTTGAAAGTCAAGGAAAAGGCTCTATTAAGTATCGTGTGAAAGGTTTAAATCTGCTTTATAGCGAACGCTTAGAAAAAAATGCGTTTATAGATTTTAAAAATAAAGAAGTGGATGTGCATTGCGTGTTTCAAATTTGGAGCAAAAAGTATCAAAATAAAAAAAGTGAATTTTCTTGGTATAAGAATCGCCATAAAGAACCCTTTGGCGAATATATCAAGGTTTTCACGGTTTCATTGGCTAAAAACAGAGAATGCGGTAAAGAGTGGATTTTTAATCAAAAAGCGTCTTTTTACATTTCATCAACTTTTTATAAAAGCACACAAATTGTAGAGAACTTTGAGGAAGTTAAGTATCAATCTGGTATTGCTGTGGTATTTACCAGTGCTGACAAGGTTTTAAACGCTAAATTAAAAAAACTATTCAAAGAGATTGATTGGACAAAATACGCAAGTTTAGCGACTAATTCTTGCTATCATTTAGGAAAAAGCCATATTTTTCAAGCCCTACATGATCATTTGGATAGTTTAAAGGATAATTGATGGATTTGGAACAAGCTTTTTTAAAAATTATTGAAAAAAAACATAAAGAATTGAATTTAGGGCAAGATTACAACGCTATTTTTTCAAAAATTAGAGATTTTGAAGCCAATGCTATAGGGCAGATTGGCGAAGAGTTTTTAAAAAGTGTGCTTAACGCTATAGGTGAAGTGATCAATGATGGCATTATTCATGATGAATACGATATTATGACAAAAAGCGGTGTATCCTTTGAAGTTAAAACAGTGCAAAAAGGCAGAACCAACAACACTTTTCAGTTCAATGGTATAAACCCACGATACGACTATGATTTTTTGATTTGCTTAGGAGTGTGCGAAGACCAATTGCTTTATAGAATTTTTAAAAAAGATGAAATCCATTACATTCATAAAGAAAGAAAATACTTTATGAAACAAAATGAGTTTAAAAAGCAATTGGTGCCAATGAATCCTGATAATCAAGTCAATGATAAGCTCACTCTCAATATTAAAGAACTGGAAGAAATTACAAACCTCATCAAAGAGTTAGAGAGGATTTTAGAGTTAGATTAATATTTTTAGATAGAATTGAGTGGATCAAAATATTTTAGGAATAGAGTTTGCTTGTCTTATCTTTAAGAAAATCAAACGAAATGGAGGATAGGATGTCTAAGATTTCAAACAATTATAACCCGCCTTTAACGATGAGGGATTACCATAGTCAAAAAGTTAGTCCGCGCGCAAGAAAAGAAGAAAATAAGGAAATTCAAAATCTTTCAGAGAATGATGAAAAAATCAAATTAGCCAAACAAGCTAAGCAGGATAACCTAGCCATAGGGGATTTAGAAAGCCGTCTTAAAAGCTTAAAAGGCATGGATAAAGACGCTAAAGAATTGGTGGGTATTTCTAAATCTTACGCTCATAACAATGAAAAAGATCGAAGCGATTTTGAGCGTTTTAAAAGCCGTTTGGATAAAGCGATTGATTCTTTCAATCAAAATTTAGATAATGGCACGGCTAGTTTGAAACTCCCTAGCAATATTGATATTGATGACACGAAAGCTTTGGAAAAATTTTCAAAATCATTAGAAAGTGAAAAAGAAAGCATTCAAAACTCTTTGCACCAGTGGAAAAAACAGCTCGCTGAAACGAATCATTTGAACAAGGAATACAACACCTTAGATAAAACAAGATTGAACGCTCAAAAATTCCAAGATGTCCATGACACAAGCAAGATCACCCCATCTCGCTTGCAAGACTTGCTCGCTTGAAAAAGTTTGCTTATAGCGAGCCTTGTTTAGACGAAGAAGATAAAAAGGCTGTTTTAGAGGTTTTAAATTCCAAACAGCTCACGCAAGGCAGATATTCTCTCTTATTTGAAGAAGCTTTATGCGAGTTTTTGGGCGTTAAGCATGCGTTAGCGTTTAATAGCGCGACTTCAGCCCTTTTAACGCTTTATAGGAATTTTAGCGAATTTAGTGCTGATTGCAATGAAATAATCACCACCCCTATAAGCTTTGTAGCGACGGCTAACATGCTCTTAGAGAGCGGCTATACACCCGTATTTGCCGAAGTTAAAAACGATGGCAATATAGATGAATTGGCCCTAGAAAAGCTCATTACTAAAAAAACCAAAGCCATAGTGAGCGTGGATTATGCCGGTAAAAGCGTGGAAGCAGGAAGCATTCAAAAGCTTTGCAAAAAGCATTCTTTGAGTTTTCTTTCTGACAGCTCGCATGCTCTAGGGAGCGAGTATCAAAACAAAAAAGTAGGAGGCTTTGCGTTAGCGAGCGTGTTTAGTTTCCATGCCATTAAGCCTATCACCACGGCTGAAGGGGGAGCGGTCGTTACTAACGATAGCGGATTGCATGAAAAAATGAAATCGTTTCGCTCTCATGGCATGCTCAAAAAAGATTTTTTTGAAGGCGAAGTCAAAAGCATAGGGCATAACTTCCGCTTGAATGAAATCCAAAGCGCTTTGGGTTTGAGCCAGCTTAAAAAAGCCCCTTTTTTAATGCAAAAAAGAGAAGAAGTCGCTCTAGTTTATGATAGGATTTTTAAAGATAACCCTTATTTCACCCCTTTACACCCCTTGTTAAAAGATAAAAGCTCTAACCACCTTTATCCTATTTTAATGGATCAAAAATTTTTTACATTTAAAAGATCCATTTTAGAAAGTTTGCACAAGCTTGGCATTTTAGCCCAAGTGCATTACAAACCCATTTACCAATACCAGTTGTATCAACAGCTCTTCAACACAGCCCCATTAAAAAGCGCAGAGGATTTTTATAACGCTGAAATTTCCTTGCCTTGTCATGCGAATTTAAATTTAGAGAGCGTTCAAAACATCGCTCATAGCGTTTTAAAAACTTTTGAGAGTTTTAAAATAGATTGAGTTTCATTTAGGGCTTCAAATTTTAATCATTAAGAATGGTGCGGAAGAAAGGAATCGAACCTTCATGCCTTGCGGCGCTAGATCCTAAGTCTAGTGCGTCTACCAATTTCGCCACTTCCGCACACCGCACGCCATCGCATGCATTAAGAAGTAGAAAATAAAGAAGCAGTATTCTAGCTTTTTAATCCTTTAAAAATACTGAAAAATTGAAGTTTTTTAAAATTTGGAGTTTTTTCTGGCTTTAGGGAGTTTTAAATTCTTTTAAGGTATTCTAACAAGACTATATCAGATAGTTTTAAGGAAATTAAGGAACACAATGGAAGTTTCACGCAAGAAAATTTACAACCCCGATTCTACAGAAAGTGTGAATGAAAGAAAGATTTTTGGGGGTAATCCTACAAGCATGTTTGATTTGAATAAAATCAAGTATCAATGGGCGGATCATTTGTGGAAAACGATGCTCGCTAACACTTGGTTTGCTGAAGAAGTGAGCATGAACGATGACAAAAGAGATTATTTGAAATTAAGCGCAGAAGAAAAGATCGGCTATGACAGAGCTTTAGCGCAACTCATTTTTATGGATAGCTTGCAAACCAATAATTTAATTGATAATGTCAATCCCTTTATCACCAGTCCCGAAATCAATTTGTGTTTGGTGCGTCAAGCTTATGAAGAAGCCTTACACAGCCATGCGTATGCGGTGATGGTAGAAAGCATTAGCGCGAATACTGAAGAAATTTATGACATGTGGCGTAACGATATGCAATTAAAAAGCAAGAACGATTATATTGCGCAAGTGTATATGGAATTAGCCAAAAACCCTACAGAAGAAAACATCCTCAAAGCGCTTTTTGCTAACCAGATTTTAGAGGGGATTTATTTTTATAGCGGGTTTAGCTATTTTTACACTTTGGCTAGGAGCGGTAAAATGCTAGGCTCAGCGCAAATGATTCGTTTTATCCAAAGAGATGAGGTAACGCATTTGATTTTATTCCAAAACATGATCAACGCTTTAAGGAATGAAAGAGCGGATCTATTCACGCCACAATTGATTAATGAAGTCATAGAGATGTTTAAAAAAGCGGTAGAAATTGAAGCTTTGTGGGGGGATTATATCACGCAAGGCAAGATTTTAGGGCTCACTTCAAGCCTGATTGAGCAATACATCCAGTTTTTAGCGGATAGCCGTTTGAGTAAGGTGGGTATCGCTAAAGTTTATGGCGTCCAACACCCCATTAAATGGGTAGAGAGCTTTTCAAGTTTCAATGAGCAACGCTCTAATTTTTTTGAAGCTAGGGTGAGCAATTACGCTAAAGGGAGCGTGAGTTTTGATGATTTTTAAGGGGCTTGTTTGAATAGTATCAAAAACCATTTGATGTGTGAAGAAATCCATAAGCGTTTCAGTTTGCACCCTAAAGTGAGAAAGGCTATGGAAAGCATTGAAAGGGAGGTTTTTGTGCCAGCCCCTTTCAAGCATTTTGCCTACACTTTAAACGCGCTTTCTATGCAAGCACAACAATACATTTCTTCGCCCCTAACCGTGGCCAAAATGACGCAATATTTAGAAATCGATCATGTGGATAGCGTGCTAGAAATTGGCTGCGGGAGCGGCTATCAAGCGGCGGTGCTGTCTCAAATTTTCAGGCGCGTTTTCAGCGTTGAAAGGATTGAAAGCCTGTATATAGAAGCGCGTTTGCGCCTTAAAACTCTCGGTTTAGACAACGTTCATGTCAAATTCGCTGATGGGAATAAGGGCTGGGATCAATACGCCCCCTACGATAGGATTTTATTCTCTGCTTGCACTAAAAATATCCCCCAAGCGCTTATTGATCAGCTTGAAGAAGGCGGGATTTTAGTTGCACCCATTCAAGAAAACAACGAGCAAGTGATCAAACGCTTTGTGAAGCAAAATAACGCTTTGCGCGTCCAAAAAGTGTTAGAAAAATGCTCGTTTGTGCCTGTTGTAGATGGGGTGCAATAAAGATTAAGGCATGATCAAACACTATCTTTTCATGGCGGTTTCGCAAGTCTTTTTCTCTTTCTTTTTAGTGCTGTTTTTTATCTCTTCCATCGTGCTATTAATCAGTATTGCAAGCGTAACGCTCGTGATTAAAGTGAGCTTTTTGGATCTGGTGCAACTCTTTTTGTATTCCTTGCCAGGAACTATCTTTTTTATTTTGCCAATCACTTTTTTTGCGGCTTGCGCTTTGGGGCTTTCAAGGCTTAGCTATGACCATGAATTGTTAGTGTTTTTCTCTTTAGGGGTTTCGCCTAAAACAATGACTAAAGCGTTTGTGCCTTTAAGTTTGTTAGTGAGCGCGATTTTATTAGTGTTTTCGCTTGTTTTAATCCCCACCTCTAAGAGCGCTTATTACGGGTTTTTGCGTCAAAAAAAAGACAAGATTGACATTAACATCAGGGCCGGTGAATTCGGGCAAAAATTAGGCGATTGGCTCGTGTATGTGGATAAGGCTGAGAACAATTCCTATGATAATTTAGTGCTTTTTTCTAATAAAAGCCTTTCTCAAGAAAGCTTCATTCTGGCCCAAAAAGGCAATATCAACAATCAAAACGGCGTGTTTGAATTGAATTTGTATAACGGGCATGCGTATTTCACTCAAGGCGATAAAATGCGTAAGGTTGATTTTGAAGAATTGCATTTACGCAACAAGCTCAAGTCTTTCAATTCTAATGATGTGGCTTATTTGCAAGGCACGGATTATTTGGGCTATTGGAAAAAAGCCTTTGGCAAAAACGCTAATAAAAATCAAAAACGGCGTTTTTCTCAAGCGATTCTAGTTTCCTTGTTCCCTTTAGCGAGCGTGTTTTTGATCCCCTTATTTGGCATCGCCAACCCACGATTCAAAACGAATTGGAGTTATTTTTATGTCCTTGGAGCGGTTGGGGTTTATTTTTTAATGGTGCATGTGATTTCTACGGATTTGTTTTTGATGACCTTTTTCTTCCCCTTTATTTGGGCGTTTGTCTCTTATTTGTTGTTTAGAAAATTCATTTTAAAGCGTTATTAAATGCGTTGTTTTAAGGCTACTATCGCTTATGATGGGGCGTATTTTTTAGGCTATGCCAAACAGCCCAACAAACTCGGTGTGCAAGACAAAATAGAAAGCGCTTTAAACGCGCTAGGGATTAAAAGCGTTGTGGTTGCGGCCGGGCGCACGGATAAAGGCGT
>ASYU01000074.1:0-959 GCA_000448465.1 Helicobacter pylori PZ5056 | reverse complement strand
CGCTACGCCCATTTTTTCTTGGTCTGCTTTCGTTTTAGGCTCCACAGCGATGTGAATGACCGGCTCAGGAAATTCCATCCTCTCTAAAACGACCGCATTCTTTTCATCGCAAAGCGTGTCCCCAGTTAGCGTGTCTTTCAAACCCACAAACGCGCAAATCTCGCCCGCATAAACTTCTTTAATGTCTTCTCTCTTATTAGAGTGCATTTTAAGGAGTCTCCCCACGCGCTCTTTTTTGTCTTTGGTGGAGTTATACACATAACTACCGGACTCTAGCTTGCCACGATACACGCGCACAAAAGTGAGTTGGCCCACAAAAGGATCCGTCATGATCTTAAACGCCAAGCCGGCAAACTCGCCATCATCGCTGGACTTCACAAAAACTTCTTCTTCGCTCTTTGGATCAATCCCTTTAATATCCACAACCTCTGTGGGTGCTGGCAAGTAGTCAATGACCGCGTCTAATAAAGTCTGCACGCCTTTATTTTTAAAAGAAGAACCACAAAGCATAGGGATAAGGCTCATGTTCAAACAACCTGTTTTAATGCCTTTTTTGATTTCTTCAACGCTTAATTCCTCACCACCCAAATACTTTTCCATTAAGGCTTCATCTTGCTCAGCTACGGCTTCTACAAGCTTTTCTCGGTATTGTTTAGCCTTTTCTAACAAATCGCTAGGGATTTCCTCCACATCGTATTTGGCTCCCATGGTTTCATTATTCCAAACAATCGCTTTCATTTGGACTAAATCAATCACGCCAATGAAAGTGTCTTCAGCCCCAATAGGGATATTAATAGGCACAGGATTAGCTTTCAAGCGAAGCTTAATCTGGTTTTCCACATTGTAGAAATTCGCCCCAATCCTATCCATTTTATTGACAAAAACAATCCTAGGTACGCCGTATTTATTCGCTTGACGCCACACGGTCTCGCTTTGAGGTTGCACGCCCCCCACCGAGC
>ASYU01000073.1:0-4782 GCA_000448465.1 Helicobacter pylori PZ5056 | reverse complement strand
ACTCAAGCCGAGCAAATCAAGCAATCTGAGTTGTTGGCGCGCACGATACTTGATTTTAGAGGCAGCCTTAGCACTTTAAACAACACTTATAACAGCATCACCACGACCGCTTCAAACACGCCTAATTCCCCATTCCTTAAAAATTTGATAAGCCAATCCACTAACCCTAATAACCCCGGGGGCTTACAGGCCGTTTATCAAGTCAACCAGAGCGCTTATTCGCAATTATTAAGCGCCACGCAAGAATTAGGGCATAACCCTTTCAGACGCGTTGGATTAATCAGCTCTCAAACCAACAATGGTGCCATGAATGGGATCGGCGTGCAAGTGGGCTATAAGCAATTTTTTGGTGAAAAAAGAAGATGGGGATTAAGGTATTACGGCTTTTTTGACTATAACCATGCTTATATCAAATCCAGCTTTTTCAATTCGGCTTCTGATGTGTTCACTTATGGGGTAGGGACAGATGTCCTCTATAACTTCATCAATGATAAAGCCACCAAAAACAGCAAGATTTCT
The DNA here is from genome assembly GCA_000448465.1 of Helicobacter pylori PZ5056. GTDB lineage: Bacteria > Campylobacterota > Campylobacteria > Campylobacterales > Helicobacteraceae > Helicobacter > Helicobacter pylori_CI. Next base: position 4,263 of record ASYU01000073.1, on the reverse strand, counting down.
TTTGGGGTGTTTGGGGGTATCGCCTTAGCCGGCACTTCGTGGCTCAATTCCCAGTATGTGAATTTAGCGACATTCAATAATTTCTATAGCGCTAAAATGAATGTGGCGAATTTCCAATTCTTATTCAATTTAGGCTTGAGAATGAACCTCGCTAAAAACAAAAAGAAAGCGAGCGATCATGCGGCTCAGCATGGCATGGAATTAGGCGTGAAGATCCCTACGATCAACACGAATTACTATTCTTTGCTAGGCACTCAACTCCAATACCGAAGATTGTATAGCGTGTATTTGAATTACGTGTTCGCTTACTAATATCTGGCTCTTTGTGAAACTCCCTTTTTAAGGGGTTTCTTTTGAAGCCTTTCTTTTTTTGAACCCTTTTTTTGAACCCTTTTTTTGAAGCCTTTCTTTTTGGGGGGTCAAGTGCAAAATTCACCCCTATCCCTTTAAGAAAATAAAATAAAAGAAAATGCGTTTTACAACAAAATAAGATCTAAAACAATAAAACAAAAACCCATTTTTTAAAAATGAAATTTTTTAAACAAAAAAGCATTAAATCCTAATAAGATTTGTTAGATCTTGATAAAAACAAAGCTTTTTTAAAACCCCAAAAAAACAATACCAATCAATAACCAAAACGCATCTATTGTGATCCTTATGGCATTAAAGTGCAACCAAGTTTTTATTTAAGCAAAAAGCTCTTACCCATGCCGTTTTAAGAGCGTTTCGTTTCTATGAAAACCGCAATATTTCTCAATTATTCTTGACAAGCGTTAAAAAAAATTGTATCATTATCTTTTTGTGAGACCCGTTAGCTCAGCTGGTAGAGCAATTCCCTTTTAAGGAATGGGCCGTTGGTTCAAATCCAACACGGGTCACCATGAGCATCGTGGCTCCTTCATCTAGTGGTTAGGATACCACCCTTTCACGGTGGTTACAGGGGTTCAAATCCCCTAGGAGTCACCACTCTTTTATACGGGTTTAGTTGGATTTTATCTCAATATTTTGGTCGCTTAGCTCAGTTGGTAGAGCGCTACCCTTACAAGGTAGATGTCATAAGTTCGAGTCTTATAGCGACCACCATGACTAAAGCATGCATTTTTAGGCTATGGATTTTGGATAGGGAGCGGTAGTTCAGCTGGTTAGAATATCTGCCTGTCACGCAGGGGGTCGCGGGTTCGAGTCCCGTCCGCTCCGCCACCAAGAACTTTTTAAATCATTTTCTACGCTTTATTTTCAAATAATAGTCAATCGTTAAAAATGACCCTTTCATCTAGTGGCCAAGGATACCACCCTTTCACGGTGGAAACGGAAGTTCAAATCTTTCAAGGGTCGCCACAAAAATTTCAAACTACACCCATAAATTATCTAAAAGCCTGGTTTTACCCACACGAGCCGCCACTAAAATGAGCGTGTTAGTTGGCTCTATGGTTTTTAAAGGCTCTAGCTTGTGGTTGCAAAATTCCAAATAATCCACTTCTAAATTTTTTAAAATTTCAAGCCCTAATCTTTTAAGTTTTTCGCACGCTTTTTCGCCCTTATCTATGGCTTGCTGGATGTTTTCTAGAGCTTTTGGAATGGCTAGAGCTTGTTTTCTTTCTGTTGCACTCAAATACACATTCCTAGAGCTTAAAGCCAAATGATCGCTATCTCGCACGATCTCGCATGGCGCTATTTCAATGTCTAAAAGCAAATCTTGGACTAAATGCTGGATAATTAAAAGCTGTTGGGCGTCCTTTTTGCCAAAATACGCTCTAGTGGGATTAACAAGATGAAACATTTTTAACACGACCTGAACCACCCCATCAAAATGCCCATGACGCATAGCTCCCTCTAAAGAGCGGGATAAAAATGTAGGGGCGTAGAGTTTTAGGCGTTGCTCTGCTTCATAGGGATACATTTCGCTGATTTTTGGCGTAAACACCGCACTAACGCCTAATTTTTCACACAAAGCCAAATCTTTTTCTAAAGGGCGTGGGTAAGCGCTAAAATCTTCGTTAGCCCCAAATTGCGTGGGGTTGACAAAAACGCTTACAATCGTGTGGGGATTTTCTTTCAAACTCCTTTCTATCAAGCTTTGATGCCCTTTGTGTAAAGCCCCCATAGTCGGCACAAACCCCACGCTTTCTTTCAAACTTTTACGATATTCTCTTAAAGCAGCAATCGTTTCTAACACATGCATTCAACAATCCTTTAAAAGCTCTAAAACCACTTCTCTAGGCTCTTTAGCCTGATAAATGGGGCGGCCCACCACGATAAAATCGCTTAAATTTTGCTTAGCCTCTTTAGCGTTCGCCACCCTTTCTTGATCCTCTTTATCGTTTTTATTCAGCCTTATGCCAGGGGTTAAAGTCAAAAAGTCTTGACCTAAAGCCTCTTTAATCGCCAAACTTTCAAACACCGAACACACCACCCCATCAATCCCGCTTCCTTTGCCCATAGCGCTCAATTTAATCGCTTGAGTTTTTAAAGGGGCGTTATACACGCTCAAAAATTCCTCTTCGCTAAAGCTGGTTAAAGCGCTCACGCCCATGATCAAGGGGCGTTTTTTAAGAGCGTTTAAGCGTTGCATTAAGATTTCTAGCGCGATTTTGCCACTGCTCAAATGCACGGTGAGCATGTCAATTTCTAATTTCGCGCATTCTAGCGCGGCATTTGCCATCGTATAAGGGATATCATAGAGCTTCAAATCCAAAAAGATCTTAAAATTCCCATCAATCTTTCTGATTTCATCTAAAAAAGTCGCCCCGTCTCTTATAAAAGATCTAAGCCCCACCTTAGCCCATAAATCTAAGCCCTTCAATTCTTGTAATAAAGAAAGGTTGTCCTCTTTTTTTTCTAAATCCAATGCGACACATAATTGCATGAAAGCCCTTTAAAGTGTAAAATAACGCCATTATAACAAAAAGAAATGCAAGATTTTTAGCTATGATAAGCGTTTTAAAATGAAAACCAAGTTTAAGAAAATGAGATTTAAGGGTTAAAGAGTGAAAGCGTTTTTAGGAGCGTTAGAGTTTCAAGAGAATGAATACGAAGAGCTTAAAGAGCTTTATGAGAGCTTAAAAACCAAGCAAAAGCCCCACACTTTGTTCATTTCTTGCGTGGATTCACGAGTCGTGCCTAATTTAATCACCGGCACCAAGCCGGGCGAATTGTATGCGATCCGCAACATGGGCAATGTGATCCCCCCTAAAACAAGTTATAAAGAATCCCTTTCTACCATTGCGAGCATTGAATACGCTATCATGCATGTGGGCATTCAAAACATTATTATTTGCGGGCATAGTAATTGTGGGGCTTGCGGGAGCATTCATTTAATCCATGATGAAACCACCAAAGCTAAAACCCCTTACATTGCAAACTGGATACAATTTTTAGAGCCTGTTAAAGAAGAATTAAAAAACCACCCGCAATTCAGCAACCATTTCGCCAAGCGTTCATGGCTTACGGAGCGTTTGAACGTGCGCTTGCAACTCAACAACCTCTTAAGCTATGATTTCATTCAAGAAAGAGTGATGGATAACGAATTAAAAATTTTTGGTTGGCACTATATCATAGAAACAGGCAGGATTTATAATTATAATTTTGAAAGCCATTTTTTTGAGCCGATTGAAGAAACCATTAAACAAAGGAAAGGTCATGAAAACTTCTAACACAAAAACCCCCAAATCCGTTTTAATTGCCGGGCCATGCGTCATTGAGAGCTTAGAAAATCTAAGAAGTATCGCTACTAAATTGCAACCCCTAGCCAACAACGAGCGGTTGGATTTTTATTTTAAAGCGAGTTTTGATAAGGCTAACCGCACGAGTTTAGAGAGTTACAGAGGGCCTGGTTTAGAAAAAGGCCTAGAAATGTTACAAATTATCAAAGATGAATTTGGTTATAAAATCTTAACCGATGTGCATGAGAGCTATCAGGCAAGCGTGGCAGCCAAAGTAGCGGATATTTTACAGATCCCGGCGTTTTTGTGCCGCCAAACGGATCTGATTGTAGCAGTGAGCCAAACTAACGCTATTGTCAATATCAAAAAAGGGCAATTCATGAACCCAAAAGACATGCAATATTCTGTCTTAAAAGCCCTTAAAACAAGGGATAGTAGCATTCAAAGCCCCACTCATGAAACGGCGTTAAAAAATGGCGTGTGGCTGTGTGAAAGGGGGAGCAGCTTTGGGTATGGGAATTTAGTGGTGGATATGCGCTCTTTAAAAATCATGCGAGAGTTTGCCCCTGTGATTTTTGACGCTACCCATAGCGTGCAAATG
>ASYU01000072.1:0-1059 GCA_000448465.1 Helicobacter pylori PZ5056 | reverse complement strand
ACCACAGGGTTGATGATTTTTTGCTCCCAAGATAAGCCATAAGTAGCGATCGTTTGGGGGGTGGTTTGAGGGTTTAGGCGGTATTGCACGGTGAGTTCAATAGAAACGGTCAAACCCCTACTATCCATCACGTTAATGGCGTCGTTTCTAAAAATCCCTTGGTTTTTACCCGCCACGCCCATGTCTTCGGTGCGTGAAAAATTGATATTCCTGATCCTTGTGTCTACAATGAGAATGTCTTGAATGATAGGCACAAAAAAGTGGATTCCCGGCTGTAAGGGGGTGGGTTCGTATTTCCCGGCGGTGATTTTAATGCCAATTTCTCCTGAGCTAATCACTTCAAAAGGCTTGGCCAAAAAAGCGATAACGCCTAAAAGGACAATGACGATTAAAACCGATAGTTTTTTAGAATTAAAAGAGTTAGACGGCGGAATGAAACGCCCTCCATTATTAGGCGTATTAGGCGTGGGGTTTTCTCTTTGAGAATTTTTCTTTTTTAAATGTTCGTTCAAATCAATGGGCATGAGTTTCCTTTTTAAATATTTTAACGGCGTTTGGGTTTTTTAGAATAACGATTCGTTTTGGGGTGTTTGTCTCTGTGGTGGCCCTTTTTGAAAGAACGCGCTTGATCATGTTGGTGCGTTTTTTTGTTAGAGGGTTTTGGCGTTTTTTCTTTAGGGTTTTGAATCGCATCAATCTCTTGCTGGTTCAAGCCAATTTTACTGGTTTCAAACTGCAAACTCAAAAGCTTTAAAACCAATTGAGACGGCTCAAAAATTTCGGTAAGCTGTTCATAAAGGCTGATGATCCCTTCAGACACTTTAGCGTCATGCAAGGTTTTGATGATCTGATTTTCGTTAATGGTGGGGATTTCAAAAAGCTCAATCTCTGAATCAATTTCTTTTTGCATGCGTAAAAGCTCTTTGTATTCTAAAGGGGTTACTAAAGTGATCGCCATGCCTTTTTTGCCCGCTCGCCCGGTTCTCCCAATGCGATGGATATAGCTCTCAGTGTTTAGGGGCAAGTGGTAATTAAACACATGGCTTACACCGCTAATGT
>ASYU01000071.1:0-1670 GCA_000448465.1 Helicobacter pylori PZ5056 | reverse complement strand
GGTGCGTGGGGTTAAAGCCCACTTATGGGAGGGTGAGCCGTTATGGTTTGATCGCGTATTGCTCTAGCTTTGATCAAATCGGGCCTATCACGCAAAATGTAGAAGACGCTTCTATTTTATTTGACGCTATTAGCGGGTATGATAGCAAGGACTCCACGAGTGCGAATCTCAAACCCACGCAAACCTTTAAAAACCTTAACAGAGACAAACGCTTTAAAATCGCTATCTTAAGGGATCACATTAAAGACGCGAGCAATGAAGTGCAACTCGCTTATGAAAACACCCTTAAAGCCTTGAAAGAAATGGGGCATGAGATTGTGGAAAAAAAGATGTTGGATTCGCATTATCAAATCTCTATTTATTATATTATCAGCATGGCTGAAGCGAGTTCGAATCTGGCCAGATTTGATGGGGTGCGTTATGGGAGGAGGGCTGAAAACATTAAAGATTTGAAAGAATTGTATCTCAAAAGCCGCAGTGAAGGTTTTGGCGATGAGGTGAAACGGCGTATCATGTTAGGGAATTTTGTCTTAAGCAGTGGGTATTATGACGCTTATTATTTGAAGGCCCAGCAAATGCGTTTGATAATCAAAGAGCAATACAACAAGATTTTTGAAGAAGTGGATTTGATTTTCACCCCTGTAGCCCCTACGACCGCTCATTTATTCAACTACCATGCAAGCCCTTTAGAAATGTATTTGAGCGATATTTACACGATTGGGGCGAATTTGAGCGGTTTGCCGGCCCTTTCTTTGCCGGTCGCTAAAGATCCTTTAGGCTTGCCCATAGGGATGCAATTCATTGCTAAGGCTTTTGATGAGCAAAGCCTTTTAGACGTTTCTTACGCTTTAGAGCAAGAATTGGATTTAAAATTAGATTAAGGATAGAAAATGAGAATTTTACAAAGGGCTTTGACTTTTGAAGACGTGTTGATGGTGCCTAGAAAATCCAGCGTTTTACCTAAAGATGTGAGCTTAAAGTCTCGCCTAACTAAAAACATTGGTTTGAATATCCCCTTTATTAGCGCGGCTATGGATACGGTTACAGAGCATAAAACCGCTATCGCTATGGCGCGCCTTGGGGGTATTGGCATCGTGCATAAAAACATGGATATTCAAACGCAAGTTAAAGAGATCGCTAAGGTTAAAAAAAGTGAGAGCGGGGTGATTAATGATCCTATTTTTATCCAAGCGCACAGGACGCTAGCGGACGCTAAGGCTATAGCGGATAATTACAAGATTTCAGGCGTGCCTGTGGTAGATGATAAGGGGTTGTTGATTGGGATTTTAACCAACAGAGACGTGCGCTTTGAAACCGATTTGAGTAAAAAAGTGGGCGATGTGATGACTAAAATGCCTTTAGTTACCGCTCATGTGGGCATTAGTTTGGATGAAGCGAGTGATTTGATGCACAAGCATAAGATTGAAAAATTGCCTATTGTGGATAAAGATAATGTTTTAAAAGGCTTGATCACGATCAAGGACATTCAAAAACGCATTGAATACCCTGAGGCTAATAAAGATGATTTTGGGAGGTTGAGAGTGGGGGCGGCTATTGGAGTGGGGCAGTTGGATAGGGCTGAAATGTTAGTTAAAGCGGGGGTGGATGCGTTGGTGTTGGACAGCGCGCATGGGCATTCGGCGAACATTTTACACACTTTAGAAGAGATA
>ASYU01000070.1:0-7223 GCA_000448465.1 Helicobacter pylori PZ5056 | reverse complement strand
GTGGAATCGCGCAAAAATGGGGCGCTAATCAGCATGGAAAATGGCGAAGCGACCGCTTTTTCCCTTTTCAATATCCAAGAAAGAGGCACGCTTTTTATCAACCCTCAAACGAAGGTTTATGTGGGCATGGTCATTGGCGAACACAGCAGGGATAATGATTTAGATGTCAATCCCATCAAATCCAAGCACTTAACCAACATGAGAGCGAGCGGGAGCGATGATGCGATCAAACTCACCCCGCCTAGGACTATGGTGTTAGAAAGGGCGTTAGAATGGATTGAAGAATATGAGATTTTAGAAGTTACTCCCTTGAATTTAAGGATCAGGAAAAAGATTTTAGACCCTAACATGAGGAAAAGGGCGAAAAAATAAATAGAATTTTTTGGAATGCATGCCAATTTATTCAACCAAAACGCTAGCAAAAAAGATGTTTTTTTGCACAATTTGCGTTCTAATAATGGGCGTTACAAACGCTATGTAAAAGCCCCTTTAAGATATGGTGGAGGCAAATCTTTAGCTGTAGGGTTAATAGTGGAGTGTATACCTAGTGGTGTGCGTAGGATTATTAGCCCTTTTATAGGTGGGGGGAGCGTAGAAATTGCATGCGCGACAGAGCTAGGTTTAGAAGTACTAGGCTTTGATATTTTTGATATTTTAGTGAATTTTTATCAAGCGTTACTCAAAGACAAACAAGCTCTTTATAACAGCTTGCTTTCTTTAGAGCCTAATCAAGAAACTTACAACATTATCAAACAAGAGTTAAAAGCCCATTACAAAAAAGAATGCGTTTTAGACCCTTTAATTTTGGCTAGAGATTATTACTTTAACTTTAATTTAAGCTATGGGCCGGGATTTTTGGGGTGGATGAGTAAAATTTACACTGACAAACAGCGCTATCTAAACACCCTTTTAAAAATTAAAGATTTTAACGCCCCCAGTTTAAAAGTGGAATGCTCTAGTTTTGAAGAAGTGTTGATCGCTTATCCTAATGATTTTTTCTATCTTGACCCCCCTTATGTGTTAGAAAATTCTAAAATGTTTAAGGGGATTTACCCTATGCGTAATTTTCCTATCCACCACAATGGTTTTAAACATGAAGTATTAGCTCACATGCTAAAAAGGCATAAAGGGCCATTTATTTTAAGCTATAATGACTGCGAATTGGTAAGGAATGCTTATAAGGATTTTAAAATTTTAGAACCCTCTTGGCAATACACTATGGGACAAGGCGAAACCAGAATGGGTAAAAACCGCTTAGAAAGAGGCGATAATAACCATGTCAAACAATCTCATGAGTTATTGATCATCAAGGAGTAAAAATGCATATTAGCGAAGTCAAAACTGCCTTTAAAATCGCTGATGTAGAATACGTGAAAGACAGCACAAAGTTAAATTTCAACTATCTTAAGGATTTAAAAGATGAAAACAATCAATCTTTATCTCAAAATATTTTAACTCAAAATGTGGCTAGAGTGTATTTAATTGTGGTGGATGGTGAGATTAAAAAAATTGGTGGTTCTCAAGCGGATGGCGGGATTAAAAGCACGCTCAATATTTATAAAGATGGGGGAGTCAAAGGGAGGCCTAGTATTAGAAGTTTTGGCGTGTGGTATTTTCTTTATCACACAATACTCACAGGGGCTAAAATAGAATTTTACATGATTTATCAGCCTAATTTTGAAACTCAAGTCAAAGGCTTGTTTGGTTTTTGTGTAATCAAAGACGCAAGCATCAGCTATAAACTTTTAGAGCAAGCTTGCCTGACGGATTATAGAAACAATAGCCATGACGCATTACCCGAATGGAATGTGCAAGAGCAAGGCAAAGATTGGCCAAACGATATTAAAGATGAGCATGCCAATACCACTCAAAAAGCTCAAAACAGAGAAAAGGCCGTCCATAGAAAAGCGATTGACAAACCTAGCAAAACTTAAAAGATTGAATAAATGGTTTTAACCCAATTTCAAAAAAGGGCTTTAAGTTTTACTCCATTTAAAAAGTGTGGGTTTAGATGAAAGGAAAAAATAAAACTTGTATAAAGTAGCAGATATTTTTTGTGGTGCTGGAGGGTTGAGCTATGGTTTTTCGGCACAACCTTATTTTGAATTAATATGGGCTAACGATATAGACAAAGATGCCATTTTAAGCTATCAAGCCAATCATAAAGAGGCACAAACCATTTTATGCGATATTGTGCAACTTCATTGCCACAACTTGCCATGCGTTTCAATTGATATTCTACTAGGCGGACCACCATGCCAGAGCTATTCTACGCTTGGCAAAAGAAAAATGGATGAAAAAGCGAATCTGTTCAAAGAATATTTGCGGCTCTTAGATTTAGTGAAACCAAAAATATTTATTTTTGAAAATGTGGTGGGTTTAATGTCTATGCAAAAAGGGCAATTGTTCCAACAAATTTGTAACGCTTTTAAAGAGAGAGGTTATATTTTAGAGCATGCCATTTTAAACGCCCTAGATTATGGTGTGCCTCAAATAAGAGAGCGAGTGATTTTAGTGGGTGCGCTTAAACGCTTTAAACAAAAATTCCACTTCCCCAAACCCATAAAAACATATTTTTCTTTAAAAGACGCTTTAGGGGATTTACCACCCATTCAAAGCGGTGAAAATGGTGATGCTTTAGGTTATCTTAAAAATGCGGATAATGTTTTTTTGGAATTTGTGCGAAATTCTAAAGAATTAAGCGAGCATAGCAGTCCTAAAAACAATGAAAAACTGATAAAAATCATGCAAACGCTAAAAGACGGGCAGAGTAAAGACGATTTGCCAGAAAGTTTACGCCCCAAAAGCGGTTATATTAATACCTATGCCAAAATGTGGTGGGAAAAACCAGCCCCCACCATTACAAGAAATTTTTCTACCCCAAGCAGTTCTAGGTGTATCCATCCAAGAGACTCTAGAGCGTTAAGCATTAGAGAGGGGGCAAGATTGCAAAGCTTTCCTGATAATTATAAATTCTATGGGAGCACTAGCGCTAAAAGATTACAAATTGGCAATGCCGTGCCGCCCTTATTGAGTGTGGCGCTCGCTCATGCTGTCTTTGATTTTTTAAGGGGTGAAAATGTTTGATAATAACGATTTTAAAGGTTATAGAAATTTACTGGGTTTTAATTCTCAAAATGCGTTTAAGGAATTTTTAGGCGCTAAAGACATACAGCCTTGCGTTGATTTCAATTATTTAAATGCGCTCAAAAAAAGGCTTATTGAAATTTTTAGCGCTATCAATAGTATTTATTGTTTTAAATATAATGAGTATGAATTGGAATGCTTTTTTAAAAATTCCATAGAGCGAGTGTTTTCAAAGATAGTGGACACTCATATTATTTATAAGCTGAATAATCAAGGCAGAAGAGTTGAAGAAGTTTGTTTTTCGTGGATGCGCGGGTTTTAGTAGCGGAGTTTTTAAGGATTTTATCGCTTGTCTTTTTAATACGCAAAAAGAAACCATCAAATTTTTTGGTGGCGATAATTTTGAGAACATAGAAAGCTTTAAAAGAAGTCCTAAAGCCGATTTTTTGTTAGACAATCATTTATTGCTAGAAGTTCAAAGCGGGTTTCAAGGGATCAATGATATTAAAGAACATAAAGTTTTAGAAGCTCAAAGGCGTTTGATAACGGATAAAATTCCCACTATTGTGGTGCATTTTGATCTGTTTAACGGGCAAGTGGCATGCGTAGAAATTTCTAAAATCAAAGACAATGATTTGAATTGGATAACCCGCCAACAAATGGAAGGGCAGAGCGTTTTTAATATTTCGCAAAACTTTTTTAATTACAAAATTACAGAAATGCCTAATTCGTTATTTTTTGCCCAACATCCAGCGTGAGTGTGTGTGCCTCAAATAAGAGAGGAAGTGTTTTAGTGGGCGCGCTTAAAAGCTTTAAACAAAAATTCCACTCCCCCAAACCCATAAAAATGCATTTTTTCAACCAACTTATATTTTGATTTGCCTTAGCCTTTTTATTGCCTCCTGCTAAAGGTGATCCCATAAACTTCATTCCTGATTTGAAACAAGGGATCAGTAGGGGCTTCTACGCCTTTAGGGAGATCAGCTGGGAAATACACGTCTTTATTACAACCCGTTCCTTCGTATTTTTCAACTTTCAAGGTCCCCACCAATAATTCCTTGTGTTTGCCCTTCCAAAGCGCGGTCGTGTCGTTGGTGGCATCATTTTGATTCGCAAACACCAGATACATTTGGTATTCTATGGGTTCATTTTTAAGGTGTTGTTGGAATGAAGAGAGCAGATAATTTGAATCTTTTTGCTTTAATTCTTGAGGATTTAAGTATTTAACGCCGTCTTTAGGCACAAATTTCCATCTCGCAGGTAATAATTTCTTTTCCTTATCTTTAAACCTGAACGCATGCACGCTATAATAAGGCGTGTTAGCCACGCTTGAGCTAATCCCTATCGTTTTCATATAGGTGGCAAAATCCCTATAAGAGGGGACTTCTTCATAAAGCTTTTTGATTCTTGCTTCATCTACCTTGCCATTTTTAGGGATCCTCATCTCAAAAAATTGGGCGAATTCTCTAGGGTTTTTGGCAAAATTGATTTCTGTATTGAGCATCACCATTGTCCAACTAGCGTTTTGGTTTTCTAATTTTAACGCCATGCCTCTAACTTTGCTTTTATCGTCCATCGCTACGCCTCCTAAAGAATACCTTACAGATGCAGGGATTTCTTTTTCATTGAGTAATGGCACATCTAAATCCTTTTTTGCTTGCAAGTTAGGGAGGAACACGCCTTTAGCACAAAACCCCTTAGTGTGGTTGATTTTCATTTTAGGCTCTTTGGCGTTGAGTTTGTAGAAAATATCCGCAATCTCTTCAGCGCTCACTTCATGGGCTTTTAAAAAACCCAGACTCAAAACCAAACACAAGCTCAAACCAATTTTTTTCATTTTTGCTCCTTATTGTCATTTTTTTAATCTATGTATTGATGTAAAAACCATTTTTAGCTTTAAAATATTATCATATTATATACTATCAATGCAGATAGTTTTTAAAGCGACTATGTAAAATAGAAGCTTTTTCACTAGCAAACTGGCGTTTGAAAATTTAAATTTTGCGATTTTTAAGAAAAATTAGCTTGATTTTAAACTAATTCTATATTCTTTTATGCTACAATTATTTCTACAGAGTAATTTATCTATTCTCAGGTAAAGTAAGGAAGAGGAATGAAATTAAAGAAACGAAAAGTTGTAGCTACATTGCTAAAGCGTTTTACATTGCCACTATTGTTCACTACGGGTTCATTAGGGGCGGTTACTTATGAAGTGCATGGGGATTTTATCAATTTCTCCAAAGTGGGTTTTAACCATTCGCCTATTAACCCTGTTAAAGGTATCTATCCCACAGAAACTTTTGTTAACCTTACGGGTAAGCTAGAGGGGTCTGTGCATTTAGGTAGGGGATGGACCGTGAATTTAGGCGGTGTTTTGGGCGGACAGGTTTATGATGGCACTAGGTATGATAGGTGGGCGAAGGATTTTACCCCCCCAAGCTATTGGGATAAAACTTCTTGCGGCACTGATTCTATGAGCCTTTGTATGAACGCTACTAAATTGTGGCAGCAATCAGGGCCAGGTGGTGTCATTAACCCTAGAGGTCTTGGTTGGGAATATATGGGTGAGTGGAACGGCTTGTTCCCTAACTACTATCCGGCTAACGCCTACTTGCCCGGTGGTTCAAGGCGCTATGAAGTTTATAAAGCGAATCTCACCTATGATAGCGATAGAGTCCATATGGTAATGGGGCGTTTTGATATTACCGAGCAGGAGCAAATGGATTGGATTTACCAATTGTTCCAAGGTTTTTATGGGACTTTCAAACTCACGAATAAGATGAAATTCTTGCTCTTTAGCGGTTGGGGTCGTGGTATCGCTGATGGTCAATGGTTGTTCCCTATTTATCGTGAAAAGCCTTGGGGGGTTCATAAAGCGGGTATTATTTATCGCCCTACAAAGAATTTAATGATCCACCCTTATGTGTATCTTATCCCAGAAGTAGAAACAGATCCTGGTGTTAAAATAGAGTATGATACCAATCCGGGGTTTAGTGGTAGGGGCATTAGGAATAGAACGGCTTTCTATGCGTTATACAGCTATCGTTGGAATAACGCTGAATATGGTCGTTACGCGCCCGCTCGTTATAACACTTGGGATCCGTTCTTGGATAATGGTAAGTGGCGTGGCTTGCAAGGTCCTGGTGGTGCGACGCTCTTTTTACGCCACCATATAGATATTAACAACTACTTTGTGGTTGGTGGTGCTTATCTCAACATTGGTAACCCTAACATGAACTTAGGTACTTGGGGTAACATCATCGCTGTGGATGGTATCGAACAATGGGTTGGCAGTATCTACAGCTTAGGGTTTGCGGGGATTGACAACATTACCGACGCTGACGCGTTCACTGAGTATGTTAAAGGTGGAGGCAAGCATGGTAAGTTCAGTTGGAGCGTTTATCAACGCTTCACTACCGCTCCAAGGGCTTTGGAATATGGTATTGGTATGTATCTAGACTATCAGTTCAGCAAGCATGTTAAAGCGGGTCTCAAACTCGTATGGTTAGAGTTCCAAATTCGTGCGGGTTACAACCCTGGAACCGGTTTCCTTGGGCCAAACGGGCAACCGCTTAACTTGAATAATGGTTTGTTTGAATCTTCTGCGTTCGCGCAAGGTCCTCAAGACATAGGTGGCATTAAAAAGAGTATTACCCAAGACAGAAGCCATTTGATGACACACATCAGTTATAGTTTCTAAGGGAGTTCCCCTATTCTCTTAGATATGCCTTTTTTTGTATTTTTATTTTAATATCTTTGGGAGTTAGGGTTTTGGAAGTTAAGAAATATTTTCTTTACGCCCTGTTTTTTTTGCTTTTTTCTGGTCTTTTTTTATCCAAACTTCAAGCTTATAAATTCAACATGAGTATTGTTGGAAAGGTGAGTAGCTATACTAAGTTTGGCTTTAACAACCAAAGATACCAACCCTCCAAAGACATTTATCCTACAGGTAGTTACACTTCTTTACTCGGTGAATTGAATTTGAGCATGGGGTTATACAAGGGTTTGAGAGCGGAAGTGGGGGCGATGATGGCAGCACTCCCCTATGACTCTACCGCTTATCAAGGCAACAATATCCCTAATGGCCAGCCTGGCTCTAGGACGGATCCTTTCGGTGCGGGTATCTTTTGGCAATA
>ASYU01000069.1:0-9274 GCA_000448465.1 Helicobacter pylori PZ5056 | reverse complement strand
CATTTAGTCCAGCATTATTTGCTGGCTTTAGAGCATGTTAAGGGCTTTATGGGTAAGGGGGTCATGCTAGGGGGTTTATCGGGTGCGCAAAGGGCTAAAATCGTCGTAGTTGGAGGCGGTGTGGTTGGCATGGAGAGCGCGAAAGTCTTAAGCCAAATGGGGGCTAAAGTAACGATTTTAGAATTAGACTACGCTAAATTACAAAACCACCCCTATTACCATTTGTATGATTTAGAAGTTTTAAGCGTGAATGAAGCCAATATCATTCAAGCCTTAAACGGAGCGGTAGGGCTAGTGGGAGCGGTGTTAGTTACAGCGAGCCAAACCCCTAAAGTGATCTTAAGAAGGCATTTAAAATACATGCAAAAACAAGGGGTAGTGGTAGATGTGGCTTGCGATTTAGGGGGGTGCATAGAGACCATACGCCAGACAAGCCACTCTAACCCGGTGTATGTGGAAGAGGATTTGTTGCATTATGGCGTGCCGAACATGCCAGGGATTGTCGCTAAAACGAGTTCTACGGCTTATAGCCATGCGAGCGTGCCGTATTTGTTGTATTATTTAGAGCATGGCTTGAAGGGTTTTTTAACAGCCAACACTAAAATCGTGGCAAACACGCTTGGAGGCTTGAGCGCTTATAACGGCTACATCACCCAAGAAGGCATCGCTAAAGCCTTCAATCTAGCGTTCAAATCGCCTCTAGAGATTTTAAAGGAGCTTTAAAAATAAGCTTTAGCAAGGGTTTTTAAGGTTGCTTTAGAGTAAGGGTTTTTTAGCTTAAGAAAGCTTTAAGCATAAATCCCTTAAAATCTTTCCACATTTAGCCTTTAATAGTTTTTGTTAAATTTTTGACGGTTACAGAAACACACAAACACTATTCTTTTGAACCTGTTTGACGGTTACAGAAACACACAAAAATCCCTTTTTTCCTTGTTGTTAAAACTACAAATAAGACTGAATGATACTTTGATGTTTTAAGGAGTTTTTATGCATAACGCTTGCAATTGTAACAGCCAACGAGTGCCTTTTAAAGGTTTTGCGATAGACAGCAAAGACGGGAAGTTCCACGAATGGGAGCATAGCCGCCATGCCATGGGCGAATACGATGTTGTCATTGATACCCATTTTTCAGGAATTTGTCATACGGATATCCACTTCGCTCATAGCGATTGGTTGCCTGGAATTTATCCTATGGTACCTGGGCATGAGATTGCTGGGGTAGTGAGCGCGGTTGGCTCTAAGGTAACGAAGTTCAAAGTAGGCGATCACGCTGGAGTGGGCTGTATGGTAAATTCTTGCGGTGAGTGTCATACTTGTAAGCATGAACACCAAGAACAATGGTGCGAAAACAACAAAACCATTTACACTTACAGCTGGGAAGATTCTTTCCACAATAATGAGCCTACTTATGGCGGGTATTCTAACAATATCGTGGTGAGCGAAAACTTTGTGATTTCTATCCCTAAAGAAGCCCCATTAGACAAAGCGGCCCCCTTGCTTTGCGCGGGCATCACCGTGTATTCGCCTTTGAAATTTTCTAAAGTTACTAAAGGCTCTAAAGTGGGTATCGCTGGCTTTGGCGGGTTGGGGCATATGGCTTTAAAATACGCCGTGGCTATGGGAGCGCAAGTGAGCGTGTTCGCAAGGAACGACAAGAAAAAACAAATGGCTCAAAAACTAGGCGCGACTAACTTTTATACAAGCGTGGGAGAATGCAAAGAAAAATTTGATCTAATCGTTTCTAGCATTCCCACGCAATATGACTTGCTCGCCTACACGAAATTATTAAAATATGGCGGTGAAGTGGCGATTGTGGGTATCCCCCCAAAAGATCCGCAAAGGAATTTGGATTTTGGCGATTTGGTGCTGTTTTCAGGCAATCATAAGGTTTATGGCTCTTGGATTGGGGGCGTGAAAGAAACCCAAGAAATGATGGATTTTTCCATCAAACATGGCATTTACCCTGAGATTGAGCTGGTTACCGGTCAAGAAATTGATGCGACTTGGGACAAACTCTTAAACGGGCAAGGGAATTTCCGCTATGTGATTGACATGAAAAAATCCATGGAAAATTTTAAGAAATAAACCCTAAAAACCCCTAAATTAGGGGTTCTTTTTTCCAACAAAAACCATGCGTCTTAATGTATAGAAATATTTCAAAAAAAAAAAAACACTTTTTAATGTTATAATCTGCCCTAAACAATACAAGGGGTTTTTATGGCAAAAATTGAAAGCAAAGATTCTTACCTAGAAGATATTTTAAAAGACAAACTCTACTATTAAATCCCCATCTACCAACGCCCTTATCAATGGACAGAAGAAAACTGCGAAAAGCTTTTAGACGATTTGTTTTTTAATTATGAAGATGACAGAGAAAGCGATTATTTTTGCGGCTCATTAGTTTTAATTCTAATCAGCGAAGATTCTAAAAAAGCCAAAACCTATGATATTGTAGATGGCCAGCAACGCTTGAGCACTTTCATTCTGCTGGCAAAAGTTTTATCCGCTCTCTATTCTGAGCGTTTAACCGAAGAGAGCAAAGACTATTTGCAAGAAAGCTTGATTACAAAGTATGGGAAAAAAGATCGGTTGAATTTTAGTGCCGTAGGGTTTAATTCTAAAAAAGATTTTCAATACGCCTTAACTTCTTTCAATGATGCCCCTGTAAGCAACAATAAGAACAATTACCTAAAAAATGCGATCTGTTTAAAAAACTATCTCAGGAAAAAAGAGATTGAAGACATTAACGATTTCATTGAGTGGCTGTATCTTAGGATCGTCTTTATCACCATCACTTGCCCTGATGCAGACAAAGCGTTAAGGATTTTTAATGTTTTAAACGCTAGAGGTTTGGCTTTGAATGCGACAGATATTTTTAAGGGGGAATTGTTAAAAAAACTCACCGAAGAAAAAGAACAAGAAGAGCTTGCGACCCGTTGGGAGAATTTGCGTCAAAAATGCTTGGATAATGGTTTCGCCATGGAGACATTGTTCAGTCAGTATTTGGAGTATCTTGATCCGGTAACTTCTAAAAAGAAAATGGACAAGAGACTCAACACCCAGTTTGACAAACTCCAAAAATCTCCTCTAGAATACCTTGATGGCGTAGAATATTTCTATAACGCTTATTGTGAGGTGTTAGAAATGCAAGACCGACACGCTCATTTGCTTTCTTATCTAGCTTCTGATTCTTGGCGTGCCATCTTGTGTGCCAGTTCGTTGCACTGCTATAACCAAAGCGAGATAGAGGCTTTAAAGGAATTGTTGGTCAAGTTTTACTACCAAGATTGGGTTGCATGGCAGACAAAATCCACACGTAGCCAAACTTGTTGCAACATCATTAACGCCCTAAAAGAAAAGAAAAGCGTAAGATACATCGCTTCTATTGTTGTAAAAAAATATTTAGATGATAAAAATATCACGCAACGCTTTAAGGACAATCTAAAAGACAGCAACTTATACACGAAATTCTACTTCGCTGGTAAATCCGTCAAAAAAAATTCATGGCTCAAACCCATTCTCATTTTAGTGGAATATTTCATGAGCGATAACGCCAACCCCGCTTATATTAAAATGGATGACGATTTGCATGTTGAACGCATTTTGCCCCAAAACCCCGATCCTTCAAGCCAATGGGTGAAAGACTTTAGCGAAGAAGAAAGAGGATTATACACGCATTCTTTAGCCAACCTCACGCTTTTAGGGGGCAAGAAAAACACCAAAGCTTTAAGCCAAGTTTTAAACCAAGATTTCAAAGAGAAAAAAGAAATCTATATGGGGAAAACTATCGCGCTAGACAATAAAAAAACTTTTAAGGTGATGACTTGCTATAAGATGACCATAGATGTTGCGCAATACACAGAATGGACGCCCAAAAGTTTAGAAAAAAGAGAAGAAGAGTTGATTCAAAAAATTGAAAGCGTGCTGACGCTCTAGGGAAGCACCCCTAGAAAGTGAACACGTAATTCACATACCACGAATACACGCGTCTAAACCCTATATCCAAATTTTTTGCGGTGATATAGGGGTTTTTCTTTAGCATGGGGAATTTCACGCCCGCTTCAATGCTGGAATGTTTTAAGATCCTTAAACGAGCCCCCACATTGAATAAAAATTGGAAAGAAGTGGCTTTTTTGCTCACAAGGGCTTGCTCCACTAAAATGCCCTCAAAACTCGGCGTCGCCATAAGCCATGAATTGCCGGCTAATTGTATCCCGCCAAAAGCCCCCAAACTCATGATGCCATTATTAATGACATTAACCATTAAATCCATAGCCCCCCCATAAGTGAGCATGTTTGGCTCAAAGGTTTTGGGATCAGCAAGGCTCGTTAAACGATTGATTTCTTGTTTCCCAAGAATTTGACCCGCCAATTGCGCCACTTCGCTGTCATAATTAGGGTTTTTAAGCCTAATAGAATTGGCATGAGCGTAGTCAAAAAACCCATAAGCGCGCAAGCCAAAGTATTTCCCAAAGAAAAACTGATACCCTAAAAGCGCGTCAAAGCCCTTGATAGTAGCGTTAGTGGCTTGTTTTTGAGAATTAATATCCGCATGCATTTGGGCTTGCCCTTGCAAATAACCCGCCCCTATAAAAACGCCATTGCCATCCATGGCTAATAGCGCGTTCATAGAAACAATCAAAGCCAATAAAGATTGAGAAAAAAATTTTTTCATGTGTGATTCCTTAACATAATGTTTACATTCATAAAAAGAATACCCAAAAAACAATTAAAAAAGTTTAAAAAATGAAACATTAATCACAATAAAAACTTTTCATGAACTTTACATAAGATGATAAAAAAGCAATTAAAACCCCCTTTTTTAAAATTTTGTTTCAAGCTTTAAGCTACAATATACGCATGAAAGATTCACTTCAAACTATCGGCGTGTTTGTGCGGCCCACCCATTATCAAAACCCCCTTTTTAAAGAGCTAGAGCAGGCTAAAGAATGGGTTTTAAAGCTTTTAGAAGATGAGGGGTTTGAAAGCTTTATGATTGATAGCCTTGATGGGGCAAGAGATGAACGATTGATAAAAAAAGCTGATGCGTTTTTGTGTTTAGGGGGCGATGGCACGATTTTAGGGGCTTTAAGAATGACGCATGCTCACAATAAGCCATGTTTTGGGGTGAGGATTGGGAATTTAGGGTTTTTGAGCGCGGTTGAATTGAACGGCTTGAAAGATTTCTTACAAGATCTCAAGCAAAACAGGATCAAATTAGAAGAGCATCTGGCTTTGGAGGGTCGTATTGGAAACACCTCTTTTTATGCGATCAATGAAATCGTGATCGCTAAAAAAAAAGCTTTAGGGGTTTTAGATATCAAAGCGTGCGCGGGCCATACGCCCTTTAACACTTATAAAGGCGATGGGCTTATCATTGCCACGCCCTTAGGCTCAACCGCTTATAATTTGAGCGCTCATGGACCCATTGTGCATGCTTTAAGCCAAAGCTATATTTTAACGCCCTTGTGCGATTTTTCTTTAACGCAACGCCCTTTAGTGCTAGGGGCGGAATTTTGCTTGAATTTTTGCGCTCATGAGGACGCTCTTGTAGTTATTGACGGGCAAGCCACCTATGATTTAAAAGCCAACCAACCCCTATACATTCAAAAAAGCCCCACGACTACCAAGCTCTTACAAAAAAATTCAAGGGATTATTTTAAAGTGCTTAAAGAAAAGCTATTATGGGGGGAAAGCCCTAGCAAAAAAAGATAAAAAAGATAAAAGGGTGAAAAACATGCGAGATTTTAATAACGCTCAAATCACACGCTTAAAAGTGCGTCAAAACGCTGTTTTTGAAAAATTGGATCTGGAGTTTAAAGACGGCTTGAGCGCGATTAGTGGGGCTAGTGGGGTGGGGAAAAGCGTTCTTATTGCGAGCCTTTTGGGGGCGTTTGGGCTTAAAGAGAGCAACGCTTCAAACATTGAAGTGGAATTGATCGCACCTTTTTTAGACACGGAAGAATACGGCATTTTTAGAGAAGATAACCACGAACCTTTAGTCATCAGCGTGATTAAAAAAGAAAAAACGCGCTATTTTTTAAACCAAACAAGCCTGTCTAAAAACACGCTCAAAGCGTTATTAAAAGGTTTGATTAAGCGCTTGTCTAACGATAGATTCAGCCAGAATGAACTCAATGATATTTTGATGCTCTCCTTACTAGATGGCTATATCCAAAACAAAAACCAGGCGTTTAGCCCCCTTTTAGGCGCGCTTGAAGAAAAATTCACCCATTTAGAAAAGCTAGAAAAAGAAAGGCGGTTATTAGAGGATAGAAAGCGTTTCCAAAAGGATTTAGAAGAGCGTTTGAATTTTGAAAAAATGAAATTAGAGAGGCTGGATTTAAAAGAAGACGAATACGAACGCCTTTTGGAGCAGAAAAAATTGCTCTCTAGTAAGGAAAAATTGAACGACAAGATCGCCCTGGCATTAGAGGTGCTAGAAAATACCCACAAAATCACGCATGCTTTAGAGAGCGTGGGCCATAGCGCGGAGTTTTTAAAAAGCGCTTTATTAGAAGCGAGCGCTCTGTTGGAAAAAGAGCAGGCTAAATTAGAAGAGTGCGAGCGTTTGGATATTGAAAAGGTGTTAGAAAGGCTTGGCATGTTAAGCGGGATCATTAAGGATTACGGGAGCATTACGCATGCTAAAGAACGATTAGGGCATGTTAAAAACGAATTGCATAACCTAAAAGAAATTGACCATTATTGCGAAACTTACCACAAAGAAATAGAACAATTAAAAACCGAATGCTTGAAATTGTGCGAAGAAATAAGCGGCTTTAGAAAAGAATATTTAGCCGGTTTTAACGCTCTTTTAAGCGCTAAAGCGAAAGATTTGCTCTTAAAAAGCCCCAGTTTGGTTTTAGAAGAAGCCCCCATGAGCGAAAAAGGCGCTCAAAAACTCGTTTTGAATTTGCAAAATTCCCAATTAGAAACCTTAAGCTCTGGAGAATACAGCCGTTTGAGGCTGGCGTTCATGCTTTTAGAAATGGAGTTTTTAAAGGATTTTAAAGGCGTGTTGGTGTTAGATGAAATGGATTCCAACTTGAGCGGCGAAGAGAGTTTAGCAGTCTCTAAAGCCCTTGAAACCTTGAGCAGCCATTCGCAAATCTTTGCCATTTCGCACCAAGTCCATATCCCAGCGCTCGCTAAAAACCATATTTTAGTCTTCAAAGAAAACCACAAAAGCCTTGCAAAAACCCTTAATAACGAAGAAAGGGTTTTAGAAATCGCACGCATGATAGGGGGGAGCGAAAATATTGAGAGCGCGATTTCTTTCGCTAAGGAAAAATTAAAGGCGCAAGAATGAAATTTTTTCTTTTAAAGAAATTCAGCGAATTTTTAAACACCCAAACGCATTTTAGCCTCAAACGCTTGAACGCGTCTAGCTTTTTATTAGAAACTTTTTCTAAAGAAAAACACGCCTTTGTTTTAGATTTGAATGCGCCTTATATCGGTTTGTCCAAAAAACCCCCAGAGAGCGTTTTAAAAAACACTTTAGCGTTAGATTTTTGTTTGAATAAATTCACTAAAAACGCCAAAATTTTACAAGCAAACGTCATTGATAACGATCGGATTTTAGAAATCACAGGCGCTAAAGATTTGGCTTATAAGAGTGAAAATTTTATTTTGCGTTTAGAAATGATCCCTAAAAAAGCCAACCTCATGATTTTAGATAAAGAAAAATGCGTGATAGAGGCCTTTCGTTTTAATGATAGGGTCGCTAAAAACGATATTTTAGGGGCATTGCCTCCTAATATTTACGAGCATCAAGAAGAGGATTTGGATTTTAAGGATTTGTTAGACATTTTAGAAAAAGATTTTTTATCTTATCAGCACAAAGAATTGGAACACAAAAAAAATCAAATCATCAAGCGATTAAACACCCAAAAAGAACGCTTGAAAGAAAAATTAGAAAAACTAGAAGATCCTAAAAATTTACAATTGGAAGCGAAAGAATTGCAAACTCAAGCCTCATTGTTGCTCACTTACCAGCATTTAATCCATAAGCATGAAAGTTGCGTGGTTTTAAAGGATTTTGAAGATAAGGAATGCGCGATTGAAATTGATAAAAGCATGCCCTTAAACGCTTTTATCAATAAAAAATTCACTCTCAGCAAAAAAAAGAAACAAAAATCGCAATTCTTGTATTTAGAAGAAGAGAATCTAAAAGAAAAAATCGCCTTCAAAGAAAATCAAATTAATTATGTTAAAGGAGCACAAGAAGAAAGCGTTTTAGAAATGTTTATTCCCTTTAAAAATTCTAAAATCAAACGCCCGATGAGCGGGTATGAAGTGCTGTATTATAAGGATTTTAAAATCGGTTTAGGGAAAAACCAAAAAGAGAATATCAAACTCTTACAAGACGCAAGGGCGAATGATTTGTGGATGCATGTGCGAGATATTCCTGGATCGCATTTGATCGTTTTTTGCCAAAAGAATGTGCCTAAAGATGAGGTCATTATGGAATTAGCCAAAATGTTGATTAAAATGCAAAAAGATGCGTTTAATAGTTACGAAATTGACTACACGCAACGAAAATTTGTCAAAATCATCAAAGGAGCTAATGTCATTTACTCAAAATACCGAACTATTAGTCTAAAGGACACTTAAATATTCTAAGGAGGTTAGCATGGGTGTTTCAGCTTTAGGCAATGTAACTTATATCAACCAAAACGCTCCTTTAAATTCGGCTATCCAACAGGGTGTGAGAAGTGATATGCTGGATTTAGCGCAAAGCTTTCAAAGCAAGCTTGAATTAGCCCAAGAAACAAGGGCGTTAGAAAACATGCAAGCCATTAGCGATAAAGATCCTAAAGAAGGCTCCAAAAACCGCTATCCAAACAGCCAAAGGGCTAAGGCGTTTGGCTTGGAAGAAGAAGAAATTGAATTGTGGCATGAAGAGCATTTGTTGGATATTGTGGGGTAGGGTCAAACTAAAGAGCAAGATAACTTAAGCGGATTTTTCTAATTTGGTTTAAGTAAAACTTGGTGTAGGTTTTACTTAATTATTGTATTTATACTTTTTTTCTGCTATTAAAATAATTTAAACAATAAACATAAAAATATTTTTTATGTTGACTTACTATTATATTTATGATATTGTAGAACCTATGTCAATGGAAGCTATAACTTTAAAAGCATATAGCAAAGGCTCTCTAAAGGGGACTATGAAACGCTCTTTGGGGCTACAAACAGCAACTAAAATCCTATAATAATCCATAAAACACTATAATTTTTGTATAGGTTATTAAGTTTTGTGTTATACTGC
>ASYU01000068.1:0-671 GCA_000448465.1 Helicobacter pylori PZ5056 | reverse complement strand
AACATGCTTTGGGCGAAGTTGGCGTCTTTATAGGGGTTGAATGTCTTCCCGGTGTCTAGGTTGTGCTGGTTTTGTGCGTTTGCAGCAACGATCTTGGATTGCTCTACGGCTATTGCAGCGTTTTTGATCATGTCTTGAATCGCGCTGATTTCATTTTTAAAAATCCCGCACGCGCTCCCATCGCCTTTCAAATATATTCCTTCCCATAAACTACCACTGCTTGCAGGACCTGCACCACCATTATTGATCCATGGGCATGCGCTATTAAGGGTAGTTATAATGGTGCTAGCTTGTTCTAAAAGAACTTGAGCGTTATTTTTTGTAACAATTTCTTCTCCATTATTATTGTTATTATTGTCCCCATTTTTTTTGTTGATTGTGAATTTGAGTTCTGTGTTGGTGTCGCTTAAAGCAGGAATATCTTGCCCGCTTGTTCCAAAAGCCTTTTGGATGATCTGATAAGCTTTATTGATTTTCGCGTAATTTTCAGTGGATAAAATGCTGTATGGTCCTGGTTCATAATTAGTAGTGCCACAAGTAATGGTAGTCCCTCCCCATTGATTTGTTGGTGTGTTTTCAAAGGTTTGAACGCCCCCATTTTTGCTGCTGTCTTTGCCAGGGCCACAAGGGCTGATCGCATAGCTCATGACTTGCCACAACCCCGCTGCCGC
>ASYU01000067.1:0-3143 GCA_000448465.1 Helicobacter pylori PZ5056 | reverse complement strand
GCAAGGTTGAACTAGGAATACAACAAAAATCCCAAATTGAGAGAATTTTATAGCTCTTTATAGGATTTTATAGGTTTGTAGTAACGGTCATGGGTGGCTAAAACAAAGGTAACATGATTTTTATGAGCGTATTCTTTTAAAAATTTCCTAAACTCCTTTCTGGCTGGCACGCTCAAGTGAGTGGCTGGCTCGTCCATGACATAGATAATATTCTTGTTAAGACCAAAATGTGATCCCACATTATAAAGAAAGCCAAACATGAAATTAAACGCCCATTGAAAGCCTGTGCTTTGCTGGCTTAGGATGATTGGCTCATTGTGATCGTGGGATTTTCTGCAATCATAAACTTCAAGTTTTATTTCATGTTCCGTATATTTCTCTCTAGGAAGCTTATTGTTATGTCGGACACGAATTTTTAATTGGTAACTATCTTGGGGACTATCTTCAGCGATCGCTAAAAGCTTATTAAATTCTTTTGTAATTAAAGAATCTATTTTTAATTGCATGTTGTATTCCATGATTTCTGCAAGATTTTCTAAGATTTCTGTAAAACTTACTTTAAATAAAAGGTGGCTTGTGTCTTTTTTAAAAAATTCAAATTGACATATATTGTTATTGCATTCGCCTTTTACTTCAGTTGAAAGATATTTTGATCGTTTGATCTCTTCTTGATCTCTTTCTTGTAAGTATTTTTCAGGGATATTGAACGATTTTTCAGAATCATAGATTACTAAATCATTATTTTTATCAAATATTATTATTTGTAACGCTTGACCATCTTTTAAAATGCTCAAAAAAAAATTCCAAATTGTATTAGGGTGAAAGTCCATTTTCCTAAATAATGAATTTCTAAAGAACCAATCCGATTGGTTAAATTCAGAAGGGGAAGAATAACCAAAGAGAGTGAATAATGCAGTCTTAAGGTCGTTATCTGTGATTTTTGGCTCTTTGTATTCTTTCATGGTTGGCACGAGTTTGTAAGACTTATAAGATAAACCACCGCTTAAAGGGAATTGAACTTTATTTTTTAAGTTTTGAAACGCTGTATTAAGGGTTACACTCTCGGCAATACTCTGCGAACTCAGAAACATTTTTGCTTTGTTTGAATTTTTCCTTGTTTGCTTCAAATTTGTCTTTGATTTCACCAATATTTTTAGGGAACAAATAAATGCCACTCTCATTGTCTAAAGTTTTTATGGATTCCCACAGAGATATTCTTGCTGATTTCAAAAGATCATCGTATTGGTATCGCCTAATTTTTGAATTTGATAACAATTCCATTTTTTCCAAATAAAACTGGCACATCATGGATTTAATATCTTTAGACACATCATTAGTAACATGACTTGCTATATATTTTTCGCATATTTGTTGGATATTATCCAACAAAACATCATAATTAAACTCTAGCACTTTTTGATTTTTGCAGTCATTTTCAATTTCTTTTATCCATGATTCTTTTTTTAGTTTAAAACCCTCTCTGATTTCATCAAGGTTTTTTAAAGAATTTTTAATTCTCTTTTTAAGGCTGATTATATTTGATTGGAATGTTCTAAATTGATCTTTAAAATTTTCATTGATAGGGTATTTTTCGTCTATTTCTTTAATAATATCCTTAATTTCAGTTTTTGGTGTGAATCTTGTAAAGTCGGTAGTCTTAAAAATTTCATCTAAACTTTTTAGCTTTTTTAAGATGCCTTCATTTTGTGGCTTGATTTTACCTTCACTAAGTTTTTTAAAATGAGAATAAATTTTTGATAATTGTTTTTGTTTGCCTTTCCCTATCATAAAAAATTGATTGGGTTTGTATTCTTTATTAGGAGCGTTGTATTCTATAATCTCTCTTATACACTGACAAAAATTTTTAACCAATTGACTGTTGCCGCTCAAATGTTTGATTAATTTTTTGAAAAGCAGATTGTCGGCTTGTCTGGTTGCAAATACGCTCAATTTTAATTTTTCTTTGTAGAATTTCAAAAACGAATCTAATATGCCATAGACATGACGAGTTTTATAAAGCCCCCTATAAAAACACTAAAAGGATAGACAATCAGCGTTTTTGATAATTCCTTTAATCCCTTATTAACTTCCTTAGATTGAATTTTTAAATCCACGCAAGAAAAATCTGTGATTTTGTGATCAAGGATTGTTTCTTCTTCCAAACTTAAAAGGGTGTCTTTTTCATGGTTTTTTTCATGGTCTTTGAAATAATCTTCCTTGCTGCAAAGTTTAATATCCGCATCATTAAAGATTTTCAAAGCTTCTAAAACATTGCTTTTACCGACATTATTTTCCCCCACTAAAACCACCAACCCTCCATGCTTAATTTCTCCAAAACTTGAATTTAAAAGCAATTCTGCAGGCGAGTTTCTACCCAAATTCCTAAAATGGTGCAATTTCAAAACACGCTTATAAAATTCCATGCCTTATCCTTTAAAAATGCAAATTTAATTTATAATGCAAAATTAAACAAAACATGCTATAAAGAAAATTCAAATACTATCATTTTAAGGATTAAAATGCTCACCCAAGAAGATGTCTTAAACGCATTAAAAACGATCATCTACCCTAATTTTGAAAAGGATATTGTCAGCTTTGGTTTTGTTAAAAACATCACCTTGCATGACGATCAATTAGGGCTTTTAATAGAAATCCCCTCAAGCTCTGAAGAAACGAGCGCGATTTTAAGGGAAAATATCTCCAAAGCGATGCAAGAAAAAGGCGTGAAAGCTTTGAGTTTGGATATTAAAACCCCACCTAAACCGCAAGCCCCAAAGCCTACCACTAAAAATTTGGCTAAAAACATCAAACATGTAGTCATGATAAGTTCAGGCAAGGGCGGTGTGGGTAAAAGCACCACTAGCGTGAATTTAAGCATCGCTTTAGCGAATTTAAACCAAAAAGTGGGGCTATTGGACGCTGATGTGTATGGCCCTAATATCCCTAGAATGATGGGTTTGCAAAACGCTGATGTGATCATGGATCCTAGCGGTAAAAAACTCATTCCTTTAAAGGCTTTTGGCGTTTCTGTGATGAGCATGGGGCTTTTGTATGATGAGGGGCAGAGCCTCATTTGGAGAGGACCCATGCTCATGCGAGCGATTGAGCAGATGCTAAGCGATATTATTTGGGGGGATTTAGAT
>ASYU01000066.1:0-4429 GCA_000448465.1 Helicobacter pylori PZ5056 | reverse complement strand
CGGTCATGGGGGTCATGGCGGGAAGAAAGGTGGGGGCTGTGGTTGTTCATGCTCGCATGGGTAGTAGGGTATAGGAGTATTTAAAAGGCAAGGTCATGAATGGTTCTAATCTCAAGAATTGGCTATTCCCTACCATTTGCTTTTTTTTATTTTGTTATATTTTAATTTTTTTGATATTTTTTATGTTTAAAAACTTGCAATCGCAATCTTTTGGCTCTGTGGCAGAAACCGGAAAAAAACCCATCACCACCACCAAGAAATTTGGTAAGGAATTGCAAAAACAGATTTCAAAAATCCATTAACTTTTTTTCTTTTTTGCCGATACTTGCTGTAATAGAATGAATATCAAATTAAAGGATTTTAAGATGATTAACGCCGTCTCTTCGCTCACTCCAGTGCAATCTTTGGGGAATTACAAGCGTGTGGAAAAGAATGAAAAAGTTGAAAACAATGAAGCCGCTCTTGATAGGGTGGCTGAAATCAAGCAAGCGATTGAAAATAACCAGTATAAGATCAATTTGCATGAGACTTCTCACAAAATGGCACAGGATTTATTGGGGATAAGCTAGGGGGTTTAAGGGCTTCATTTCTAGGGGGGTTATTCTCGCTGTCGTTTTGTTTTTCACTGAAGTTTAGTTTTTTTGTATTTTGAAATGCGTTTGTCGCTCTTTTAAATAGGGTGCGTTTTTAGTTGTGTGTTAGGAGTGATTGATTGGGGATTTTAACTTTTATGGATTTTTGCTCTGGCATTGGTGGAGGCCGTTTGGGCTTGGAGCGGTGCCATTTGAAATGCGTAGGGCATGCAGAAATCAATCATGAAGCCCTTAGGACTTATGAACTATTTTTTAAAGACATTAATAACTTTGGGGATTTGATGCGAATCAACCCTAATGACTTACCCAATTTTGATGTTTTGGTTAGCGGGTTTCCTTGTCAAGCTTTTTCTATCAATGGCAAGAGGAAGGGGCTTGAAGATGAAAGAGGGACTATTATTTATGGGCTTATTCGTATCTTAAAAGTCAAACAGCCCAAATGTTTCTTGCTTGAAAACGTTAAGGGTTTGATCCATCATAAGCAACAAGAAACTTTTAAAACCATTATCAAAGCCTTGCAAGAAGCGGGCTATACAACTCATTATCAAATGTTAAACAGTGCTGATTTCCAATTAGCCCAAAAGAGAGAGCGCCTTTATATCGTAGGGTTTAGGAAGGACTTGAAACGCCCATTTAATTTCCCTTTAGGTTTAGCCAATGATTATTGTTTTAAGGATTTTTTAGACGCTGATAATGAATGCTATTTGGATGTGAGTAACGCTACTTTCCAAAGATACTTGCGCAACCGATACAACCATAACCGGGTTTTTTTAGAGAATATTTTAACTTTAGAAAACGCCGTTTTAGACACAAGACAATCTGATTTAAGGTTGTATTTTAATGTTTTTCCTACCTTAAGGACTTCTCGGCATGGCTTGTTTTATACCCAAAAAGGCAAAATCAAAAGATTAAACGCTATTGAAAGCCTGCTTTTACAAGGATTTCCTAGAGATTTGATCGCTAAGATTAAAGACAACCCTAATTTTAAAGAAAGCCATTTGTTATCCCAAGCGGGGAATGCCATGAGCGTGAATGTGATTGCCGCTATCGCTAAGCAAATGTTAAGAGCGATTTAAAGGGAAAATGATTTCAAAACACCCCCTATCCCCTTAAGAAAATGAGTTTTACAACAAACTGAAAAATCTAAAATAAAACGGCATAGTATTTGCTTGAATATCACTGAAACAAGAGCTAAAGGATTTGTTATGGTCGTTTTACATTCCCATTTAGAAAACGCGCTCAACCAATTGAAAGAA
The DNA here is from genome assembly GCA_000448465.1 of Helicobacter pylori PZ5056. Lineage (GTDB taxonomy): Bacteria > Campylobacterota > Campylobacteria > Campylobacterales > Helicobacteraceae > Helicobacter > Helicobacter pylori_CI. Next base: position 2,580 of record ASYU01000066.1, on the reverse strand, counting down.
TTGATTGATTTAACCGAGCGCGATATAAGAGACATCAAGCTCGCTAAACACGCCGAAATTTTTGAAAGAAACCATCAAAAACAGCTAGCGATTCAAGCTTTTGAAAAAGAGAAAGCGAATATAGATGCGCAAATGTTGTCTTTAAAAAATCAATTCCCTAATAAAGAAATGAGTGAATTATTAGACGAAAGAACGAGCGATTTTTTAAACCAAATGCGAGAATCCTTGCTTGTTTTGAAAGAAAAAAACTTGATTTATTCGCGCATGGCGTTTGCGGTTTCTGAGTTTTATTCTTCGCTCATCCAACAAATCATTCCCCATGACACTTGCGATTATAAAGGCTCTAGGTATGTGGGGAGTCATTTTTTAAGAGTGCAGGCGTAAAATGGGCGGAATCTTATCTTCACTCAACACTTCTTACACCGGCTTGCAAGCCCATCAGAGCATGGTGGATGTTACTGGGAATAATATTTCTAACGCTAGCGATGAATTTTATAGCCGTCAGCGCGTGATTGCAAAGCCCCAAGCAGCCTATATGTATGGCACTAAAAACGTGAATATGGGCGTGGATGTGGAAGCCATTGAAAGGGTGCATGATGAGTTTGTTTTTGCTCGTTACACGAAAGCTAATTACGAAAACACTTATTACGATACAGAATTTTCGCATTTAAAAGAAGCGAGCGCGTATTTTCCGGATATTGATGAAGCGAGCCTTTTTACGGATTTGCAAGATTATTTTAACTCATGGAAAGAATTGTCTAAAAACGCCAAAGACTCCGCTCAAAAACAGGCTCTCGCTCAAAAAACAGAAGCTTTAACGCACAACATTAAAGACACCAGAGAGAGGTTAACGACCTTACAGCATAAAGCGAGCGAAGAATTAAAAAGCGTGATTAAAGAAGTCAATAGCTTGGGTTCTCAAATCGCTGAAATCAATAAACGCATTAAAGAAGTGGAAAACAACAAGAGTTTAAAGCATGCGAATGAATTAAGGGATAAGCGAGATGAGTTGGAATTCCATTTGCGAGAGCTTTTAGGAGGGAATGTTTTTAAAAGCAGTATTAAAACCCATTCGCTCACAGATAAAGACTCAGCGGATTTTGATGAGAGCTATAACCTTAATATTGGGCATGGGTTCAATATTATTGATGGCTCTATTTTCCATCCTTTAGTGGTTAAAGAATCCGAAAATAAAGGGGGTTTGAACCAAATCTATTTTCAAAGCGATGATTTTAAGCTCACTAATATTACTGACAAGCTCAATCAGGGAAAAGTGGGGGCGTTATTGAATGTGTATAATGACGGCTCTAACGGGACTTTAAAGGGCAAATTGCAGGATTATATTGATTTGTTGGATTCTTTTGCTAGGGGCTTGATAGAATCCACGAATGCGATTTACGCTCAAAGCGCGAGTCATCATATTGAAGGCGAGCCTGTGGAGTTTAATAGCGATGAAGCCTTTAAAGACACTAATTACAATATCAAAAACGGCTCGTTTGATTTAATCGCTTACAACACCGATGGTAAAGAAATCGCCAGGAAAACCATTGCTATCACGCCCATTACAACCATGAACGATATTATCCAAGCCATTAACGCTAACACCGATGACAATCAAGACAACAACACCGAAAACGATTTTGACGATTATTTCACAGCGAGCTTTAACAATGAGACTAAAAAGTTTGTTATCCAGCCTAAAAACGCTTCGCAAGGGTTGTTTGTTTCTATGAAAGATAACGGCACGAATTTTATGGGAGCGTTAAAACTCAACCCTTTTTTTCAAGGCGATGACGCTTCTAATATCAGCTTGAATAAAGAATACAAAAAAGAGCCTACCACTATCCGCCCATGGCTTGCCCCCATTAATGGGAATTTTGATGTGGCGAACATGATGCAGCAATTGCAATACGATAGCGTGGATTTTTATAACGACAAGTTTGATATTAAACCAATGAAAATCAGCGAGTTTTATCAATTTTTAACCGGTAAAATCAACACGGACGCTGAAAAATCAGGGCGTATTTTGGACACCAAACAAAGCATGTTAGAGACCATTAAAAAAGAGCAACTCTCTATTTCGCAAGTGAGCGTGGATGAAGAAATGGTGAATTTGATCAAATTTCAAAGCGGTTATGCCGCTAACGCTAAGGTCATTACAGCTATTGATCGGATGATAGACACTCTATTGGGGATTAAACAATAATTTTTCTACCAGTAGCGTTTTTATCAAATAAGCCTTATTGAACTTATTTTTTAAACTCTATTTATTTTAAAACTCATTAACAATAATGCTTAATAGCAATTATAAGCTATAAGCGAGAGGGTGTTTTGTAAAGCTTGTGTTATAATAACAACGAAATTTTAAGCGTAACTGATTGAAAGGAAAACAGATGAGACGGAGTTTTTTAAAGACGATTGGCTTGGGCGTGATAGCGCTCTCTTTGGGTTTGTTAAGCCCTTTGAGCGCAGCGAGTTACCCCCCTATTAAAAACACTAAAGTAGGCTTAGCCCTTTCTAGCCACCCGCTAGCCACTGAGATTGGGCAAAAGGTCTTAGAAGAGGGAGGCAATGCGATTG
>ASYU01000065.1:0-5301 GCA_000448465.1 Helicobacter pylori PZ5056 | reverse complement strand
CGGGTTTAAGCGCATGGCCATATTGAGAGCGTCTTCATAATTAAAGCGCGTGTTCTCTTGCTTGCCCACTAAAAGCCCCACGCAATTACTGAACGCTTTTAAATCCAATTCTTGGCTGTCTTCAACGCTCACCACCCTTTCATCTTTATTGACGCAATCTAAAAGAGCGTTTAATAGGCTTGTTTTACCGCTTGAAGTCTCCCCGCTAATGAGAATGTTATGCCCTTTTAGCGCTAAATCTTTCAAACCTTTTGGATCGCTTGCTTTGAAAGTGAAATCCTCTAAACTTAAGGGCTTAAGCCTAGGCACACGGATATTGAGCGTGATTTGATTGTTCGTAGTGATGCTAAAATGATTCGCGCTCACCCTATAGCGCGTGAAAGGGATAGAGCAATTTAAGGTGGGGTGCTCTTCATCAAAAAACAACCCCCTAAAACTGGCCAATTGCTCGCAAAACCTCAATAAAAATGCCTTATCAAAAAGTGCATGCCCTCTTTTTTCTCGGGTGTTATTGACTTTATAAAGCCAAAGCTCCTGCTCGGTATTGATTATCAGCTCTGTGATCCCGCTTTCTAAAAAAGGGGTGAAATGGCCAATTAGGGCTTGTAAAACTCTATGGGTTTGTAAAGTTTCCAAAAGCCCTATCCTTTTATCATCGCTCTTTTAAAACCTCTTCGCAGCGCTTGCAAGGGGTGTTTTCTAACTCGCTTTTAAAACGCCAACACCTGGGGCATTTATAAAAGGGGGCTTTAAAGAGCGTGAACGTTGGCGTCTCGCTCAATTTTTCTTTTGCAACCCCTACAAAGCTCACCATCAGCAATTCTTCTATCAAATTTTCACACAACGCTTTTTCTTTCACCTCAATAGCGCATTCCAACGAATTTTTAACCACGCCTTCTTTTTTCAAGCGGTCTAACTCTTCATTAAAGGCAGAGCGCAAGGCCAAAACGGCTTCAAAATTTTCTGGTTTTTTAAATTCTTTAAGGTGGAGTTTTTCTAAAACGCTAATGCCTTTTAAATCAAACACATCTTTGGCTTGTAAAAACGCGCAAAGCACCTGGCTATGCTCTAAAACTTCTTCAATCGTGTGCGTTAAAATCGGGGCTAAAAAGTAGCACAATTGACTAGCTGTAGCGAGTAAGACCATTTGAATGGCTTGGCGTTTTTCATTATTTTTGCTATCGCAATACAAGCTATCCTTACAAGCGTCTAAATAAATCCCGCTCAATTCATTGGTAACAAACGCCATTAAAATATTCAAGCCCTTCACCAAATCATGCTCTTCAAACGCGCTATTGACTCCGGTGCTTGTTGTTTCTAAAGCCTCTAATATGAAATGATCTAAAGGGCTAAAGTCATGGGGGCGTTCTAAATTCTTGAGATCCATATCGCTAAAATTGGCGAGTAAGAATTTAAGGGTGTTGCGGAATTTTTTATAATGCTGTTCTGTTTGAATGAAAAAGGTCTGAGAGACCCTCAAATCGTTTTGATAGTCATTAAACGCCACCCACAAGCGTACCACATCGCTCCCATGCTTTTTGAGTAAGTTATCCAAAGACACCACATTGCCCTTAGATTTGCTCATTTTTTCGCCCTTTTCATCTACGATAAAGCCATGCGTAATGACCTTTTTAAAAGGGGCTTGGTTGTTTAAAACACAACCGATTAGAAGCGAGCTTTGAAACCACCCCCTATGCTGATCGCTCCCTTCTAAGATCACATCGCTAGGGCTTTGCCCTTTTTCTCCATGATAGTCTTCTAAAACCGCCTTAAAGGTGCTACCGCTATCAAACCACACGTCTAAAATGTGCATGACTTTTTCGTAATGCTTGGCGTTATCTTGATAATTAGGGGGCAATAAATCTTTCACGCTATACTCCCACCACACATCACAGCCTTTTTTTTCAAAAAGATTCGCCACATGCTCTAAAACTTCGCTTTCAAAACAAGGCTTATTCGTGCGTTTGTCTATGAAAAAGGCCAGTGGCACGCCCCATTTTCTTTGCCGACTCAAGCACCAATCAGGGCGGTTTTCTATCATGGTTTTTAGGCGGTTTTTCCCGCTGCTTGGCACAAATTCCACCTTTTCAATCGCATTCAAAGCCACTTCTCTTAAGGTTTTTTGAGAGCCGTCATTTTGGATAAAAGGCTCATCCATTAAAATAAACCATTGCGTGGTCGCTCTGTAAATCACAGGCTTGTGCGTCCTCCAGCAATGCGGGTAGGAATGCTCAATCTCTTGCTCTAGCAATAAAGAATCGCCCAATTGCTCTATAATGCGTTTTTGAGCCTTAAAAACATGCTCGCCCAGATAGCTTTCATCTAATAGTTGGTTATGGATAATGCCCTCATCATAGCAACCTTTCTCATCTACGGACATTAACACTTCTAAATTATATTTTAAACCTAAATAATAGTCCTCTTCACCATGCCCGGGAGCGGTATGCACGGCTCCTGTGCCATCTTCTAAACTCACATGATCCCCTAAAACCACCAGCGAATCCCTTTGATTGAGCGGGTTTGTAGCCACTAAATATTCTAAATCATTGGAATTGAATTCATGCGTGATCGCATTGTCCACCACCCCTAAAGCGGCTAATTTTTCATGCAAGGCTTTAGCGACTAAATAGCCTTTTTGAGTGAGCACATAAACAGCGTCTTTTTTCAAAGCGATCGCTTCATTCGCATACAAAGTCCAAGGCGTGGTCGTCCAAATCACCAGGCTTGCTTTTTTGACTTTTAATTTTTCTAAACTCTCCTTTTTCAAACCAAACGCCACGAAAATGGAGGGCGATTTTTTCATTTTGTATTCCACTTCAGCTTCCGCTAAAGCGCTCTCGCATGCATAACTCCAATAAATAGGCTTATGGCGTTCTTTCAAAAGCCCTTTTTTAGCCACTTCCACTAAAGCCCTATAAATGCTCGCTTCAAATTTAAAATCCATGGTTTTATAAGGATCTTCAAAATCCCCCAAAACGCCTAGTTGCAAAAATTCATTCTTTTGGATTTCTAAAAATTTTTTCGCATGATCTCGGCACTTTTCTCTAAACAGCGTGGGGTTTTCTAGGCTTGTTTTTTCCTTTTCCAATTGTTCTAAAATTTGCTGCTCAATAGGCAAGCCATGGCAATCCCAACCGGGCGTGTAATAAATTTTATTCCCTTTAAAATATTCTCTTTTAACGACAATGTCTTTTAAAATCTTATTTAAGGCATGCCCTAAATGCAAATGCCCGTTCGCATAAGGCGGCCCGTCATGCAAAGTGAAATCCCCACGGTTATCTTTCCTAGCTTGCATGCGTTTGAACGCTTGTTGTTCTTGCCATTTGGCGTAAGTTTTAGGCTCATTGACGCTCAAATTCCCTTTCATAGAAAAGGTGGTTTCGTTTAAGTTTAAGGTGTCTTTGTATTCTTTCATTATATTATCCTTTGCTTTATTATTCTTTTGTTTTAGGAGCGATATAAAGGTGTGTGTCTTTTCGCGGCACATTTTTTAAAGTGGGGATTTGTAAAATCGTGTATTCTTCTATCCCCTTTAAATAATGCAAGCTAATCACATCGCCTGTTTTCACTTCTTTACTGGCCTTAGCGCAACTCCCATTGAGCCACACCGCCCCTACGTTGCACATATCTGTCGCTAAAACGCGCCGCTTCACTAAACCCACTGATTGTAAAAATTTATCTATTCGCATGCGTTTATTTTACCCTATTCTTTAAGTTTTTATCCATAACTTATAAGGGTTTTAGTTTTAGCATGTTAGCATTCAGTCACCACTCTTTTTAAGGAATTTGCTTGAAGTTTCAAATCGTGAGTTTGTTAGCCGCTCTTTTATTAGTCTCTTGCTTGCCCCCTAAAGGCCATCATTCTGGTTTGGTGAATATGTATATCGCTCACCAAGGCCAAAGCGTGCGCACTTATTGGCGCAAAATAGATAGAGGAGTTGTCGCCAAACACAATGAAACGCTTGAAAAAAACCCTAAAGCAAAGCTCAAAGACCCTAGGGGGCCTTTGTTTATGCTTGGGAGTGAGCGCTTCATGCTTTTATGGAAAAACCGCTACGCTTTAGCCAAAGTTCAATCGTTCAGGCTAGAGCCTGGGTTTTATTACTTGGATTCTTTTAGCGTGGAAACTCAAAAAGGCATCTTGCAGAGCACTCCTGGCTATTCATACACTAAAAATGGCTATGATTTCAAAAACAACCACCCCTTTTTCCTAGCCTTTGAAGTCAAACCTGACAGCAAAACCATTCTTCCTAGCGTGGAATTGAGCCTGATTAAAACCCCTAGAGGCCTTTTAGGGGTATTCTTGTTTGACAATAACGAAAAGGGGGCTAATACCCAATGGATTGAAGGGAGCTTGAATTTAAAGCTTAAAAACGCTTCTTTTAAAGACGCATGGGAATTAAAGCAATAAAGTGCAAGGCTTTGTTTTATGGAGCGTTGGTATTAAAATATTAAAAAGTCTTAACGATACTATTAAATAAAAATTTACTTTTATAGGAATTGATGAGTATTAATGAGCGTTTGTAAAAATAAAAATCAAGCGTGTTGCGGTGGTTAGATTGGATTTAATGGGTTTGATTAGAATGGGTTAGAATGGAATGATTGTATCTTAAAGTCAAAGCCAGAGACAACCCTAGTCAAGTTGCCCCTAGCCACACCGATATTACTCGTGATGCCCGTGGCAGCAACCTTCTTCTTGATGATGACTATCGCTAGTGCTGCAACAACCTTCTTCATGATGAGAGCTGTGGTGGTGATGGTGGTGTTCGCCGCCATGATAATGGTGGTGGTGTGTGTGGTGGTGATGGTGGTGGTGCCCGCCGTGTTGTTCTTCATGGTGTGCCATGATGACTCCTTTGATTAAAAATTTAAATTCTAGCTCACTGGCTAGGATTTTATTTTACAGTATAAAATCTAATCAATTGTTAATGGAAGAAATTTCGACGCTAATTTTTAAATTTTTGCTACTTGAAAAAAGAGGGCTAAAGCAAACAACGCTTGATAGTGAATACTAGATCCATTGCCATTAAAATTTTTGATTTTGAAAGAAAACTAAATTAAAAGAGAAAGTTAAAAAGCCAAAAAGCAGCCCTAAGGCCGCCCCCACAAACGCCCCAATCAATATTGTTGGTTTTGTTGTTGTGCTTTTTGTTGTTGCTGTTGTTGAGCTTGTTGCTCTGCTTGTTGTTCAGCGTGTTGTTGCGCGTTATGATGGTGGTGTTCGCCGCCATAATAATGGTGGTGGTGCGCGTGGTGATGGTGGTGGTGTTGGCTGTTAGCCTGTTGTTGTTGCTGTTGTTG
>ASYU01000064.1:0-3704 GCA_000448465.1 Helicobacter pylori PZ5056 | reverse complement strand
AGCCATGCTTAATGGTGTCCATAATGCCCTCTTCTTTACCCCAACGCACCAGATTTTGAGCGCTCCCATGCAAGCCTTCAGCGGTAATGCCATGGCATTGCGAACAATGGACTAAAAAGATGCCTTGACCCATATCCACCAATTCCTTTTGACCCAAATGCTTCCACTTGGCTTCAAATTTTTGGTTGTGCGCTTTAACCTCTTCATTGTATTGCCCGATTTGAGAAAAACTATTCAGCGGGTACCCAAAGAAGAAATACCAAAAAGCCCACACAATCGTGCACATAAAGCTTGCGATCCAGCCTACTGGCACATTGTTGGCAAACTCCCCTATCCCATCAAACAAATGCCCATTTCCCATAAGCTCACCCTGAGATTTGCTGTCGCGCATTTCTTTAATGAGCGAACTGGATTCATAGATGGTTAAAACTAAAATCACAAGCGCTGCAATCAAGCCAAAAACATTTATATGGTCGTTTAAAAAATCCATTTCAACTTTCCTTTATGCCTTTATCATGAACTTCTTTATGGCGTGGTTCAATCAACTCATCTTCTAAAGCATCATTTAACGCTAAATACCCGTATCGCTCATAATCCACGACACCCTTTTTTTGCTTTCTATACATGCTAAAAATATAAGCGTACAAAAAGAGCGTAAAAAGAATGGTGAAAAACGCATACGCAAAACCTCTCAAACTTTCTAAATCCATCATTCACCCCTTATTTAGCGTTTTGATTAGCGTTGATCCTGGAATTACCCAAGCTATTCAAATAAGCGATCAAAGCCACGATTTCTAAGACTTCACCTCTCTCAATCGCTTCTAGCACCCTCTTGTCTTTCATGTCAGCTGTGATTTTTTTAGCTTCTTCTAGATAGGCCTTTTTCGCTTCTTCTACATTCCCTAATTTCACGCCGTTTTCGGTGTCATAAGGCACGCCAAAAACCTTTTTTTGCGTCAAAGCTTCCGCATAAGCGGTGTCAAAATCGCTCTTTTTTATGAATAGATGCTTGTAAGCTGGCATGATGCTGTGCGGCACAACGCTTTTAGGATCCAGCATGTGCTTTTCATGCCAATCGGTTGTGCGATAATCTCCCACCCTATGCAAATCAGGGCCAATCCTTTTAGACCCCCACAAAAATGGCCTATCATACGCATACTCCCCACTCAAACTATACGCGCCATAGCGATCCACCTCAGCTTGGAAAGGGCGAATGAGTTGGGAATGGCAATGATAGCAACCTTCTTGGATATAAACTTGCCTCCCCGCTGTCTCTAAAACCGTATAAGGCCGTAAGCCTTCAATCGGGCGAGCGGATTTGAAAAAGTTAGGCAAAATCTCCACCAAGCCTGCAATAGAAAACACGAAAATAAACGCAAGAGTGAAAAAGAATGGGTTTTTTTCTAAAAAACTAAACATCTCCAACCTCCCCTATCTAGACATAGGCGTGGCGTAATTGGGCTCACGCTCTAATTTTTTGCCTGCCGTGATGGTCATAAAAATATTGTAGGCAAAAATAATAAATCCAATAAAATACATAAGACCCCCAACGCCTCTAATATTGTAATAAGGGATTAGCACCTTAACCGTGTCAATGAATTGGTAAGTGAGATTCCCGTATTGATCCACATCCCTCCACATCATCCCTTGCGTGATCCCTGCAATCCACATGGACGAAAAGTAAAGCACAATCCCTAAAGTCATGATCCAGAATTGGAAATCCACAAGCCTCCCTGAATAAATCTCTCTTTTGAAAAGCCTAGGGGTCATGTGATACATGCTCGCAATCAAAGTGAAGCCTACCCACCCAAGCACGCCGTCATGCACATGCCCAATGATCCAATCGGTAAAATGCGCTAATGCGTTCACGCTTTTAATGGCTTGAATGGATCCTTCTAGCGTGGAAAGCATGTAGAAAGTTGAAGCTAAAACCAAGAATTTAATCAAAGGGCTTTCCTTGAGCTGGTGCCATTGACCCCTCATCGTTAAAAGCATGTTAATCGCTGTCCCCCACGAAGGCAAGATCAACACCACTGAAAACACGCTAGAAAGGGTTTGTACCCAATCAGGCACGGTGGAATAAATCAAATGGTGCCCGCCCGCCCAAATATAAACAAACATCAAGCTCCAAAAAGAAAACAAAGTGAGTTTGTAAGAAAAAATAGGCTGGCCGCTCTCTTTAGGCAAGAAATAATAAATCGTGCCAATCACCCCACTCGTAAAGACAAAAGCGACCGCATTATGCCCCCACCACCATTGAATGAGCGCATCATTACTGCCTGAATACATAGAAATAGAATGCCAAACGCTCCCCATATCAGCGACAAAATAGGTGGGGACAGAAAGGTTATTGAAGATATACATCACCGCTATACCCACATAAGTAGCGATGTAATACCATAAAGACACGTAAATGGTATTTTCTCTTCTGACGCTCATGCTCCCAAACATATTAACCCCCCATAGCACCCATGCCACAACCACAATAATATCTAAAGGCCACATCAATTCGGCGTATTCTTTAGATTGAGTAAGACCAGCAAACAAGCTAATGACCCCTAGGATTAAAAGAAGAATCCAGAGCCAAAAATGCAATAACCCTACAATTTTCAAAAAGGGGTGTTGGTAATAAGTGATTTTAAGCACCCTTTGACCGATATAATACCAACTCGCCCAAATCCCCCCAAGAGTGAAACCATAGATCACCGCATTCGTGTGTAAGGGGCGCAAGCGGCCAAAAACGCCATACTCCCCTGCAATGTAATTCAAGTTAGGGAAAGACAATTCAAAGGCTAACACGATCCCTATTAACATGCCTATTATCCCAAATGCAACCATCGCATAAAGAAACAATTTGCTAATGGAATAATCATAACTCAAAGGCACATTTTCTTGCATGCAATACTCCTATTTGTAGTAAATTCAACAAAGATAAACATAATTATAAAATTTTATCTTTTTCAAAAAGCTTAATTTTTAATCTTTTTCTGTAACATTGTAATAACTCAATCCCATTTGAATGATATTTTTAAGCCAAATTATTACTATCTTTGGCTAAAGGTTAAACATGATTAAACAAACTCTCATCATTCTTGCCCCTTTTTTTATCGCAACGCTATTGTATTTTTTGGGCGCACCAGATGGGTTAAACCCTAACGCATGGCTTTATTTTTGTATTTTCATGGGCATGATTATAGGGCTAATTTTAGAGCCGGTGCCATCAGGTTTGATAGCGTTGAGCGCGTTAGTACTGTGCGTGGCGTTAAGAATTGGAGCGAGCAGTGAGGTAGCGAGCGCTAATAAGGCTATTTCGTGGGGTTTGAGCGGGTATGCGAATAAAACGGTGTGGCTTGTGTTTGTCGCTTTTATTTTGGGTTTAGGGTATGAAAAAAGCTTGTTAGGGAAACGGATCGCTCTTTTACTCATTAGATTTTTAGGGCAAACCCCTTTAGGTTTAGGCTATGCGATTGGTTTGAGCGAATTGTGTTTATCCCCCTTTATCCCTAGCAATTCCGCTAGAAGTGGGGGCATACTCTATCCCATCGTTTCTTCTATCCCGCCTTTAATGGGATCTACTCCCAATAATAACCCTGACAAAATCGGCGCGTATTTGATGTGGGTCGCTTTGGCTTCAACCTGCATCACTTCGTCCATGTTTTTAACCGCGCTCGCCCCTAACCCCCTAGCAATGGAGATCGCTACCA
>ASYU01000063.1:0-13483 GCA_000448465.1 Helicobacter pylori PZ5056 | reverse complement strand
AAAAAAAAAAAAAAATGATATAATGCTCAAATTTTACAAAGGATTCTTGTATGCACAAATTTTTGGATGGGGCAAAAAGTGAGATTTTAAAATATGATGTGATTTCTTTTGATATTTTTGATACCCTTCTTCTAAGACCTTTCATTAAACCCACAGATTTATTTTGGTATATTGAGACTAAATACAATATTAAAGGTTTTCATCAAGCAAGAATCCTGGCAGAAATGCAATCTAGAGAAATCAGTAAAAGACAAGACATTACTCTAGATGAAATTTATCATCAAATCCCAAAAGAGTTTCATTCATATAAGGGAGTAGAAATTGCCACTGAAAAAGAGATGCTTATTCCAAACTCAGAGATGTTAGAACTCTATCGTTTCGCTAAAGAGAACAATAAAAGAGTGATTATTGTATCAGATATGTATTTACCTTTAGAAGTCCTTGAAGATATTTTAATTTCTAAGGGTTTTGATGGTTATACAAATTTCTATCTTAGTAGCCATATAATGCTTACTAAACATTCAAAGGATTTGTTTAAGCATGTTTTAAAACAAGAAAATATTACTAATACGCAGATGTTGCATATCGGTGATAATTCTTGGGCAGATGACGCTATGCCTAAAAGTTTAGGTATAGCAACGCTATTGAGAAAAAGCGTGTTGAAACAATTAGAAGAAGTTTTTCCTAAATACAAAACATTTAATCCAACCAGTGTTGCACAAAGTTTTATTTTAGGTTCTTTATGCGTTTTTTATAAAAATTATATTCAAAAACATGAAAAATTTGATTATTGGTTTCTCTTGGGAGCGATGCAGGCAGGAATTGTAGCCGTTGCTTATTGCCAGTTTATCTATAAAGAGATTCACAGAAGAAATATTGATACTTTAGTGTTTGTTGCACGAGATGGTTATTTATTGCAAAAAATTTTTAATATTTTATATCCAAATTCATATAAAACTACTTATGTCTATGCTCCCAGAATTTTAAAAAAAGCGGTATTTTTAGAAGTCGTAGAGGGCGAGAGTTTGGAAATTTTGCGTATTTTAGAAGGCGAAGAAGAAATTAAAAAGAAGCAAATCACCACCAACCAACAAGCATATATATATACATATATAGTAACTTTGAATACTGTCGCCATTTAGCGTTAAAATGTTTAGATAATTACAGAAAATACTTGTCTTCATTAAATTTAGAGGGAAATATCGCTATTGTAGATACGATTACTTTGGGCTACTCTTCGCAAGAATTAATACAAAAAGCTTTGAATAAAGAAGTTTTTGGATGTTATGTGGATCTCTTAAGAATTTTAAATCATGATTGCGTGAGTTTCTTACCTTTTTCACACCCTAAATCCATTTATTTTCATAATTGGGATTTTATGGAGTTTTTGCTAACAAGCCCTGAATACCCTATTTTAAATGTAGAAAATGGCGTTCCAATTTATCAAAAAGACATTTCATCTTGTGAAAAACACCGCTCTAAAGCTTATGAAAAAATAGTAGAAGGGGCTGTTGGATATGCTTCATATTTTAAAGAAAGTCAAATTTTTTTAGACATTCATGATGTGATAAAATGGGTCAATTTCTTTATTGACAATCCTAGTATTCAAGATCAAGAGCAATTTAAACAAATTTATTTTCTTCCAGATGCGACGCATAAAAACGCTCTGCCCTTGTTTTGCAACGATGTTTCTTTGTTGTCTTGTATTTTAAAACCTTCACAAAGTTATGGCGTATTAAAAAGAAGTCTTAGGACAAACAAGCAAGAGAGATTGTTTAAAATATTATCTCTAATTAAAAAAATCTATGGGAAGTTAAAAAAGAAATGATAAAGTTGGCTCTGTTTTTAATCAAATATGGATAAATAGGGCTTTCTCCCTTAATATAATTCTCTCAAAAGTTATCCACTAGATATTTTTTTATTTATCAAATAATCCGTTTTTGAGTATAATCCTACGAAAATTTTAAGGAACGGCATGGAGTTTTTAGGACTGATTTTAAGTCTAGCCGCTATTTTGATAGCGTTTAAAAAGCCTGAAAAAGAAAATTGGGCGTTTGGGATTTTGATTGTGGTGTGGTTGGTGGAGCTTGTTATTTTTATAGCCCATAGCTCTAGCGTTTTGCCTAACATGAATCTATAAGGGGGATGCATGAATAAAGAAACCCGATTTTATAATCTTTTTTCTTTGGCGGTTTTAGGGATTTTGATCTTTCCTGTGGGTTTGGCGAATTTTTATTTTGGTTATGTTTTGAAAGATTCGCCTTGTATTTTTTGCTGGGCGCAACGCATCAACATGATTTTAATAGGGGCGGTGGCGCTTTTGGTGGTACGTTTTGGGTTTAAACCTAAATACATTGCCTTGCTGTTGCTTATGGCTAGTAGCGGGCTGTATGAGAGCTTTTATCATACCGGAAGCCATGCTTTAGAAGATGTGGGGCAGGGATTCGCACTCGCTATTTTGGGCTTGCACACGCAGTTTTGGGCGCTTTTTGTCTTTTTTAGCGTGGTGGCGCTTTTAGCGGTTTTACTCTTTTTTGCCCCTAATGCCCAACCTTTTAAAGATCGTTTGTTAAACGCACTCCAAAAAAGCGCTTTTTATGTTTTCTTTATGGTGGTGGGTTCTAATGCGATACAAGCGTTTGTTTCTACCGGGCCTTTCCCTTACATAGGGCAAAGCGATCCCGTGCGTTTTTCGTGGAATTTGAAAGAATCGGTCTGGTCTATGGAGAATTGGGATCATTTGAAATTCCCAAGAAGCGTTTTAGGCAGGAGGGATGTGGGCGAGCCTTTGAAATTGAGCGCTTTACCTAAAGATAATGATTATGAACATTCGCCTCTAGAAATCGCTAAAATTTTGAAGATTGGGAAAAAAGAAGAGCTTTTTTTAAAATTGAATGGAGCGATCACGGATTTGAATTTCAATGAAGATGGGGCGATCCTTACTACAGAAAACCAAGGGCTTTATCTTGTAAGTAACGATTTGAAAACCATTCATAGCCATATGGTGTTGGATAGCTATTATAGCGCGACGGTGGGGGCGTTTGTGGGGGCGGATTTTAACGAAGATGAAAACATTGTGATCATGGGCAATAATAAAACAAGCGTAGAAATCACTCCTAACAAAAACGCCAACGCGCTTAAAAACTTCCCTTATTTTTTAGAAGGGGCTGACTCTTTTGACGAAGTGGAACGCAGCCGCTTAAAGACTTCTAGGGCGAAAAACTACTATGTTAGCGCCGCAAGAAGAGGGGCTAAATTCACTTATTTAACCACCGCTCCTAACAAACGCTATAAGGATTTGATGATTATCTCCATGCTCAATAGCGACAAACAGGTGCATGGGGAGTTTTTACTTGAACTAGGTAATGCCAAACTTAAAGAAAAAAGGAAACTGGGCGAGTTAGTCATTAGTGCGTTAGCTTTAAAGGATAATCAACTTTATGCGTTCAGTAAGGAATTTAACACGCTTTTAGTTATAGACCCTACAAAAGAAGAGATCCTTGAAGTTTATGGCTTGCCTAAAGAGATTAAAAATATCAGTGCTTGTGGGTTTATGGATAATAAGCTTATCCTTGTGAGCTATGAGAATGATAAAAATATTCTCTATACCCTTAATTTTTAAACTCTTTTAAAGTTGCTTTTTTCTAATATATCAACGCATTAGAAGATGGTCGCTATTTTAGAATAGAGGAAAGTCCGGGCTACATTAGACAAAATTCCATCTAACGGATGGCTAGCGTGAGCTAAGGGAAAGTGCCACAGAAAGCAAACCGCCTTTTTAAGGTAAGGGTGAAAGGGTGGGGTAAGAGCCCACCAAAGCTAAAGCGATTTAGCTTGTTTGGGCAAACCCAATTTGTAGCAAGAAGCGCATGGTAAGTCTAAATTGATACACGCTTCGCTTGAGGAATATTGCAAAATATTTCCCAGATAAATGGCCATCCATTGACAGAACCCGGCTTATTCTAATGCTTAACTGCGTGTTGATTTTTTTAACAATTATTTAATCGTTTTATTTTTTTTATTTTTTTACCTAATTATTGTTTAAAATTTTAAAGATTTATGCTACACTCCGTAAAATCAAAATTAAAGGGGATAGCGTGTTAGAAAAATCTTTTTTAAAAAGCAAGCAATTGGTTTTATGCGGGTTGGGCGTTTTAATGTTGCAAGCTTGCACTTGCCCAAACACTTCACAAAGAAATTCTTTTTTACAAGATGTGCCTTATTGGATGTTACAAAATCGCAGCCAGTATCTCACGCAAGGGGTGGATAGCTCGCACATTGTGGATGGTAAGAAAACTGAAGAGATAGAAAAAATCGCTACCAAAAGAGCGACAATAAGAGTGGCACAAAATATTGTGCATAAACTCAAAGAGGCATACCTTTCTAAGTCTAATCGCATCAAGCAAAAGATCACTAATGAAATATTTATCCAAATGACACAGCCTATTTATGATAGCTTGATGAATGTGGATCGTTTAGGGATTTATATCAATCCTAACAATGAGGAAGTGTTTGCGTTGGTGCGCGCGCGTGGTTTTGATAAGGACGCTTTGAGCGAAGGGTTGCATAAAATGGGCTTAGACAATCAAGCGGTGAGTATCCTTGTGGCTAAAGTGGAAGAAATCTTTAAAGATTCTGTCAATTACGGAGATGTTAAAGTCCCTATAGCCATGTAGGATTAGAACAACAAGCGTTCTTCGCTATCGTCTGTTCTTTTGGGGGTGGGGGTGATGGAATTGGGAGTTGAATAGTAGGGGATTTTATCCACGATTTCTTTACGCAAGCCTTTGGGGACATCAAACTTTCTTTTTAAAGAAGGTTCAATCGCTAAAATATTGCGCATGAAGTACGAATACACAGGTGCACTCACAACGCTTCCTGCCGCTCCTTTGCCAATAGGCGTGTTATCGTCTCTCCCAAACCAGATCACGCTTTGTAGGGTGGGGGTAAAGCCAATGAACCAAGCGTCAATATTGTTGTTAGAAGTCCCGGTTTTACCGGCAATTTCTAAACCTTTAATGCGAGCCAAACTCCCTGTGCCGTTTTCTACCGCATTCATTAGTGCTGAAAGGGTTAAAAAAGCTTGTTCTTTGGAAGTGATCTTTTTGGTTTCAATGGGCGTGAAAGTTTTGACTTCGTTTTGTTGGTTGGTGATGCTTTCAATGAGCATGGGTTTGAGCATGGTGCCGTAATTAGAAAATAGAGAATACTTTTCGGCCGCATCAATGGGCGAGATAGCAAAGCTCCCTAACACGATAGACAAGTCTTTAGGGAGGTTTTTAAACCCCATATCGCTTAAAGATTGATAAATTTTTTCAAAGCCAAGCTGATCGCTTAAATTGATCGTGGCTAGATTTAACGAATGGCTCAAAGCTTCTTGCAAGGTTACAAGCCCTAAAAATTTGCGAGTATAATTGCTAGGGTGCCATGCGTGGTTTTGCGCGCTGTTTTTACTATAATTGCCATTTTCAAAATTTCGCGCGGTATCAGGGATTTTGGAAGTCGTGGAGTAGCCATTATCAAAGGCGATTTGATACACAAAGGGCTTGATCGCGCTCCCAAATTGCCGTTTGGCTTGCGTGGCACGATTGAAAGCGCTTTTTTTATAATCAATCCCCCCCACTAAAGCTAAAATCTTACCGGTGCTTGTGTCTGTAACGATCATGCTAGCGTTCAAGTTGTCTTCATCTTCATTAGATGCGTTAGTTTTTGGCTTTTCTTTAGCGATTTTTTCTAAGATTTTTTGATGCCCAAAACGCAAGGACTCTAACGCTAAGCGTTGGTAATCCAAATCTATCGTGAGCTTTATGGTATAGCCTTGAGTTTTTAACCCGTCTAATTGATCCAATTGCTTCAACACTTCATCCACGACATAGGGAGCGATGTTTTGCGTGGAAGTTTGGTTATAGACGATTGGCACTTCATTGAGAGCGCCTTTGAGCTCGTTAGAAGAAATCCAGCCTAAAGAATACAACCGCCTTAAAATATCATTAGCCCTAGAGAGTGAAAATTCTAAATTTTTGGTAGGGTCATAAAAACTCGGAGCTCTAGGCAAGGCGACTAACATGGTGATTTCTTTAAGCGTGAGTTTGTCAAGAGGTTTTTTAAAATACCCTAAGCTTGCGGTTTTCACGCCATAATACCCATGCCCAAAAAAAGTTTGGTTCAAATAACGCTCTAAAATTTCTTCTTTGCTTAAGACTTTTTCAATGCGTAAAGAAATGATGGCTTCTTTGAGTTTTCTGGTCAGGGTTTTTTCTCGCGTGAGCACCATGTTTTTAACGAGTTGTTGGGTTAGGGTGCTGCCCCCTTCAGTGTAACGACCGCTTTTAGCGTTTTTAATCATAGCGCGCATGACAGCGTCTAAATTGATCCCCCCATGCTCAAAAAAGAGGGTGTCTTCTACCGCTAAAAGGCTTTCAACAAATCGTGGGGGGATTTCTTCAAAACGCGCATAAAAACGGAATTCCTTATCATAAATATTAGCGATCAAACGCCCTTTTCGGTCTAAAATCTGTGAAGCGACACTGGGGCGATAATCTTTGATTTTAGCAATATCCTTATCCGTAGTTACCCAAACTTGAGCGACAAGAACGGCCAACAACCCTATGATAATCAAAAATAAAACGATAAAACCATAAAAAATCTTTTTTAGCATTAACCACTCTTAAAAGAAGATTGTATTTTAGAATAATCTAAAAGGGCGTTTGCAAGCTCTTTAGTGTCTTCTAAGCTGTTTTTGAGGGACAAAGAAACTCGTAAAAGGGGTTTAGAAACCGTAGGGGGGCGGATAGCTCCCACTAAAAACCCCTTTTCTTTCAAAAAATACTGGGCGTTTAAAAGATCGGGATTGTTTTCAAACTCTAGGGTAAAAAATCCTGCGAGCGTTCTAACGCCTAAGGTTTCAAAAATAATCTGTTGGTGTTTGTGAAGCTCATTTTTTAATTCCTGTTTTTGCGCGATAAAGTATTCTAAATGGGCCAAAGTTAAAGCGGTGTCTAACAGGCTTAAAGCGGTGGTGTAAATCACGCTTTTAGCGCGATTAGTTAAAAACTCTATGACTTGTAAAGGGGCTAAAATACACGCCCCATAGCTCGCAAGGGCTTTAGAAAAAGTGCTGAGCTTAATGATTTTGTCTTTTTCTTTGATGCGATGATATTCTAAAAAACCCAACAAATTCTCGCCGATAGTCCCAAAACTATGGGCTTCATCTACGATTAAAAAAGCGTTAGGAATCTCTTGAGTGATTGCATAAAAATCATAAGGAGCGACGCTCGCATCCATAGAATAAACCCCCTCAATGGCTATGAATTTGAGCTTATTTTTAGGAGCGTCAAAGAGTTTTTGTTGTAAATCTTTAGCGTCATTGTGCGAGAAAAAAACCACTTGATTAGACTTCGCTTTGGTGCTAAAAATCCCGCTTGCATGGTAGTGTTCGTCCATGAATAAGAGGGCGTTTTTGACTAAAAGGGTGTCTATTAAAGCCAGATTGCCCAAAAAACCACTCCCCACTAAAAGAGCGCTTTCAAATTCTAACAAATCCGCTAGTCGCTCTTCTAATTCTGCATGCAAAGGGTGGTAGCCATTCACTAGCATGGAAGCCTTGGGGGAATGAGAAACAAAGGATTGGAGCTTATTAAAGGCGTTTTGAAGCAAATCTTTTTTAACGCTCAAACCCAAATAATCATTAGAAGCGTAATCCTTTAATGAAAGGTCAAACAACTCTCTTTTGCGGTATCGTTTGGCATGGCGTAGGGCTTCTAAAGATTTAGAAAACATCAAAACACTTCATTGAACGAAATCATTCGCCTTTTTGAATTTTTTCAATGATTTTATTGAGTTCGTCTTGTTTTTCGTAAAACATCTTATCAATATTTTCTTTGACATGTTTAGCGCTATCTTCCATTAAATGCACTTTATGCTCTAGGTATTTTGAATCGGTAATGTGGTCTTCTTGAACGGCTTTAACCAAATCATTAGCTTCAGCATGCACGCTCGCATGGTGGCTTTCTAAAGCTCTATAGCCTGAAGTGTTGGAAAAATTCTCTTTGCCCGTGCCCTCATAATACCATTTGCCTAAGCGACAACTCTTATGGCTAGTAATATCAAAGGAATTGAGACCAAAAACCATGCCATAAAGATTGTTTTTAAAGACCACATGATCGAGTTTGGCTAGACCGCAAAACACCCGGTTATTGATATTGTAGATGGTGTATTTTGCCACTTGCGCGACAATCATGTTATTTTTTACGGTGGATTTAAGCTCTCCCACATCGCCCTTAATAGAGCTTACAATAGAATTAATATCGTGGGTATTGGTTTGAATATCGTTGGCTTCTTGTTGCATGCTTTTAACCACGACGGCGATTTCTTTAGTGGCTTTTTGGGTTTTTTCAGCGAGTTTTCTCACCTCATCAGCCACCACCGCAAACCCTCTCCCATGCTCGCCCGCTCGTGCGGCCTCAATAGCGGCATTTAGGGCTAAGAGATTGGTTTGTTCTGCAATATCATCAATCAAAGAAATGACTTGAGTGATTTCATTGCTCCGTTGGTTGAGAGAGTCCGCTAACGAAGTGGCGTTTTGCATCTTTTCATAAAGCGATTCAATGTCTTGACCCGTTTTATTAACGGTTATTAACCCTTCATTAGAATGCTCTTCACCATTTTTAGCCGCATTTAAGAGCAAGCCCGTTTCTTGATGGAAATACTGCATGCTTTCTTGCGCGTTCTCTAAGCCTTCTTTTAAGCTCGCGCAAAAAGTCTTAAACAAATCGCTTTTATGGTATTCCCCCACACCCCCTGTTTTTTTGGCTAGTGAAAAATACTGCACGCCATCAATATTTTGGCTTTTTAAAGAATAAGAAACCCCTTCTAAATTAACGCTCTCTGCATTTTCTTTAAAATGAACGCTTTGCTCTTCTAGATTGCTTAAGCCTGCAAGATTCCCGCTTTTAAAAACGACTTTATTGTTTTTAATACCTACAAAACCTTCATGCAAGCACAAATTTAAAAGGCTTTGATAGAGATTGACTTCCTTTTTTAACTCCGTAATTTCAGAATCTTTTTGACTGATTTGAAGCTGTAACTGCTTATTCCCAAACATGGTGGCATTCCTTATTTAAATTTGAATCTTTTGGGATTATACCCAAAATTACCAAACATTTAATCGCTCGTTAGTATTGTTGCTTCAAAAACAATTCAGAAAATAAGCCCTGTTTCTTTATAAGGGTTTCAAAGTTGCCCTGTTCTATAAGTTTGCCTTTGTCTAACACGATAATTTCATCAGCCTGTTTGACACTATTCATGCGGTGTGTAATGATTAAAGCAATCTTAGATTGCGATTTTTTAAAAATAAAATCTAAAAACTCTTTTTCCATAATGGGATCGATGGCACTGCTTGGCTCATCTAAAACAACACAATGACTTGGTTTTAAAAAGGCTCTTATAGTGGCTATGCGTTGCTTTTGACCCAGAGAAAAATCTATCCCATTATACTGTGTTCCGAATAATGCGTTGCTATAATCATTAAGACAATTTTGAAAATTTTCATCAAAAGATTTTAGCATTTCTCTCTTTTGCTTTAATTGCTCTCTTGTGGGGCTGTTTTGCATGAAAAGATTATCATCAATGCTATACCCAGCATAAAGAGAAAAATCTTGGAATACAGCGCTCATTTGTTGGTGGTAGCTGTTTAGCTCTAAATCCTGTAACGAGTATTTGTTATTGATAATAATTTGACCTGAATTTGGGATATAAAACCCTAGCAATAATTTAATCAGCGTGGTTTTTCCGCTAGCATTCTTGCCGACTAGTGCATAAATTTTATCAGAGTGTAAAGAGAGATTAAAGTTTTCAAAAATAAGTTTTGAATTAGGATAAGAGAAACTAATGTTTTCAAATGTAATGCTATGGATTTTTTCTTCTAATCTGATTTGTGATTCTGGTTTTGGTGTTTTGTAATCTAATATATAAAAATAATTTTCAAAGTATTTATTGATAGCAAAAAACCACTTTCCATAAAATGATAAATCTTGTAGTTGCTGCTCAGTAGAGCTAAACGCTTGGATATACCCAGCAATTGCCCCCACACCAATAGATTTTGAAAGGATAATAAAAACCATTAGAAAAAATAGTGCGATACTTAGAGTGGTGGTTAAAACATCAGCATATATGGTAAGCATTAAGTTTTTTTGGGCGATTTTCACAAAATGATTGATATATAATTCTTTGTTTTCAATAAATTTATGATGAAAATTTAGCATGAAGTTAAATAATAGGTTGTCCTTGTTCTTTTGGTTATCTAGTCCAGAATATAGATAATTTTGTATGCTCTCTTTTTTGTCTTGAAGCTTATCTATGGAAGCACTATGTTTTTTTGCTATATGATTGGAGATGAAAATACAAGGCACTGTTGCAAAAATCATTATAAAGGGTAGATAAATACTAATGGAAAATAATATCCCAAACAGACTCACAAGTCCTATAATGCGTTGCAAGTTAAAAAATAGATTACTGACATAATTTAGGGGACGGATGTATAGACCGTTATGGATAGCGTTAAGCTTAATAGTGTGATCTTTGTTTTCAAAAAAATTTAGATTTTTAACTTTTGTGAGTTTATTAGCAAGCTGAGTGATGATGTTTATAGAAAATTGTTCAGCAATAATGGTTTGCAAGCTTGATGAAATTCCTGAGAACACATGCGTTAAAAACAGCAAGGCTCCCCATAGTATCAAAGTTGGTAACAGCAAGCTGTATTCAAAATGCGTATGATTTTGCAATAGGTCTACCACAATATCAATCAATCTTATCATAACAAGAATATTTATAGATGGAATAATGCCGATAAATAGCACTGTAACTGACGCCAATACAACACGTTTTGGTGAGCTTTTATAGAGTAAAATGAAAGTCCTTAGAGGAATGCTTTTTATGGTATCCATCCGATATTTTTTTCTTCTTGATTAATAGATCCAGATAATCTTAAGCTTTCTTTGATTGATAAAACATTTTGATAAATGTATTCATTAGATATTTGACTAATTTTGTTTTTTATACACTCAATTAGCGGCTTCTTGAAAGCATTTTTTATTGTTTGTAAATCCGCTGTATATAAATTGCAAGTATTAATATCACGATAAAATAGTGGAACAAGTCCCTTTTGTATGGTTTGTATTTCATATTGAATGATTTGTTCTTTGATATTCTCTGAGAAACAATTTACTTGCTGATTGTTTAGCGTTAAACTAATTTTATTCCAATAAGTATCCCAATCATTATATTCCTTAGGTTGCCAACTTCTAACAGATATAAAACTATAAAATGATGTTGGTCTCAAAATATGTCTGTATTTAAAATTAGATAAGTAATTCTCATTGAGAACATCTAATAATTTTTGTTTATTTTTGTAAATCTTAAGCATTGTTTCTTTAAAGGAATTTGTGATTATTTTTGTATAAAAATGTGGCTTTACAATATTTTTATTATATAAAATCCTATTATGTGATTGATAATGACTTAATTTTCTATAGCTTACTCTAAATTCATTGCTACCATCATTAATCACAAACGGATAGAGAAAACTTTTATTCCTAACTTCGCCACCTTGTAACCCAGAAATAATACTTCTTCTTTTATTGTCAGATGTATTATTATTGATAAGCTCTTGAATTGGTTCAATAAATAATGTAGCTTCAATATCTGTTATAGTGTTATCAATAATGCCAGAATATGTTTCTTTGAATGTAAATAATGTCTCAAAATCTAGTATTATTGGTAATCCATCAGAAATTAACAAATTTTCTAAATGGATGTCTGTAAGGTTTAATGTTGCGGAAACAGCCATTAACTCTGCAACTCTTTTATAAAAAAGCTCTATGTCTTTTACATTAGGGTTATATTCAATATAGTCAGCTATATTTAGTAAGTCTGATTGCCAATATACACTTTTCTTTTTTGTATGTATATTCAATATTTTACATACACCGTAAAATACTTTTGAGGGGTCTGTCAGTGAGGATTTAATAAAAAATTTTCTATTTTCTTTAATTGTTGCTAGTATGGAAGTAAAATCTAGCGAATGTAAATCACTGAATTCTATTTCAATTCTTTTGATATCATTTTTACAGGAGATAATCTTGGATAGTAAGAGTGCCTCTACTGATTTTTCTATAGTATTTTTTGTTAAGATAGTAAAATTGACAAGGTTTGAGCGAACTCTGTCTAAAATGCCAATTTCGTGTAGTTTGTTTATAATTACTTTTGTATTATTAAAATAGTATCCATATGCGTTAGGGATTTTATTTTGCTTAGCACAAAATACTAGCTTAGCAATGGTAGGAACTAAAAAGAATTCCATTCGTCTAAAAAGTATATATCTATACCTAGGTATATACTTTTCTATAAATACAATTTCTTCTAGATTGAACCAATCATTGAATAGAGTCTTATATAATCTTAAACGATTTGGTTCTGTATCTCTCTTCATTTTAATTTACTTCATAAAGTCACAAGTTCCACTAGCACAGCAAGCAGTAGAAGATCCAAAAAAGAAATGAGTCTCAATGATATCAAAACTAATCTCATCTAACCCAGTATAAAAGTTTTCTAATTCCATAATATATCTCCATTTTTGTGATTTGCTTAATCAAAGCAGTAAACATTCTACCATATAAAGATGTATAATTATTACAAATACTACAAAAATAACAATAGCAATAATTATCTGTGTATAAATAATTCACTTACATTTCTAATTTTTTGCTCTCAATCTTTTAGAAAAAATTCAAACTCTAAGGATCTATCTTTATCGTTAGGGTTTAGAGCGATTTGGTTCATCGCATTCAAATGAAAAATTTTTTCCGTCAAACTTTCTGAGAACAAGACCTGATTGTTTGCACAATTCCAATGCTTTATTAAGCTTTTGATTTTTTATCTCTTCCAATTGTTTAATATTCGCATCAAGATAGGCTTCATAGGTTTCTTCTGTCATTATAGTTACTCCAAATGTTAAAATTATATAGCCTTTATCTTGATGATAGGCTTTAAGCATAACAAAGATCACTAAAGCATAAACACCTAAAAGCGCTAATAACCAAAGAGTTATTTTGCTTGTTATGTATAATGCTTTTTTCACTTCAATACCTATTTGGGTGTAAATTTTCTTTATTATAGCCCATTTTCATGCTCCTTTAAATTTTGCTTTTAAAACAAAGCCCTTTAAAATTTCAAACTTTAACCGATTATGGTTCCAACCAAAAGCAAGGATGCCTTTGGGTTTTTTATAACAAGGAGTTACAACAATGGCTTTTCAGGTCAATACAAATATCAATGCGATGAATGCGCATGTGCAATCCGCACTCACTCAAAATGCGCTTAAAACTTCATTGGAGAGATTGAGTTCAGGTTTAAGGATTAATAAAGCGGCTGATGACGCATCAGGCATGACGGTAGCGGATTCTTTGCGTTCACAAGCGAGCAGTTT
>ASYU01000062.1:0-10311 GCA_000448465.1 Helicobacter pylori PZ5056 | reverse complement strand
AAAAAAAAAAAAAAAAACAAGATTTCATGGGGGGATTAGCCTTAAATTTTTGGGGTTTTAAAAAACGCTTTTTGGTATTTTTAGGTTTTTTAAACTATAATCACGCCAACGCAAATAGTCATTTTAAGTTATCTCTTTTGTTGTGAAAATTTGGAGCATGTTAGGGTCTAATAGTGGGCGGTTACCCCGAAAGGAGATAACCGACTATGAGATTATTATTAGTAATCATAGTTTTAATGGTCCTCACAACACCATTATACTAAAATTTTGGCTCTAGCGCAAGCTAGAGCTAAAATCTTACTAGCGTTTTTTTGTATTTTTTGACTAGAGTCAAACTCTTTGATTATTGATTACAAAAAACACACTTTCAATATCTTTCTAGGCTTTTTAATGTAAAATCACGCCAACGCAAATAGTCATTTTAAGTTATCTCTTTTGTTGTGGGTATTTGGAGCATGTTAGGGTCTAATAGTGGGTGGTTATCCCGGAAAGGAGATAACCAACTATGAAATTACTATTAGTGATCATAGTTTTAATGGTCCTCACAACGCCATTATACTAAAATTTTGGCTCTAGCGCAAGCTTAAAATCTTGCTAGCGTTTTTTTTGTATTTTTCTTACATCTCATAAAAATCCCATTATAATACTCTAATGATATGACATGGTAGCGATTCTAGTGTTAAGCGAATTTGGAGCAATTAGTTGTTTCTGATCTAATGGGTTGGGAGATTGCAGTGGGTGGCACTCCGTTAGGAGGCACTACCATGAAATTCATTTTTGTAGCGATAGTTTTAGTGGTTATCTTGACACTGCCACTTTATTAAAACAAGCTCTTAAGAGTCCCTAGCTCTTAGGGGCTTAACTATCGCTATAATCATATCATCTTTTGCTTAAACAAACAATACAAAAAGTAATTTTATTTTAAATCGGGTTTCAAAAGCCCCGCTTCATACAAAAACACCGAGGGTTTATGCTCTTTAGGTTTGGCGTTTTCTCTCAATTCGTTTTTCGCATAAGAAAGCCATAAATTTTCCTTAGCCCTTGTGATAGCGACATAAAAAAGCCGCCGCTCTTCTTCAATGCCCCCACCGGTATTCATGAGCTTGTGGTTAGGGAAACGGCCCTCCATTAAATCTATAATATAAACATCTTTAAACTCTAAGCCTTTAGAAGCATGCACGCTCAATAGATTCACGCCCTCGCCTTGCGTGGCTTCACTAGATCCTATTAAAGTGCCGTTTAAAAAACGCCCTAAATTTTGGTAATTTTTCGCTAAAGAACTCAGCAAGTCCATTTTTTCATTGAAGCGTTTTTGCGCTTGGAGTTTTTTAAATTCATTATAAGATCCGTCCTTATTTTTGGCACGCTCTTTTAATAGGCGTGTTTTAAAGGTTTGAAAAAACGCGCTTTCTAGAATGTGCTTGATTAAAGCGCTAGGGGAATGGGTAGGGGCTTTGGTATAAAGAATGAAAAAATCGCTCAGCATTTTAGCCCCATTGAGCGAGATTTTAGGGTGCATCAACACCGGGTGCGAATGAAACGCCTTATCTATCACGCTGTTAAACCTTGAGCTGTTTTCTAAAGCAAAAATTTCTTCAAAAAGCCCCATAGAGGTGATTTCTTTTTTCTTGGTGTAAATTTTGGCTTCTTTATTTGGGTGGGTTAGGGCCAATTTGAGATCATTATTGCCTAAAAGCATCAAGGCTTCATGAATGTCTTTAGCGGTGTTAGAGCCAATATCGCTGATATAGCTTAAAATGTGAATCGCTGCCATAATGTCTTTAGGGTTAAATAGTAGTGTGCAAATATCTAACGCTAACGCCACTTCTTTGGATTCAAAAAAGCTCGCGCTCCCTTTTCGTTTGCTTGGCACGTTGTGGGATCTTAAAGCGGCTTCTAATTGATCCGCGCTGGCGTTATTCCTAAAAATCACCGCCACTTCTTTAAAATTTTTTCGCATCACAATGCGTTTAGCGATGTCTTGGCATTGCGCGATATTGTCGTTGTAATTTAAAAGCGTGGGTTTATTGAATTTCCCTGATTTCACCACTTCTAAATTTTTAGGGTAAATGCGCTCGTTGCGTTGTATCACTTGATTAGCGAGATCTAAAATTTCTTTAGAAGAGCGGTAATTTTTAGTGAGCGTGAAAACCTGGGCGTTTTTGTATTTTTGAGTGAAATTAGAAATGATAGAAATATCCGCCCCGTTAAAAGCGTAAATGCTCTGATCGTAATCGCCCACGCAAAACAAACTAGGGGGGTTGATAGCGTCTAAAATGGATTCTTGTAAGGGGTTAGTGTCTTGAAATTCATCGCAAAGCACTTCTTTATAAGGGCTGGGTCTTTCTAGCATCGCTTTTTTAAACAGCAGCAGCAAGTCGTTATAGTCAATATAATTATGCTTTTTTTTAGTGTTTTCAAATTCTTCCAAAATGTTTTCATAAAAGGCGGCGTATGGTGCGTGTTCAGGGCTTTTACTAGAAAGCCATGCGCTAAAATCTTCTTGTTTTAAGGCGTTGGTATAAAGAGAATAGAGGGCGTATAAATGCTGCGAAGTGTAGGGCTTTTTATCGTCATCTATGGCGTTTTTAGTGTCCACAATGCTTTCTAAAAGCTTTCTTAGTTCTTTAGGTTGCTTTAGGCTTAAGTTTGGGTAATGCTCTTTTAAATAGCGATACGCTACCGCATGGAAAGTGCCCGCTTCAATTTTGGAGCTTGATTTGGAGTATTTAGCCACCCTGGCGATCATTTCATTACTCGCTTTATTGGTGAAAGTCAAAAGCAAGATTTCTTCAGGCTTGATGCCGTTATCAAGCAGGTATAAAATACGCCCTACAATCGTAGAAGTCTTTCCTGTGCCAGCGCTTGCAATCACTAAATTATGCCCTTGTAAAGCCGAAGCCGCTTTTCGTTGCTCAGGGTTTAATTGTAAGGTTTCTAACAAGTTTTATCCTAGTTTAAAAAGTCTTTAGGCAAAAGGGCGTTTTCTAAAGAGCGTTGCGAAAACAAAAAACGCCCATCGCACACAAAGCCCAATTCTTGCCAGTTGATAGCGTTGAGTTTGTCGCAGAGGTTTTGTAAATCCAAATTTTGGTTATAAGGGAATAGCGCTAAAATAGAGCCGTCATAATTAGGGCATTGGTGGATGAAAAAAGGGTTTTTTTGGCGCGTTTTGGTGTTGACATAAATGCGTTTTTTAGGGGATATGTGATGCATCCTCCCCCATTCAAACCAATTACTTTCATTGAATTTTTTAATCTTTCTTTGCATCAAGCTGTCTTTATGCTGGAGTAAATAATCATTAGGCTTATTGACAAAAACCATTTTTTCTAAAACATTGGTTCTTTTCGTGATTGAGGTGACAAATTCTACATTCCCGTATGTTTCATTTTTAAAAATCTTATCGCACCCGCTCACTGCCCCCACTTTAACCTTAAAAACCTCGCTTAATTTTTGCGTGTAAGATTGGTTGAGGAAATACAAAATGCCTTTTTTGCACAAAAATTGCAAACCATCGTTGGTGATTCTACTGAAATCGCCCTTACAAAAACGAAAAATCACGCAATTAGGCATGGCGTTTGGGAAAATTTTTTGATCGCCTAATTCAAAAAAATGCGTTATCGTGCCTTCTTTGTAAATCCATTCGTTT
Organism: Helicobacter pylori PZ5056; assembly: GCA_000448465.1. Taxonomy (GTDB): domain Bacteria; phylum Campylobacterota; class Campylobacteria; order Campylobacterales; family Helicobacteraceae; genus Helicobacter; species Helicobacter pylori_CI. The sequence continues at coordinate 6,662 of ASYU01000062.1, read as the reverse complement.
AATTTCACGCTAGAAGTGGATTTTAAAAAATCCCTTGGGGTGATGAAAATCAATTCGCCTTTAGGTTTTAAATGCTTGATCGCTTTTTCTATGAAAAACAAGTATAGATTACTCCTTTCATCAAAAAGGCTGTAATGGAGTTTTTCTTTCGTGCTTGGCGCAATATCCTTGTGTTTGACATAGGGTGGGTTACCAATAATCGTGTCAAATTGGTTTTCTAAAGGGTAGTCAAAAAAGTCCATGCAAAGGGCATTTTTAGGGCAGATTTTAGGATCGATTTCAATCCCTACAGCCTTTTTTAAACGCTTTAAAAAACTCCCATCGCCCGTGCTTGGCTCTAAAACACTCCCTTGATTGTGTTTGAGAGTGAGCATGAAATCCACTATCTTTTTAGGGGTGAAAACCTGCCCTAAAGTTTTAATGTCTAAATTATTCAAAAAATTCTCCAAAAACTTCTTTTAATAAATATTAGCTCGCAACTTAACGCTTTTGGCTAGAGCGCTTAAGATGAAGTTTTTACTTTCAATAAAGCTTCTTTGAACGATTTCTCTGTTGTTATCCCACTTGCATTGGAAGGGCAAGTTATTGCCATTTGGCTGGAGGGTTTGGATACCTTTTAAGGAATTGATAAAAACGTCTTTAGGATCGTTTTTGTTGATAATTAAAAAATAATAATCTCTGTTGGTGTTTGTGCCTAAGTCTTTATGCAGTTTTTGAAAGTATTTTTCCCATGCGATTTCGTTATTAAATTCCGGCACTAAGCCGCACAACGCATAATAAATCCCTAATTTGCAATTAAGATTGTCAGCGGTTTTTGTGGTGGTGGTTTTAATATTAACAGGATAAAAAATCTTATTTTCTTCAAAACTAAAATCCCACCACTCTCTAGCTTTTGGCAGTTGGATAGGAAAATAATCCTTAATGGTATTTAAAATTTCTTCTTCATTGACAGATGAATTTAATCGCCCATCTTGTAAGGGTTGAGACAAATTATAAGGGTTTGTTTTTAAAAATTCTGCAATTTCATTAAGCTGTGTGGGTATCACTAAATATCCTTATTAAAAAGGGTATTTTACCACACTCCTTATTTCAGCCCCTTATTTTTTCAAGCTAATGGCTTCTTTAATCATGTCATCGCCCGCACCAAAGGCTCTAGCGTTCATAGAATAGCCTCTTTGCATTAAAATGAGATTGGTTAGGGCGTTCCCGGCATTCACGTTGCTCGTTTCTAAATATTTATGCCTGATTTTCCCAAACTTGAGCTTGCCCTCTTCGTCCCACCCTAAAATGGGGTTACCGCTTAGGGGTCTGTTTTCGCCATTAATGGTGCCTTCTTGCATTTCATAGAGATTACCGCCGATTTTCCTTAGGCCTTGATCGTTGGTGAAAGCCAAAATACCGATGCGAGCGACCGGCTCTACCACCCCGTTACTGAAAGCTAGAGAAATCACGCCATTTTCTTCAATGCGCATGTCTCTAAAAATGCCCCTAGGTTTGCCATCTTGACTCGCTTCTAAGAGTTTAGAGTCTTGGTAAGACAAATCGCTAGAATCATGGTTTTCGCTCTTATCCAAAGAGTAGGTGAGCTTATTACCCTTAAAATCCAAAGTCATGGGGGCGGATTTCATCTTGTGCGTGGCTGAATCAAAGCCGACAATTTCCCAAGTAGGATCATTGATAGGGGCTTTGTTTTTGGGATCGACGATGTAGCTTTTCACTTCCCAAGTTTGGTTTTTCCTTTTACTCGTGGGGCTTGATGTGGGATCGTTGGAATTGGTCATGTAATATTCGCTTTGGAGCAAGTATTTATCCCCGGCTTTATCATAAATATCCACTTCTGTGCTGTAATAAGGGATTTTAATCGCCACTGAATCCCTGCTAATGCCCTTTTTCAATTCCATTCCGTCCGCATTCAAGCCCAATTTATCCGCAATGCCCCCGCTCAAGCTAAAGGTGATAGGCGTTTCGCTAGGATTAGCGATCTCTAATAAAAGGGGGGGGCTTTTGGCGTCTTTTTCGCTTTTGATGAGGTTTAAGTCTAGCCCGGTTTTTTCTTTAAGGAGTTTTTGCAAATCGCCTAAAGTTTTGAATTGGTTTTCGCCTTTTTCAGCGTCCCCATAAGTGAAAACAAAATCCTCTTTTTTGCCATCTTCTTTTTGGATACTCACATTTAATTTACGATTAGTGATCGCGTCTATGGGCTCGTTATCATCATTCGCTAAAGCGTTAATGTCCTGGTTTAAAAAACGCTCCTTAATAATCTCGCCCTTATCGTTTAAGAAAAAATCTTGCACGCCTTTTAAATGGTCTTTAGGGTTTAGATTCACGCTAATACCCACTTTCGTGCTAAGCACCGGCTGGTAAGTCAAATCCTGGGGGATTTGTAAGGGCGAAAGGGTGTTGCCATGCAATTTTTCAATGTCTTCATCTCTAGCGGTGGAATTGAGTGTGCCGTCTTTGATTTTTTTCAAATCAATGCCATAAACATAATAGCCCTCAGGGGTTACTAAATAGCCATCAGCGTCTCGTGCGAAATTGCCAGCGCGCGTGAGAAAATTATCCTGTTTTTTGCTAAAGCCGTCTTTATTAATGGTCATTTCCCCATTTTTATTGGGCCCTATCACAAACCAGCCCTTGCCTTGATACGCCATGTGGAATTCCCCCTCACTTGGCATGTATTCGCCATCTTTATTAGAAAGTACATTCCCTGAGCCTGTAACGCCGTAATTTCGGTCATTAGCCACAACCGATTTGGCGTTCAAAGCGTCTAAATGCGAAGAAAACAGGGTCTTAAACTCCGGATCATTGGAGCGATAGCCTAAAGTATTGACATTGGCGATATTGTTTGAAAGGCTGTCAATGCCAAACTGGTGGGTTTTGATCCCGCTATAAGCGTTTAATAAGGTGTCGTTCATGCTGTCTCTTTAGGGGGGGTTTGGGGTTTTTGATCAAGGGGTTTTTGTTCAGAGATTTTCTGTTCAAGGGCTTTTTGATCAGAGAGTTTTTGATCAAGCGGTTTTTGTTCAGAGATTTTCTGTTCAAGGGCTTTTTGATCAGAGAGTTTTTGAGGCTTCTGATCCGAGAGTTTTTGATCAAGCGGTTTTTGATCCGGTTGATAAAACTCTATCGCACTGTCTATGGGTAAAATCATTTCGCCCATTCTTAACATGGGCTTGCCTTTATCAAAAATCACGCTCTCCACTTCGCCCCTACCAATGCGCGTTTGCAAATACTGCTTGCTTTGAGAGTCTAAATTGTATTCAGCCTTGATTTTGTAATTGCCTTTAGGGACTTTTTCGCCCTTTTCGTTTGTGCCGTCCCATTCAAAATTGATATACCCCTTTTGCCCGTTATAGTCTTTTAAAGGAATCGTTTTGACTAATTCATTGTTTTCGTTTAGGATTTGAATCGCTGGCACTCCTTTAGAAGCGTCAATTTTTTCATCAAAAAAGAGCGAAAAAGAAAGCTTGTTATTGCCATCAAAATTCGCCCCGCTCACATCGGTTTCAGCGATCTTGCCTATCATGCTCACAGAATTGAGTGCGCTTACTTCCCTTAAAGCGTTATTAGCTTTTAAGCTATCGTCCATGCCCTTATTCAGGTTTTCCATGGTGTCTTTTAAAGCGCCTTGAAAGTCTTTTAAAGATTCGTTAGTTTCTTTATTGGATTTCATCGCGCTAGCGACTTCTTGCATGGTTTTTTTGTTTTCTTCTTGCATTTCCACTTGCGTGAGTTGTGCGGTTTGGGTGATGATCTTATCCGTTTCCATAGGAGCGGTGGGGTCTTGATTTTTCAATTGCTCTAAAAAGAGTTTCATGAAAGCGTTTTTATCCAACCCGTTAGCGATGGTGGGCTGCTCTTTTTTCCTTTCTTGCGCGGCTTTAGCTCCTGTAACTTCTGCTAAATCAATGGCCATGATCTCTTCCTTATTAAAGATGTCTTATTATAGAGCAAACTCGCTTAAAATCACGCATAAAGAGTGATTTGCATGCTCGTTTCTTGGTTTTCATGGTCCGTGTTCTCTTGGTAGCTTTTTAAGGCGTTTTCTTTTAGGGGGCTTGATTCTTGCTCTTTGAATAGCTCTCTTAGTTGCTCTTTGGGTTGCTCTTTAGAAGAATCTTGCGAAAAGCTCAAATCCACCCCTTCAAAGCCTAAAGCGTTCAGGCTGTTTTTGAGATCCTGTTGGTTGTCTAAAAAGGTTTGTAGGCTGTTGTTGTGAGAAATCACGCTCACTTTAAGGTTTTTACCCACTTTTTGAATAATCACTTCAACCTTGCCTAATTCCCTAGGGAATAAATCCATAGAGATCCTACTCATGGGGGGTTTGTATTCTTGGATTTCTTGCTTTAATTGTTGGGTGAAATGCTTGATCGTCTCTTTAGGGGTAACGCTTTTATTCTCGCTTGTCTTATCGCTAGCTTGGGCGTTTTGCGTGCTTTGAGCGCTGTTATTAGTTTCTTTAGCTTTTTCTTTATTGTCGCTTATTTCTTTAGTTTTTTCTTCTTTTTCTGGGGGCGTTGGAATATTATCGTTAGGGGGAGGGTTAGCTCCTATTAAAGGCATTAAAGGGGGCGTTTTAAGAGGGATTTTAGGGGCATTTTCTGGCGTCGCACTTGGGGCTGTAGTTTGAGTTTTAGCGTGAGTAGGGGTTTTTTCTGACTTTTTTTTAGAAAGCGTTTTATCCCTCTTAATGGCGTTCATTTCTAAAGCTTCCTTTAAAGGGGGCGTTTTTTTTTCGTTATTTAGGGGGTTTGCGTGTTCTTTATTTGGCGGTTCTTTTTTTTCTAAAGATTGCAAAACGCTAGAAAGGTTGGCGGTGTTTTTAGCGTCGTTCTTTGCAAGGGTATTATTAATAGGTGCTTGCGTTGTTTTTAAAGCAAGCTGATCGCCTGCATTTAAGGGGGTTTTATTTTCTGGGGTCGTGGCCGCTTGAATGTTGCTGGCGTTTAGGTCATGTTTTTGGCTGAGCGTTTGAATGTCTTTAAGGGTTTTTGGATCTTTAGCGTTATGGGTTGGGGTGGTGGGGGTTTTATTAGCGTGGTTAGCGTGATTAGTGGGGGTTATAAGGTTTTTATTAGGCAAGTTTGTTTGATGAGCGTTAGAAGCAACTTCGTTAGGCTTTTTTTCATTCTTGTTTAAAGTTTCGTTAGGGGTTTTGGGGTTAGTTTCATGAATCTCATGGGTTTCATGTTGGGCCTCATGTGGGGCTGTTGTTTTGGGGTGGTTGAGCCAATCTTTTAAGGTAGGAGCTTGTTGGTCTTTAGCGGGATTTTGAGCGTGTTGGTGGGGTAGGGTAGGGGTTTTTTCAAGCGCTTTAGCGTCTTTTGGCGTGGCTTTTAACGCGTTATGGTTTGGCGATTCTTTAGGGGCGGTTTTGTCTTTAGAGATCTTTTGGTTTAAGATCTTACTGAAATCTTTTGATGCGCTTTTAGGGGCGTTTTTGGTGTCTTTAACTTCGTTTTTCGCTCCGCTGTTTAAAGCGTTTGCGTTGGTGTGAATGGGATTAACAGGAGATGGCATGACTATCCTTTAAAACAACTCTTTTATTTTACATGGTGGGAGTCAAGCAAAAAGAGTTCCTTAAGATGCGTGATCAAATCTAAAAATGCTAAAAGCCTTTTTACAAAATCATGGTTTCGTTTAGGTTTAATTAAATTTTGCTACAATTAAATAAAAACGATGATTTTAAGGGAGATTGGCATGCAAAGTTTATGGATTTACCCAGAGGATACCGAAGTTTTAGGGGTTGCTTGCAAAAGTCTTTTAAAAGCGCTAAAACCACGCTATCAAAAAATCGCCTTGTTTTCGCCCATTAATGGGGAGTGTGAGGGCTTTGGGGAGTGCGAGAGCCTAAGCTCTTTAGAGGTTCATAGCGCCATAGACAAACAAAAGGCTTTAGAGCTTGTAAGCGCTGCTCAAGAAGAGTTACTATTTGAAACGATTCTCAAACGCTATGATGAATTACAAACCACGCATGATTTTGTCATTAATTTAGGGTATGCGCCGAAGTTTTTCTTAAACGCTCTGTTAGACTTAAACACCACTTTAGCCAAGCATTTAAACGCTCCTATGGTGGTTGTCGCGCAAACGAGTTTGGAATATTTGAAAGCCATGCACTCTCATATTCTTAAGAAAGAAGCCCCTTTCGCTATAGGGTTATTTGCGGGCGAAACGCTTGAAAAACCACATTTTTTAAGCGCGTCTCTTTGCAAGCAACAATGCGAATTAGAAGCGAGCGCGATTGAAAATTTGTTGCAAATAAAAAGCGAGATTATTACCCCTTTAGCCTTTCAAAGGAGTTTGGAAAAAAAGGCTAAAAAGCAGATTAAAAAAGTGGTTTTACCAGAGAGCGAAGATGAAAGGATTTTAAAAGCCACGCATCGTTTGAATTTAATGGGCGCGGTGGGATTGATTTTATTGGGCGATAAAGAGGTTATTAATTCCCAAGCGAAAAATTTGAACTTGAATTTAGAAAATGTAGAAATCATCGATCCCAATACTTCGCATTATAGAGAAGAATTCGCTAAAAGCTTGTATGAATTGCGAAAATCAAAGGGCTTGAGTGAGCAAGAAGCCGAGCGATTAGCGTTGGATAAAACTTATTTTGCGACCATGCTCGTGCATTTAGGCTACGCGCATGCCATGGTTTCTGGGGTGAATCA
>ASYU01000061.1:0-7745 GCA_000448465.1 Helicobacter pylori PZ5056 | reverse complement strand
CTCACCACCGGCTGGTTGTTTTGATCGTACACCACTTTCGCGTCTGTAAGCATTTCGCCATCTAAAATGGGGATCGCTTTGAGTAAGATTTTACCCCCCATTTCCGCATCAGACAACAACACGCTGCCTAATTTTTGAGCCTCTAAATCCGTCATTGTCATCGCATCTTTATTGTGCTCTTCATCCACCGCCATCATCTGCAAATGAGCGGATTTAGAAATCAAGTCTTTAGCGCGCCGCTCTTCTTCTAAAGTCTTAATGCCGGGCAATTGCACCGAAATTTCTTCTCGGCCTTGTTGGATAACTACAGGCTCTGCCAAACCAAATTGATCCAAGCGGTTACGAATGATCCCTATCACTTGCAAAATCGTGTTTTTACGCAATTCTTCTTGCTCTAAAGGGGTGAGCTTCACGCTATAAAACTCCGCTTCTTTTTTGATTTCAAACTGGCTATGACCCTGCAATTCCAATAAAAGCGCGTCTAATTTTTTCGCCTCATCTTCATCTAAAAGCTCAAAACTGATCCCTTCTAAGCTGGATTTAATGTCTTTAAGCAAGATATTTTGCTTTTTAGCGTTGTATTCTAAAGCGGACGCTAGGCTTAAATACTTGTTTTTTAAAGCCTCATCGGTTTGCACCCCTAAAAGCATGTTCAACCCCCCCCTTAAATCCAAACCTAAAGTGATTTTAGGGCCTTTAGTTTCTAATAAAGAAGGCACAGAAAACCCTACCCCTAAAAGAAGCGCAAAGATAAAAACGATTAAACGAGCGTTAAAAAGTTTCATTCAGTTGTTATTTGGCGTTGTTTCAAAGTCTTAGCACCGGATAATCTTGCCGAAATTTCTTCTCTACCTTGCTGAATGACTATAGGCTCTGCCAAACCAAATTGATCCAATTCATCTAATTTGAACGCTACATAGTTTTTAGAAAGTTTAGCGGTGGTGTCGTCATTGAGTTTCACGCTAAAAAAATTCGCTTCCGCTTTAAGCACCTCAACGATGAACCCTCCTTGAGTGACAATTTTATCGCCCTTAGTCAAACCCTCTATCATTTCTTTATGCTTTTTTTGCTGTTGGCGTTGCGGGCGAACAATCAAAAAATAAAAAATAAGAAACAACACCACAAAGGGTAAAAGCGTCGTTAGAATTTCTTTAGTTTGTCCCATTAAATTTCCTTAAAAGATGTTTTAATCTCAAATTATAGCATTTTTCACTATTTCTTTAAAGCCACTCTTTTGTCTAGCGCGAATAAATACAAAGCCCCTATGATCCCAGAAATCAAAGATCCGAGTAAAATCGCAATTTTTGCCACTTCCATAGCGTCCTCATGCTCGCTCGTGAAAGCCAGATTAGAAATGAACATAGACATGGTAAAGCCAATCCCTGCTAAAAGCCCAGCCCCTAAAATATGCCACCAGCTGATGCCTTTAGGGCGCACAGTGATTTTGAGCTTTTCGCTTATAAAAGTGATTAGGAAAATCCCTAAAGGCTTGCCCAAACAAAGCCCTAAAATAACCCCCAAAAGCACCTTATCCACTTCTAAATTGATGCTTGAATCAACGCTCACCCCAGCGTTTGCAAACGCGAATAAGGGCATGATGAAATACCCGCTAATGGGGGCTAGAAAATGCTCCAATCTTTCTAAGGGGCTTTGTAAAGCGCTCGCTTTTTCTTCAATAGAATGCAAGATTTCTTGCTGCTCTTTGGTTAAAAGCACCCCTGAACTCGTTTCTGCGTATCGCTTGCCCAGTTCCAAAAGCTCTACATTTTTAGAATCTTTAGGGATTTTCACCGGTATCATAAAAGCTAGAACCACTGCAGCGATTGTCGCATGGATACCACTTTCATGCACGCAAAACCAAAGCAACACCCCTAAAAGCAAGTAAGGGACGAGCGAGCGGGCATTCAAGCGGTTCAATACCGCTAAGATAAGAACCACCCCTAAAGCCCCTAAAAGCCATGCGAATTTTAAATTCGTGGTATAAAAAAGCGCGATCACCACAATAGCCCCCAAGTCATCAGCCACCGCTAGAGTGATTAAAAAAACCTTTAAAGCGGTTGGCACCCTCTTGCCTAAAAGCATGATCACGCCTAAAGCGAACGCAATATCCGTCGCCATAGGGATCCCAAAACCATGCTGAGAGGGCGTATCAGCGTTAAGGAAAAAATAAATCAATCCTGGAGCTATCATGCCCCCTATGGCCGCGATCACAGGGAAAGAAGCTTTTTTGAAACTGGATAATTCCCCAAACAACAATTCTCGTTTGATCTCTAAGCCTATCATTAAAAAGAATAACGCCATTAAAACATCATCAATCCAGTTATGCAAACTAAAGCCGATAAAAAAATCCCCTACTTGAAACCCAAAAGGGGTGTGCCATAGCGCAAAATAACTTTCTTTTAAAAACGAATTAGCCACCACCATCGCTAAAACAGCGTTTAAAAAGAGGAAAATCCCCCCAAAAGACTCGCTTTTAATGAAGTTCTTAAGCGTCAAACTGAGCGCGTTTTCTGTTTTTTTGAGATTCATAGACAACCTTAAAATTTTTATTTTCAAACCCATAATTTTTCAAGCAGTCTTTTATGAGCGTAAATAATGCCCACTTGTATCTTAAAATGGGGGGCTTGAGTTCGCAAAAACTCAGCGTAATGAGACACTTGCGCTTTATGACTTTGCTGGTAATTTTGAGAGCTTTTATAATCTAAAACATACAAATTTTGCCCCTTATCCCACAATAAAACATCTATCCTAGACACAACCCCTTGGAATAAAAAAGCCGCTTCGCCCTTTAAGGCATGATTTTTAAAAAGGGCTTGTATCTCTGCATCGTTTTCAAAAAGCTCTAAACTTTCTTCTAACGCTTGATAATCCAAACCATAAAAACCATAGTGGTAGTTTAAATATTCTAAAACGCTTTGTTTAGGAATGCGATAAGCGTATTGGTATTCTAATCCCTTGTGCAAGGCGATACCAAAGTTGATCGCTTCCTGATCGTTATTCTTTTCATAATCGCTATCTGGCTCTTCTTCTATTTCTTGGACTTGCTCGCCATAGGCATGGGGCTTGATGACAACGCTTGTAATTAAAGGCTCTTTTTGAGGAGAAATAACCGGCGCGATTTCCCCCTCTTCTAAAGGCGCAAGATCCAATTTTTCGTGCATTGTTTTGTTTTTGCTTTCTTTTTTGCTTTCTTTTTTGCTTTTGGCCACGACAATCAGCCCTAACTCAGCCCTAGTGAATGCGACATAATACACATTGGTTTCTTCGTAATCTTTAGCCGCTTCTTCTTTGTCTAAAGCCCTAGCGTAATCTTTATCTACGACCTCACGATTTTTCATTCTGTAATAAAGGCGCACAAGCTCTGCGCCGTCATATTCTTCAAGGAGTTGATTGGAATGGCTTGAATTAGGCTTGCCCAAGCGTTCGCACACGATCACATAAGGGAATTGCATGCCTTTAGATTTATGAATGGTCATGATCTGTGCACCTTTTGAATGGGAAGAAGCGATCGCTTTAGCCTCTAATTTTTCCAAAAATCCATCAGCGTCTTCGCACCCAACCGCTAATTCCAAGCAGCTTTGCGCAGGCTCTCCATAAAGTTTAAACTGCTCCATAATTTTCCACACAAAGCCTGCCACGCTCTCTTTTTTGGGGTTAAAACCAGGCAAAGCGATCGCATCATCATGCAAGTATCCAGCGAGTTTTAAAACGCTGTGCTTATAAAAGGGCTTGTAAGGTTCTTCCGCTAGAGCGTATCTTAAAGCGTTCTTAATGATTTTAGATTCTACAAATTGAGACAAATTTGCACTAGATTCCGTGCTTAGGCAAATTGCGCTCAAACGCTCTTGCAAATAATTTTTGATTTCTAAAGCGTCCTTATTGGTGGCGCACAAAATGGTAATGTCTTTAGGATCAATACGATGATCTAAAAGGTTTTTAGCTTCTTGTAAGACCTGATTTAATAACAATTCTCTATCATCAGCCACTAAAGAAACTTTAACATAGCCCTCTGTAACATGTTTATTTTGAGAAGTTTTAGGGTATTTTTGCTCCAAGTAAGCGGTGGGGGAATTTTGATAAGCCTTTTTAAAAATGGTGTTCACGTAATTAATGATTAAAGGTGCACTGCGGTGGTTGAATTCCAAATTATCGTGGTAAAAATCCTTAGAAACGCTTTCAAATAAGGAGCTAAAACTCCCCCTAAAGGCATAAATGCTCTGCTTGACATCGCCCACAAAAAACACGCTCCTGTGCCATTTAGCTTGCCCTATCCCGGCTTTAATCTCATCAATAAAAGGGGCTAAAATCTTATAATCGTTCAAGCTCGTGTCTTGAAATTCATCAATCAAAATGTGCGCGATCTTGCTGTCCAACCTGAAATAAAAAAACTCCGCCGGCATTTCTTCATAACCATTCAATAAAACATGGACCTTATCTTTAATCGCATCAAAATCCAGGGCTTGGATTTTAGAAGTGGCGTTATCATAAAGTTGGATGAATTTAGGGAATTTTTTAAATATTGCGGTTTCTTTGGCTTCATAATAGCGTTTTAAATCGTTTTCAATCTCTTCGCACTCCCTCTCTAAGGTAGGGATTTCACTTTTGAGTTTTTTGAAATAGCGATACTCACTCTTTTTTTCAAGCCATGTTAAAGAGCTGTTTAAAAATCCCCTGAAACTATCGCATTTAATGGCTTTTTTAGCCTCATTTGACGCTGTTTCTATGCTTTGAATTTGGTCGTTTAAGCTCCTTAGTTTTTCTAAAAAACCCTTTTCATCAAATGCAGGCTCTTTCTTATTAGGATCAAATAAATAGAGCTTGTTTTTTAAAAAACGTAGCCGCTCTAAAATAGAATCGCTCGTGTAATTATCATAGCTTAAGCATTGGACGATAAAAGTGCTCAATTCTTCAAGCTGTTCGTTATTTAAAGCGCTCAAAAAACCCTCATTAAGCTGTCGTTGGTGTGCTTTGGTGTCTTCATTGACTTCAAAATTCGCGCTCAACCCCACAAACCAGCAAAATTTCCTTAAAATGCTTTGGAAAAACGCGTCAATGGTGCTGATTCTGATTTCGGCGTTTAAAAAGCGTTGGTAGATTTTTTGAGCGCTATTTCGCACCAAGCTAGGGTCTAAATGGTATTTTTCTTCTAATTCTTTTAAGATATTTTGGGATTTTTCTTTTTCGCTCTCAAGGTTTTCTTTTTGCAAGATTTTTAAATAGTCTAAAATGCGCTCTTTCATTTCGGTGGTGGCTTTTTTAGTGAAAGTGAGCGTTAAAATCTCGCTAGGATTAGCCCCTTTAAACAATAAGGCTAAAAACCGCACGCTCAAAGCGAAAGTCTTCCCGCTCCCTGCTGAAGCCTTTAAAGCCATGCATTGTCTTTTTGTATCCATTAGAGCTACCCCAAATTTCTATTTTGTCTTTATTATAACCTAAAAGCCTTTTTTACTTAAGCTAAAAAACCCTAATCTTTTGCTATAATCATAGGGTTTTGTCGTTTTTCTATCATTTTAATAGGAACAAGGCAAAGACAGCGTCAAATTCACACATGCTAATCCTTGTATTTAGGTGTTCTTAAGAATTTAAGAATCAAATGAGCATGGAGGAAGAGAACCAAAATAACTTTAAGGAGAATTCTCATGGTAACCATGAAAGATTTATTAGAATGCGGTGTGCATTTTGGACACCAAACAAGGCGTTGGAACCCTAAAACCAAAAAATTCATTTTTGGCGTTAGGAAAAATATCCATATTATTGATTTGCAAAAAACTTTGCGCTATTTTAGATACACTTATAATATCGTGCGCGATGCGAGCGCTCAAGGCAAGAGCATCATGTTTGTAGGCACTAAAAAACAAGCCAATGAGACTTTGAAAGAATTTGCTGAAAGCATTCAAGTCCCTTATGTCAATTACCGCTGGCTTGGCGGCATGCTGACTAATTTTAGCACCATTAGAAAATCGGTGAGAAAATTAGAAATCATTGAAGAAATGGAAAATAGCGGTCAAATTGATCTATTGACTAAAAAAGAAAAGCTCATGATTTTAAGGAAAAAAGAAAAGCTAGACAAGTATCTTGGCGGGGTGCGCCACATGAAAAAAATCCCTGATATGATTTTTGTGATTGATGTGGCTAAAGAAAAAATCGCTGTCGCTGAAGCGCGAAAACTCCATATCCCTATCGTGGCTCCCTTAGACACTAACTGCGACCCTGATTTAGTGGATTACCCCATTCCTGGAAATGACGATGCGATCCGCTCTATTAGATTGTTCTGTAAAGAAATGAGCGAAGCGATTTTAGAGGGGCGAGAACTCATGCAAGAAGAAATTGTCCATGCGGATGAAAATAGCGAAGAGATAGAGTTCGTGAGCAATGAAGAAAAAGAAGAAATGCTCGCTGAAATCCAAAAAGAAATCACTCAAGGAGCCGAATAATGTCAGGAATTAGCGCTCAATTAGTCAAAAAATTAAGGGACTTAACCGATGCGGGCATGATGGATTGCAAAAAGGCTCTTGTGGAAGTGGCTGGGGATTTGCAAAAGGCTATTGATTTCTTGCGCGAAAAAGGCTTGAGTAAAGCCGCTAAAAAAGCCGATAGGATCGCTGCTGAGGGCGTAGTCGCTTTAGAAGTCGCACCCGATTTTAAAAGCGCAATGATGGTAGAAATCAATAGCGAAACGGATTTTGTGGCTAAAAATGAGGGCTTTAAGGAATTGGTGAAAAAAACTTTAGAAACGATCAAAGCCCATAATATCCATACCACAGAAGAATTGCTTAAAAGCCTGTTAGACAACAAGCCTTTTGAAGAATATTTGCACTCTCAAATCGCTGTGATCGGTGAAAACATTTTAGTGAGGAAAATCGCTCATTTAAAAGCCCCTAGCTCTCATATTGTCAATGGTTATGCGCATTCTAACGCCAGAGTGGGCGTGTTAATCGGTATAAAATACGATAATGAGAAAAACGCCCCCAAAGTGGTTGAACTGGCCCGAAACATCGCTATGCATGCCGCAGCGATGAAACCTCAAGTGCTAGATTGCAAAGACTTTAGCCTTGATTTTGTCAAAAAAGAAACCTTAGCCTTGATCGCTGAAATTGAAAAAGACAATGAAGAGGCTAAACGCTTGGGCAAATCTTTAAAAAACATCCCCGCTTTTGGGAGCCGCATTGAATTGAGCGATGAAGTTTTAGCCCATCAAAAGAAAGCCTTTGAAGACGAATTAAAAGTGCAGGGCAAGCCTGAAAAAATCTGGGATAAAATCGTTCCTGGAAAAATGGAAAGGTTTATCGCTGATAACACCCTTATTGATCAACGCCTAACCCTTTTAGGGCAATTCTATGTCATGGACGATAAAAAAACTATCGCTCAAGTCATCGCTGATTGTTCCAAAGAATGGGATGATGATTTAAAAATCACTGAGTATGTGCGTTTTGAATTGGGTGAAGGCATTGAGAAAAAAACAGAGAATTTCGCTGAAGAAGTGGCTTTGCAAATGAAGTGAGTTTTTAGGAAACGACCTTTAAAGGTTGTTTTCTTTTAACTTTTTAACTTTCTTTATTTAATTTTGTTTTTAGCTAAATTCTAAACGCTATAGTTTATTCCAACAGCCCCTAAGACCCCAAAATTTAAGTGCTCTTAAGCTAAGTCTAATATAGTTAAAAGAGTTTAAGGGATTTTTTTTCATAGTGGGTTAAAGCGATAGCCCACCCCCTTATGCGTTTCTATGCAATTTTTACCCAAAAGCT
>ASYU01000060.1:0-2448 GCA_000448465.1 Helicobacter pylori PZ5056 | reverse complement strand
ATGGGTTAAAAACGATTAACATCAGCACGATTGCTGCGCTCATTGCCAGCTCTATGGGATTATCTATGGCCAAACACGGATCAAGGAGCGTGTCCAGTCATAGCGGGAGCGCGGATTTGTTGGAAAATTTAGGCGTGAATATTGAAATGAATCCCACGCAATTAGAGAATTGTTTCAAACAAACGCATTTTGGTTTTTTATTCGCGCCTTTATACCATCAAAGTTTTAAAAAATCCGCCCCCTTAAGAAAAGAGCTTTTCACTAAAACGATTTTTAATTGCTTAGGGCCTTTAATCAACCCCTTAAGGCCCAAAATCCAGCTTTTAGGCGTGTATGACAAATCCTTGTGCAAGACTATGGCACTAGCGTTAAAGGCTTTAGGCGTTAAAAGGGCGATGGTGGTTAATGGAGGGGGGACAGATGAAATCGTGTTGCATGACATTACGCATGCGTGTGAATTGAAAAATAACGGAATTTTAGAGTATGACTTGAGCGCTAAAGATTTTGATTTGCCCCCCTATGATTTGAAAGAATTACAGATTGAAAACGCGCAAGAAAGCGCTCAAGCGTGTTTAGATATTTTAGAAAATAAAGGCAAGGATTCGCATACAATGGTGGTTGTGGCGAATGTGGCGAGTTTGTTGTATTTAAGCCACAAGGCTAAAGATTTAAAAGAGGGCGTGAGCATGACTTTAGAGCATTTAAAAACCAAAGCGCCCTATACGCATTTGCAAAGAATCATAAGAATAAGCCATGCCTAGCGTGTTAAAAAACATCCTTAAAGACAAGCTCCTAGAAATTTCTGAACTCAAAAAAAATCACACCTTGCCCGCAAACATAACCCCAAGCGACAGGGATTTTAAAAAAGCGTTACTAGAAAAAAAAACCAACTTTATTTTAGAATGCAAAAAAGCATCGCCCTCTAAAGGTTTAATAAGAAAAGATTTTGATCTGTTGAAAATAGCCAAGACTTATGAAAAATTCGCCTCTTGCATTTCAGTTTTAGCCGATTCTAAATATTTTTTAGGCTCTTATGAAAACATTAAGATTGTTTCGCAACATTCCATTAAGCCCATTTTATGCAAAGATTTTATCATTGATGCTTTTCAAATCAAACTCGCTAGAATGATGGGGGCTAATGCGGTGCTTTTAATGTTAAGCGTATTAGATGATAAAAATTATTTAGAGCTTTTCAGCCTCGCTAAATCCTTAAACATGAGCGTGCTGACTGAAGTTTCTAACCAACAAGAAATCAAGCGCTTGCTCAAACTCCAATACGACATTATCGGCATCAATAACAGGGATTTGCACACCTTAAAAACCGACATTGACAACACGCTCAAATTACGCCCCCTTTTGCCTAAAGACGCGCTCGTGGTGAGCGAGTCCGGTATTTATTCGCACACACAAATCAAAGCCCTAGCCCCTTATGTGAATGGCTTTTTAGTGGGTAGCTCTTTAATGAAAGAAAAGGATTTGAAAAAAGCGTGTATTAAATTGATTTTAGGCGAAAATAAAGTGTGCGGGCTTACAAGAATTAAAGACGCTAAAGCCGTTTATAAAAACCATTTTATTTATGGGGGTTTGATTTTTGAAAAATCTTCGCCCAGATACATCAAGCCTAAAGAAGCCCTAAAGATCACAAAAGCGGTTAAAAAATTGGATTTTGTGGGCGTGTTTGTGAAAGATAAGATTAAAAAAATTCAAAAAATCGCTAAAAAGCTTGATTTAAAAGCGGTGCAGCTTTATGGCTATTCGCAACAAGAAATCGCTCAATTGAAAAAATCGCTCCCTAAAACTTGCGCGATCTGGCAAGTAGTGAGCGTGATGAATGCTAAAGATTTAGCGCCTAAAACTAAAGAGGCCTCTCTAGTCTTATATGACACTAAAGGGGATAAAATGGGAGGCAATGGCGTGAGTTTTGATTGGGGTATTTTAGAAAATGTCAAAACGCCTTTCATGCTAGCTGGTGGGCTTAATTTGGATAACATTCAAAAAGCCTTGAAAGTTAAAGCGTTGGGTTTGGATTTCAATTCAGGTTTAGAAACAAGCCCTGGGATTAAAAATAAGGATAAAATCAAGCGATTAGCCCGAATTTTAAGAGAGTATTAAAATGAATCAAAAAGCGTATTTTGGGGAGTTTGGAGGGAGTTTTGTTTCAGAATTATTAGTGCCTGCATTAAGAGAGTTAGAACAGGCGTTTGATGCGTGTTTGAAAGATGAAAAATTCCAAAAAGAATATTTTCATCTTTTAAAAGATTTTGTGGGCCGTCCTAGCCCCTTAACCTTGTGTCAAAACATCGTTTCTAACCCTAAAGTCAAGCTTTATCTCAAACGAGAAGATTTAATCCATGGCGGGGCGCACAAGACTAATCAGGCTTTAGGGCAAGCCCTTTTAGCGAAAAAAATGGGGAAAACAAGGATTATTGCTGAAACGGGCGCCGGACA
>ASYU01000059.1:0-2741 GCA_000448465.1 Helicobacter pylori PZ5056 | reverse complement strand
ATGAGCATGTTAAGGCGGTTGGTGTCAAACCCGTTCGCTAATCGTTTGGGCGCTCCAAAACTGCACTCGCTCACCAACGCCTGAATCTCTAAAATCAACGCTCTTGAGCCTTCTAAAGTAATGGTAATGGCACTCCCCTCCATAGGCTCTTCTTTGGAAAAAAACAAGCTTGAAGCTTCTTTAGCGCTCACCAAACCCTGCTCTTTCATTTCAAACAAGCCGATTTCACTCGTAGGGCCAAAGCGGTTTTTAAAACTCCTCAAAATCCTTAATTCCCTACTGGGATCGCCCTCAAAATACAGCACGCTATCTACCATATGCTCTAGCACTCTAGGCCCTGCGATGCTCCCTTCTTTAGTGATATGACCAATGATAAAAATAGCAACATCTCTTGTTTTTGCCAAACGCATGAGCTCAAAAGTGATCTCTCGCACTTGCGAAATAGAGCCGGGGGCTGAAGAAATCTCTGGCGAATAAAGCGTTTGGATAGAATCAATCACGCAAGCAAAATAATTTTCGCTTTCTATATTAGCCTTAATCACAGGCCAATTGATTTCATTGAGCAGATACAATTCTTTTTCTATGCAATCCAATCTAGTGGCGCGCATTTTAATCTGGCTCAAGCTCTCTTCCCCGCTCACATACAAAACCTTTTGCTGGTTTTTGGCTAAGCCAGAAGCCACTTTTAAAAGCAGAGTGGATTTCCCCACCCCAGGACTCCCCCCCACTAAATACAACCCTCCTTTAGCGATCCCCCCACCTAAGACAATATCCAATTCGCTTTGAGTGGAAGAAAATTTCACCACTTCTTCATGCTCAATTGCAGCGATAGAAACGCTTTTTTGTGCTTGTGGGAGCGGTTTTTTAAGCGCGTGTAAAACTTCCTTTTGGGCTTGGTTCAATTCTATAAAACTCTCCCATGCGTTGCATTGAACGCACTTGCCTAGCCACTTAGGGCTTGTAAAACCACAATGCTGACACTCAAATAAAGAAGTTTTTTTAGCCAAAATACCACTCTTTTTTAAAATCACACAGCTAAAGACCAGATAAAAATGGGGTTTTGGTTTTGTTCTATAGCAAAACTCATAAAGCTAAACTAAAACCAAGTTAAAAAGTTATCAAGCGCCATTTTGCTCTATTTTTCTTAAAGCCTTCAAAATATAGCGTTTGATATAAGATCCCACGCTTTCTTCTTCTTCGTTAGCCATTTTTTCTAGTTTTTGGTATTGCTCATCAGAAAAATACAAGCTTACAGCACGAGTTTTTTTATTAGCGTCTGCTTTTGGTTTGCGTCCTAGTTTATTTTTAGTTCCCCTTAAGCGAGTTTCATCTGTGTTTTCTGTCTTTTTCATCAAGTTCCTTCAATCATCATCGCAAATCGCTTCAAAATAGCATATTAGCATAAAAGTAGCGTATAATGAATAATGTCGCAAGCGCTAATCATTCCTCATTTTGAGTTTATTAGCGCTTCGCTCAAAAAAGGCTTCACCCCCTAAAAAGAACAAATCAAATCGGTAACACCCTAATACTGCGATCCAATAATTCCTGCAAGGCGTTTTCAATGGCAAATAAAGTCCCGGTAGTCGCGCTCATGCACCCATCGCATGCCCCCATGTAGCGGATATACACATCAATGTAATCATCGCTTTCTTTAATGTCTAAAATCTCTAAATCCCCCCCATCCATCATAAGCATAGCGCGGATATTTTCATCAATGACTTTATCCACCGCTTTAATCTTTTGAACCATAGTCATTTCCCTAAAAGCCAATTCCCCATTTTGGGATTTGTTAGCGGCGGCTTTAAGTTTTTCAGCTTCCATTTCTTCGCGCACTTCTTTAAGAATATCCACCAGGTAATAATCCCTTTTTTCATGCCCTCCCGGTCTCACGCAGCTTTTACAAAACGCGCCGGCTTTGGTGTAATTAGTGATTTCTTCAACGCTTTTTAAATCATTAAGCCTAATCACTTCCTTAATCGTGCCTAAACTCACCCTAGCGCACTCGCACACGATGATTTCTTCTTCAAAATCTTCGGCGTTTTTCCCCAAATACATGCCGGCAGCTTTTTTGATCACATCATACGCCATCACGGAGCAGTGCATTTTTTGCCCAGGCACCGCCGGCGTGTCCGGATCGTCTCTTAAGCCTCTTTCCACATCTAAATTTGTGATTTTTACCGCATCTTGGACTCTTTTATTCAAACACAATTCTACCATCATATCCGAGCTTGCGATCGCTGTCCCGCAACCAAAGCTTTTAAACTTCGCGTCAATAATAATATCCGTGCTTTCATCTACAAGCCAATACAATCTCACCGCATCCCCGCATGCTTCTGCACCGTAATCCGCCACAATGAGCTTAGCGTTTTTGGCTTTAGCCTGCTCTTCTGTGATGACCCCTAAATGCGTAGGGTTATCCATGCGCCTTTGAACTTCTTTAGAATACGCGTCCCAAAGGGCCGATCCCACTAAATCATGTTTTGCCATTTTGATTCCTTTATATTCTTTTTAATAAGAGCTTGAAATATTTCTCAATCTTACAGCCGCTTGAGAGAAAACTTCAATCGTTTTGTCAATTTCAGCTTCCGTGTTAAAACGGCTCAATGAAAGCCTGATAGCGGTATGAGCCAATTCCTTACTCGCCCCAATCGCCACCATGACAGGATTAGCCTCTAAATCCTCACTCGCACACGCGCTCCCTGTGGAAGCGGCGATATTAGAGCGATTCAAATCCCACAGCA
>ASYU01000058.1:0-3541 GCA_000448465.1 Helicobacter pylori PZ5056 | reverse complement strand
CTCACATGGCTAGGGGCTAAAAGAGCGTTAATCTGGCATGCTGGATCTTCTAAAATCGCGCTCACGCTCTGAGGCACTAAAATGTGGTTGATGTGGAAAAAAAGATTTTTTAATTTTTCTTTTTTGGCGCTCCATAAAACGCTAGCCGTCATGGGCGTTGTGGTTTCAAAACCGATCGCAATGTAAATGACTTTTTTAGTAGGGTTTTCTTTAGCGATCTCTAAAGCTTGCATGGGCGAATACAAAAAGCGTGCATCCAGCCCCTTTTCTCTCGCTTGTATCAAACTCCCATAGCTCCCTGGGACTCTCATCATATCCCCTAAACTCAAAATAATGCTGTCTTTGATCATAGCGAGTTCATAAGCTTCATCAAGGCGTGCTCTTGGCATCACGCATACCGGGCACCCTGGCCCATGCACAAACTCTAAATTGTTAGGCATCAAATCTAAAAGCCCGTATTTCATGAGAGAATGCGTATGCCCTCCGCACACTTCCATGATGACTAATTTTTTAGTGAGTTTGGAAGCGAGTTTTTTGATTGCATTAGAGAGCGCTAAAAGGGTTTGCTTGTCTCTAAAGGGCGAAATGAGGTGATCAACGCTCATTGTTATTATTGCGTTTCGTTCATTTTGGCGATCATTTCTTGATAAAGCTCAATAGATTCTAGGGCTTCTTTTTCATCAATCTTGCTCATCACATAGCCGATATGCAACAACACGTAATCGCCCACTTTAACGGACTCGCCCATTAAATCCAAGCTCGCTTCTCTTTGAACGCCCAAAGTCTCCAAAATAGCCACATTATCCTTAATGGCTATGACTTTAGAGGGGATCGCTAAACACATTAAAACGAATGCGTGGATTGGTAATTTTCACGCTTTTTTTCTAAAAGGAAATTTTTAAAATCTTCCAAGCTTTTAGGGTCTTTGGAGCTCATTAAAAAAATAGGCGCTTCAGGCTTTAATTTTTGCATGTCTTCTTTGACTTGAGAAACCCTAAAATTAAACACTTCAATCATGTCCGCTTTACTGATAATGACCGCATCCGCGCACATGAACATCGTAGGGTATTTTAGCACCTTATCATCGCCCTCTGGCACGGAGAGTAAAACGATATTCATCGCCGCCCCTAGATTATAGCTTGAGGGGCAAACCAGATTCCCCACGTTTTCAATGATTAAAAAATCGCTTTTTTCTAACGCTCCCTCATCTTTTAATAAATCAAACGCCCCCTCAATCATGCTCGCTTCCAAATGGCACGCTTCGCCGGTGGTGATCTGATGCGCGCTCACGCCTTTTTTACGCAACCTGTCCGCATCTCTGTTGGTTTGCAAATCGCCCTCTACCACGCAAAACTTGAAGTCTTTAAAATCCGCTAGATTTTCTAACATCGTGGTTTTACCGCTGCCGGGAGAACTCATGAAATTCAACACATACAGCCCTTCTTTAAGGTAGCGCTCTTTCATTTCAGCGGCTTTAATGTCGTTCTTGCTCAAAATCTTTTCCACGATTTTGACATCTTTTTTACTCAAATTAGGGTTATTTTGTAAAGATTCTTTTCGTTGTTCGCTCATTTCTTTTCCTTGTCTTTTAAAATTTTCGTATTGTAGCGTGCTTAATTAAACGACTATCATTAAACGACTTCTTTTATTTTTTTGGCTCATTTTTTAGATCAAAAACATGCTTTACCCTAACCTCTTATCGCCACTGTCGTTTTTATCTTTTAACACTAATTTAATGATCCTCCATATGATGATTAACAAAATGATCGTTAAAAGCAAATACCAAACATTGATAAAAACGGCTTTCATCATTTGATTTTCCTTATTTTTTACTTAAAGATAGCCTGATAACGCTATTTTCTAAAGCGTCCAAACGATGCAAAACTTGCGCTTCTAGGCTGATTAACGCCCCCTTTGGCATTTCTATTTTTTCATCTCCCACTTCAAAAACGATTTTACCCTCTAAAACCTGCACGCTAATCGCTCCCGGGGCCTTGTGTTTGTCCATGATCGCTCCTTTGGGCATGCAAATGCGGATTTCTTTATTGGAAGAATTTTCACTCAACGCTTCAATGTGGAGCTTTTCAAAATGAACGCCCTCTAAAAAATGAACCATTCTCATTAAACAACCTTTATTTTTTCTACCATTTCTTTGGCTTGTAAAGCGATTTCTAGCTCTTCATCAGTGGGGATTCGTAAAATTTGGACTTTAGTATTAGGCTGGCTTAAATCCACCAACCCACTGCCCGGATTGTCGTTCGTGGGCTTGTGTAAAGCGATCCCTAAATTTTCTAAGCCCTCGCACACGCTCTCTCTTAAAGCCGAATAGTTTTCCCCTAATCCCCCTGTAAAGAGGATCGCATCTACTTTTTTTAAGACTACCATGTAAGCCCCAATATACTTTTTAATGCGATAAGCGCACATTTCAAAAGCGAGCTTGGCTTGCTTATCGCCCTTTTTGGCTCTCATTTCTATATTCCTAGCGTCATTATCCCCACAAATGCCTTTCAAGCCGCTTTCATGGTTTAACATTTTCATCACTTCTTCTAAGCTCTTGTTCGCGCATTGCGCGATATATTCCACCACAGTGGGGTCAATATCCCCATACCTTGTGCCCATAATCAAACCCTCTAAGGGGGTTAGCCCCATAGAAGTGTCCACGCTCTTGCCCTTTTGAATGGCGGCCGCGCTTGAGCCGTTCCCTAAATGCAAACTGATAGCGTTAAATTCCTCATAAGGGATATTCAAAAACTTCGCCGCTTCTTTAGCCACATAATGGTGTGAAGTCCCATGGAAACCATAGCGGCGGATTTGATACTTTTCATACAATTCATAAGGCAACGCATACATGTAAGCGTAACTGGGCATGCTGGCATGGAATGCGGTGTCAAAAACAGCGATTTGAGGGATATGGGGGTGCGCTTTTTGAACGAACTCAATACCGGCTAAATTCGCCGGGTTGTGTAAGGGGGCCAAAATAGAAAGATTGCCAATTTCTCGCATGACTTTTTCATCCACTAAAACCGGGGCATGGAATTTATCCCCCCCTTGAACCACACGATGCCCTATAGCGTCAATTTGATCAAAATCTTTGATGATCCCCATTTTCGTTAAATTCTCACGAATCATTAAAAGTCCGCTCGCATGATCTTTAATCACAAGCTTTTCTTTTAATTCTTGATCGTTATGGTGCAAATGCGATTTGATTTTCAACTGCCCTATTTCTTCGCCGATTTTTTCGGCTAAACCGCTCGCTAAGGGCTTATTTTCTTTCATGTCAAACAACTTAAACTTAATAGACGAACTACCCAGATTCAACACTAAAATTTCCATCATTTCTCCTAATCAATTAATCTTGAGCTTGAATGGCGCTAATCAAAACGGTGTTAATAATATCTTCCACTAAAGCGCCCCTACTCAAATCGTTAATGGGCTTGTTCAAGCCTTGTAAGATAGGCCCTATCGCCACGGCTTTAGCGCTCCGTTGCACCGCTTTGTAAGCGATGTTCCCGGCGTTTAAATCCGGGAAAATAAAAACGCT
>ASYU01000057.1:0-5565 GCA_000448465.1 Helicobacter pylori PZ5056 | reverse complement strand
ACGCACCGGCCTTAGCATCACTTGGCTTTCACGCTTTGTTACAGATTTGAGTTATTGCTCTTATAGCCCTTATCGTAACGGCCCTACGGATATTGACAGACGGCCTAGCAATTGCCCTAAAACCCCCGGGATTTTTCATGTGCATAAGCCCGGCTATGGGGTGAGCAGTTTCTTTATCACTTACAAGCCCGCTTACAAAAAACTCAAAGGGTTGAGCCTGAATGCGGTGTTTAACAATGTTTTTAACCAACAATATATTGATCAAGCAAGCCCGGTGATGAGCCCTGATGAACCCAATCAAGACAAATACGCAAGGGGCATGGCAGAGCCTGGCTTTAACGCTAGATTTGAAATTTCCTATAAGTTTTAATAATGGATCTAAAAATAAGGATTTCATGGGTAGCGGATCTAATCAAAAATAAAACATTCTTTAGAAGTAACAAATATATGATTTTAATCCTTTAATTTTAAACCAATTTGAAATAAAAGGTTATTTTTTGTAAAATAAGGTTGTGGGTTTTAATTAATATCTTAACTTTATGCTGTTTTTTTTTTTTGATTATAATTATAATCTCAACAAAAAAGATCATACAATTAAAATTAGGGAGAATTTAATGAGGCAAGAAAAGTATTTTCTGACTTCTTCTTTATCGCTTTTATCGTTTTTATTATGTCCTGTAGAAGCTTTTGATTATCGGTTTAGTGGTCGTGTGGAGAACTTTTCTAAGATTGGTTTTAACAATTCTCAAATCAATACTAAAAAAGGGATTTATCCTACTGAAAGTTTTATAGATATTGTAACTTTAGCGCAAGTCAAAGTCAATTTACTCCCTAAAGGCACTGAAAACCATAGGCTTTCTGTTTCTTTGGGTGGG
Source organism: Helicobacter pylori PZ5056 (assembly GCA_000448465.1). Taxonomy (GTDB): domain Bacteria; phylum Campylobacterota; class Campylobacteria; order Campylobacterales; family Helicobacteraceae; genus Helicobacter; species Helicobacter pylori_CI. The sequence continues at coordinate 4,690 of ASYU01000057.1, read as the reverse complement.
GCGATTGCAGCCATTCCTTACGATAAGACTAAATATTATATTAACCAAGCTAATGGGAAGGTTTTTGGCTCAATTGTAGAGAATTTCATTGGGGGCTATCATGGATACTTTTTTAATAAGTATCTTGGCCCTGCTTATGCGGGGACTTCTCAATCAGCGAGCTATCATGCAAGGCCTTATGTGGTGGATACCGCTTTTTTACGATATGATTACAAAGATGTTTTTGGGTTTAAAGCGGGGCGCTATGAAGCGAATATTGATTTCATGAGCGGTTCGAATCAAGGGTGGGAAGTGTATTATCAGCCCTATAAGACTGAGACGCAAAGGTTAAGGTTTTGGTGGTGGAGTTCTTTTGGGAGAGGTTTGGCGTTTAACTCTTGGATTTATGAGTTTTTTGCGACAGTGCCTTATTTGAAAAAGGGAGGCAATCCTAGTAACAGCAACGATTTCATCAATTACGGCTGGCATGGGATCACCACAACCTATTCTTATAAAGGTTTAGACGCTCAATTTTTTTATTATTTTGCGCCTAAGACTTATAACGCTCCTGGCTTTAAGCTAGTCTATGACACGAATAGGAATTTTGAAAATGTGGGCTTTCGCTCTCAAAGCATGATCATGACAACCTTTCCTTTATACTATAGGGGGTGGTATAACCCAGAAACAAACACTTATAGTTTAGAAGACAGCACGCCTCATGGATCGTTGTTGGGGAGGAATGGCGTTACTTTAAATATCCGCCAGGTTTTTTGGTGGGATAATTTCAACTGGTCCATTGGCTTTTATAACACCTTTGGCAATTCGGACGCTTTTTTAGGCTCTCACACGATGCCAAGGGGTAATAACACTTCCTATATCGCTAATGAAATCTCAGTAACGACTAGGCATGCCGGAATGATTGGCTATGATTTTTGGGATAATACGGCTTATGATGGGCTAGCTGATGCGATCACTAACGCGAACACTTTCACTTTTTACACTTCGGTTGGAGGGATCCATAAGCGTTTTGCATGGCATGTTTTTGGGCGCGTCTCTCATGCGAATAAAAATGCGTTAGGGCAAGTGGGGAGGGCTAATGAATATTCTTTGCAATTCAATGCGAGCTATGCGTTCACTGAATCGGTTCTCCTTAACTTTAGGATCACTTATTATGGGGCTAGGATCAATAAAGGCTATCAAGCAGGGTATTTTGGAGCGCCCAAGTTCAATAACCCCGATGGCGATTTTAGCGCGAATTACCAAGACAGAAGTTACATGATGACCAATCTCACGCTGAAGTTTTGATTTTCAATCAAACCGCAGCAAGTTAAAAACACTCCAAAGCATTTTAAAATCTAAGTATAAAAGACTTTGTGCGGCTCGTTTTTTAAAAGCGCTTCCTAGAGGTTAGGGGGGATTTAGTTTTGTGGGGGTTTCAAAATACTTCCTATCCCCTTAAAAAATGGGTTTTACCATAAAATTTAGAACCATAAAACAAAGTTTTAAACCACAGAAATCCTAAATATCTTTAGCGTTTGAACGCTTTCACCATTAAAGCGTTCTTGGGGGATAATCTCAATATTTGATAACATTTGATAAATATTTTGGGTTGTTTTTCTAAGTATAAAAATTTTGAAGCGCTAAAGTTTTTTAAAAGTTTTTAATTAAGCGTTCTTATTTTTAAGCGTTCTTTTAGGGGGGTTAATCCTACTATTTGATTATTTGATAAATATTTTAGGTTGTTTTTAAAATAGGAGTTATAAAGAGTTCGTTCAAAGCCTAATCGCAGCAAGTTAAAAACACTCCAAGGCGCATTTTAAAATAAACATAACAAACATAGTAAAAGAACTTGTGCAAGCAAATTTTTAAGCACTCTTAGGGGTTAATCCCACTATTTGACAACATTTGATAGGGATTTTTAGGTTATTTTTAAAGTGGGGGGGTTATAAAAAGTTCGTTCAAAGCCTATAAAAGGCCTTGAGCTTTTTTAGAAGGCGTAGCCATAGACCCAATACACGCTATAAGGGCGGAAGTATTTCACTTCAGCGCCGCCAGCTTTATAATAAGTGTTGTAAATCGTAGGGATTTGCACACCGATTTCTATAGAATGCTGGTTGTGGCTTTTCAAGTCTTTTTTCAAGATACCAAAGTTCATGCGTAAGCCCACATCAAACAAGAATTGGAATTTTGTCGCTGTAGGCCTATTCGCAAGTTGAGGGCTGTTTCTTAGCGTGCTGATGTAAGTATCCCCTGCGAGTTGGATCCCCCCAAAGAAGCCCGCATTAAGACTCCTACTGCCAAAAGAGCGGCTAAACACATTGTAAAGCACATCAGTCCCCACCCCATAAGTGAGCAAATTGACTTGATTGTAAGTAGGGCCATTACCCACGCCAGCACCATTATAGCTGAAGAAGCCGTAGTAGCGTAAGCCCACATTCTTGTTTTCTCCAAAGAATTGCTTATAGCCGATTTTAGTGATAAACCCGTTAAACGCATTCACTTGAGAGCTGTTACCGGCAGCGAAATTCCCAAGCCATGGGTTAGCTTTAAGCTCGTTATTCAAAGCGCTAACTTTAGCCAAAGTGTTTGTGGTGTTGTTTAATAGTTGGGTAGAGCGCGCTTGATCAATATTCCCGCCATAGCTCACTTGATAACCTGTTGAATTGCTGATGTTAGCGTTGTTGGCTAGCGTTAAAGCGTTTTGAGAAGTATTGACGATGTTTTGCACCAAGCTAGTGAATTCCTTAGCGCTCAAATCATTCCCAGCGTTAGCAGAGTTGAAAACATGCTGCGCTAAAGCGGCGTCCAAAAACGCACCGGCAGCCCCACCATTACCGCTTGGCCCCATAGTGATTGAAGCTTGCTTTAGGACATAAGCGATTTGTTGAGCGGTAACCCCATTCCCATAAGTTTGACTAGTGTTGTTTTGAAAAATCCCACCCGCTTGGTTATTGGCGTTTAAGAATGAGTTCATGTAAGTCAAATAAACGCTAGCGGTGTTAAGCTCACTGAGCTGGTTGGAGAGATTCGCGCTCGTGGTGTTGTTGTTGCCTTGAAAGATATTGTTTTTGAGGTCTTGACTCAAAGTTTTGATAGAGCTAACCATTTCTTTATAAAGAGCCAGGTTGCCTTGGAAACAATGGCTAGAACTAGTAGTAGCGGCTGTGGTCGCACTACCACTACTACCACTATTAGTAGCACCACATTGTGTAACATTATTAGTGTTCAAAGTAGGATACAAATTAATCAAATTGCTTAATTGGTTCATAAAGAGATTGCCCAAAGTCCCAGCGACATTGCCTCCTGTGCCTGCAATATTGATATTGGTGTTGTTTGTCGTATTAGAGTTTAACAAGCCGGCTAATTCTTCGGCCTTGATTTTACCCGGGTTTTTCACTTGTTGGACCACCTGACCTAATTCATACCCAAAGGTCATAAAGCCCCCATCTTCTTCAGCGCCCACTGGATTGAAGCTCAAGCTTAACGCTAGGCTTAAAGGGGCTAAGAATCTTACTTTTTGAGATTGTGTCATTAAATTTTCCTTAATCATTTTGAATGGCTTTAAATTTTGTTTCATGTTTGTCTCTTCCCCCCTTTCTTAGAATGAATACCCATAAGACCAATAAACGCTATAAGGACGGAAATACTTCACGGTAGTCCCTGCTGATTTGTAATAAGTGTTATAAATCGTAGGCACCACCACGCCAAATTCCACCGTGTGCTGGTTGTGGCGGTTGGATTTCCCGTCCAACTTACCGAAGTTCATTCTCATACCGAAGTCAAAGAGGAACTGGAAGTGCGTGTTATTGACTTTCCCATGCAACTTCACATTGGGGTCATCTCTGAGCGTGGATTGGACGGTCTCACCGGCTAATTGGATACCGCTAAAAAAGCCCATATCCACAGAGCGGTTTTGATAGGAGCGGCTAAAGATGTTATACAACACATCAGTCCCCACCCCATAAGTGTATAACCCTACATTATTTTGAGTGGATCTAAAGCCCACGCTCGCTCCGTTATAAGAAAAGAAACCATAATAGCGCAAACCGATATTCCTTTTCTTCCCGAAGAATTGCTTATAGCCCACTTTAGTGTAAAACCCGTTTAAAATATTCGTCGCACGGCTGTTCCCGGCTCTGAATTGGGGCAAGTAAGGCATGCTTCTCACCTGATTATTGAGCGCATTGATTTTATCCAAAGTTACTTGCGCGTTATAAAGAGCGTTAGGGAGCTGACTAGCACGCGTGTTCACAGCGTTAGCTTGGTTGGGATTTATCCCAGCACCATCAACCGCGCTCCCGCTAATGGTGTTTTTAGTGAGCTCGTTATAAACCGATTGGGATTGATCAATAATGCCTTGCACCAAACCTGTAAAAACGGCTGAATTGAATTCCTTATTCCCAATGTTAGCAGCTACGGCAGAGTTGAAAGCTTCTAGGAGCAATTCATCTTGTTTGAGCAAGTTGGCTGCGTTATTTAAGATATTTTGTTGGCCTTGAAGGTATTGAATGGCTTGTGCAGAGTAAGTTTGACCATCTTGACCAGTCGCAACACTAGTTCCATTTTTGGTCTCTAAAGCCTTATTCATCGCATTAAAAAACACATTCGCCGCATTCAAGTAGGTGAGCTGTTGTTGCATGTTGGGGAAATTGGTGTTCGTGCCGTAGTTAGTCTGGCTGCCGATCGTGCTTAAAACCCTATCAGAAAGGCT
>ASYU01000056.1:0-14763 GCA_000448465.1 Helicobacter pylori PZ5056 | reverse complement strand
TCCAAAGGCTTGATTTCGCTTGTGATGTTTAGCAAGCGTTTGACCATAAAGGCCACTTGCTCTTTAGCGGCTTTCCCGTTACCGGTAAGGGCTTTTTTGACTTGCAAGGGCGTGTATTCGCTAAAATTACCGATCCTTTCTAAAATCTTTAAGGACAACGCCCCCCTGAATTGCGCGAGCTTGATCACGCTTTTTGGGTTATACCCAAAGAAAATATCTTCAATCGCCACTTCATGGACTTCGTAACGATCCAATAAACAATCTAAGGCTTCTATCAAGTCTAAAATCTGTTCTTGCAAGCGTGTCGTGGTGATATTGATGAACCCGGCCGTGATTAAAGAAAGCTTGTTAGAAGCGTGAGAAATGATAGCATACCCGCATTTCCTACTGCCCGGATCTATTCCTAAAATACGCATCAATCATTCCTATTATTTAATTGCAAGGTTTAAAAAACGCTATTATTATATCCATGTTTCTTGTTAGAATAAAATACAAGATTGCATTAAGAACTTTTAAAAAATTTAGCATATAAATAAGGGAGCAATAAATGAAAGCAAACACAATCATACTAGTGGATTGGGAGAATTTCAGGCGCGATATTAAACAAACAAAATGCGTTAATTACAATATCGCTTTAGATGTGATCGTTACTATCAGAGCTTTTTTACTGGATGATGAATGGATCAGCCGTATTTACTTTTATACCACCCCACCCTTTGATTTTGAACATGCGTTATGGGATAAGAGGAACGACACTCTCCAAAATGAAAAAAATCCGGGAACAGAAATGAAAATCTTCACCAGCAGCGACATTGAAGAAATCTTACAAAGCAGTGAAGCGACTAAATGGGAGAAGATTTATAGCGATGTGGAAAATTTCCAACACGATCTGGCTTCATTGGATCAAGTGGAATTGAGACTAGGGAGGACTAAGTTAAACGCAATAAGAGTGGAGTTTGATGGGAGTTATAGAGCGTTATTAGAACAAAAGCAGGTGGATATGCTCATGGGTCTTGACATTCAAAGAATAGCCTTTAAAAAAATAGCTGATAGGATTTTGATATTTTCAAAAGATACGGATCTAATCCCAGCCCTCAAATTAGCCAGAGATGAGGGGTTAAGGGTGGATATTGCCGATTTATCTAACAGATTGTCTCTTCTTAGCCAGGATTTGAAATACAATTCGGATAAAGTGAGGAAATTGAGCAGTAACGAAGTCAAAGACAAGCTGTTTTCCATCAGAGAAAATCTCACTAAAACCAACTGGGCTTAAACTAAACCCTAAAAAGGGTTATTTCATTTTTATAGAGTTTAAAAAATCATTTTTTAAAAACTCAATTATTGGCGTTTAATCACAACGGAGTAATTTTTAAAGGGGTTTTTAGGCTTATTTTTCTCACACTGACTGGGTAAGCTTGGGTAGTTTATTGCCTTACTTATTCTTTTGTGGTAGGATTGGGGTTATTAGAGTTTAAAGAGAAGCTAAACGCTCTCCATCTTTTGTAATTAAGCTAGGGTCTATAAACTTAGCTTGCTCTCTAAGATTTCCTACTTTTTTTCAAACCCTATAATAACCCACTCACTCTTTAATGATTCGCTTTATCCATTATCCTTCTCGCTTCTTCTATGATTTGATTGTAGCTATACTCTTCGTTAGTTTTCATTTCCTGACTTCCTTGACTTTTTAAAGTTTTTGTTTTGTCATTTCAATGCAAGCCCACTTCATCGGCTTATTCTTTAAGCGTTCTTGCCTGCGGAATGAAAGAGTGGATAATGTCCGCCTTGTTAATCTCTGCTTTAACATCATTTTTGTTTTTCATTCATTCTCCTTGCGTTCTCCTTGAAAAGATTCAGGTCGTTATTTGACTTTGTTGGGGTTTTTATGGTAGCATCCTTACAGACATCGCTATAGGAACTCGACCTATGGTTGCCCCTTAGAGGGTTTGGTGTCTTGCATTAAAGCTTTGATTGATGCATCATTTTTAAAATTAATTCATTTTTTACCCATTGACTCATTAAAGTTTTTTAAGTATTGTTCTTTTTAGCACCACCATGGGAACTCGACCTATGGCTGAACCTTTGCGTTAGCATTGAGTCCGGTACTTGAAAACTTCTTATAAGCGTTGTTATTCTTATAATCTCCGTTACTCTTGAACATTGTTTTTAAAACTAATTCACTCTTTCTATTATTTAATATTTTTGTGCTAATATTGTCAAGGCATGGGTTAGAGAATGATTTTCTAACCCATACTAAAAACACTTTAAGTGTGCCAAGAGACCCTGACACATAAGACGAAAGGGCTTGTGTATGGTCAAGGTGAGGCTTTTTAACCCTTTTCATTTCTTACTCCTTGTGTTTAATTTTTTATGGTGAAGTTTCAAAATACATTAGCTTTATCAAATATGTCTAGCGCTCAGCTCATAACTGATGGTCAATTGCTATTTTTGAGATTTTGCTAATGTTTTTCTATGGGCTACACTATCCTTATAATTTCGTTTTATACATTTTTTTGCATTGTTTTTAGCATTAGCTCGTGCTTTTATGCTCGCATTTGTGCTAATGGGCTTAAATTTATAGGCTCTTGTGTGATTTCGTTTAAATTTTCTTGTCGTTTTAATAAATCCTCTTGACTTGTTAGCGGTTTTTGTGTATTGTTATTTTCAATGGAGTTTAAGGGCAGAATCTCGCTCTTTGTAATTAGTGGATGAGCGTATAAACTTCCGCTACTCTCTGTCTTCTCATATCCTGTTATAATCCAATGATTAGGTAATTTTTCTCCTTTCTAAATTATCTTATCCTTTAAACCTACTCTTATATTTTGGTATTCAATAGCTACTCTGCCGTTTTGTTCAACCTTAACGCCTTTGTCAATCACTTCTGGTATCGTTTTAATTACATTTATGGCGTAATCTTTGGCTTCTGTTTCATTCGCTCCCTACTTTATCTTATTAGGCTATTCTATTATGCACGCTAAACCAAAAAGCTTTTTTTAAGAGCGCAGTTGTTGTAAGGCTTCTTTAATCGCTGCTTCTATGCTGAGATTGGGTTTTAGGGTTTTTAAAACTGGATTGATTTCAGCGCTTTTAAAGCCCAAACTCTCTAGGGCTAAAAAGACTTCATTGCGTGCGGGTTTATTTTCATCTTGAATGAAAAAGCCAATCAAATCCACCATGATCTTATCAGCGAGCTTTTTCCCTATACCTGGGACTTGCTGGAGTCTTTTGACTTCTTTGGTGGCGATAATGTTTTCAAATTCATTCGGCGAAAAGCTTGAAAGAATGGCTAAAGCGATACGCCCCCCTACCCCATTGATTTTCAAAAGCCTTTCAAAGAGGATTTTTTCGCTCTCTTCTAAAAACCCGTATAAAAGATGCGCGTCTTCTTTAATCACTTGTAAGATTTTCAAACGCGCTTTTTGGCCCGCTTGGAGCAAAGCAGAAGTTCGCATAGAAACTTGCACCCCATAAACAACCCCTTGCACTTCTATATGCGCTTCTAAAGCAGAAATTTTTTCCACAACCCCTATCAAACCCACTATCATTTTATCCCTTTTTTTATCTCTTGTTTTAGCCTTTTATCGCGCTTTTAGGGATTTTTTTGATTTTATGATCTTCATAGATCACATCCACGCTTTCATTATGGCTTAACATAGCGCTCAAGTTACTCACTTTGGGGTAATTGCGATGGTAAATCACGATATTTTCTTGCTTGAAAGGGTTTTTAGTCGTAATGCTTGCATGCTGGAAGCTGTTTTCTATGCTGATGAGTTTAGCGTAACATTCATTATTGATTTTTTGCAATTCTAACATTTGAGCTTTTAAGATTTTCAAACGCTTTAAAGCAAACATAAACTCGCTATAAGCGTCTTTCACGCTTTCTTGTTGCATTAAAGAGCGTTTGATTTCTTCGGTGGCGTTTTTAAGCTTTTCCATGATGGCTTGATGGTTTTTGACTAAATGGTTTAAGGACTGGTGCTGAGCGATGATTTTTTTGGATTTTAACCCTAATGCATTGAGTTTTTGTTTAGCGATCTTCAATTCTTCTTGGTTTTCTCGCCCCCCAAAAGCGTAAAAAATAAAACGGTTGCCATTGCCATCCACCTCATCAATCCAACATTGCTTGGAAAAATACAGCTTGTTATCGCTTTTGAGCTTTTCTAAAGCGATTTCTTTCGCATAGACCACGCTCCCCGCGCTCGCTTCCACTTTAACGCTATTGGCATACACCTTAGCGCGCTCTAAATACTTGCACTCAAACTCTTTAGCGTAGCACACGCCCTTATGATTAGTGATACGCGCTTGATTGGCATAGACATAGCTTTCAGGGTGGATTTGCCCCTCTATAGTGATTTCTTTGGCCACTAAGATCACATTCTTGCCCACATTGCCCTTAATGTTAATTACGCTCGCTTCTAAAATGAGGTTAGAATCGATCGCATCGCTCAATTCGTCTTTAGCTTGGATCTCTAAAACTAGCCCGCTCTCCACTCCCCCTAAAAGATTAGGCGTTTCAATGGATTTGATCCCGTTTTTAAAAATAAAATTTTGCTTAGAAACCAAACGCCCTTTTTCCATTTTAACCCCTTGTAAGGCTTTGGAGTAATACACTAAAGCGTTATTTTCTTCTCTTTCTTCAAAAGCGTTTTTGTCATGCCCTATAGGGGTGGGCGAATGGGCAACTTTAGGCAATTCAATATAAAGGCCTTTAAGGTTACGGCCGTCTCTGCCTTGTTTGGGGAAATTCACGCAAGCGACTTTTTGGTTTTCTTTAGCGATATAATCATTTTCTTTAACAAAAGATTCTTCTTGATCGCTTAAAGGGATAGTATGGGTTGGAAGGTATTCTTCTTCTAATAAAAAATGGGATTGTTCTTCTACATTAGGGATAAAGGTTAAAGAAGCGTATAAAATAAAGCGCTTATTTTGGGCTTCTTTTTGATATTTTCTTAATTCTGTTTTTAAATTTTCATACATTTGTGAAAGGTGGCGAAACACCACGCCTTCAAAAGCCAAACGCTCTTTAATATACGCAAACATTTCTTGGTAATATTCTTCAGTGTCTAGGACAATAAAACACTCGTCTAAAATAATTTCTATTTTGCTTAAATCTTCATCCACTTTTACTTCAAAAAAGCGTTTATAAGCGTTTGATTTGATCTTAATGTCGTGGGTTTGATAAAGGGTTAGCTCTTTTTTTTCATAGTATTCCTCTTCTTCTAATTGCTGCAATTCCCCACCAAAAGCCTCGCTAAAATCGTCTTTAGCGCTGTTTTTGATAAAAATAGAAGTTTTTAAAATCTCAAACCATAGATCTTCTGTTTGTAATTTATTTTCAGCGGCCGCTTTTTTTAATTCTTTTTGAATGTCTTTGCACCGCTCAACTTTTATAGGGGCAAAACGCTCCAAGCTCATTTTTTAATCCTTAAATGGTATTATAAAGATTTAGAAAAAGGAATATGCTAACAAAAAAACACTGAAAATTAGGTAATAACTGCGACTGACATGCTAAAAAAAATATTTTTAACGAATAGTTTAGGGATTTTATGCTCTAGGATTTTTGGCTTTTTACGGGATTTGATGATGGCCAATATCCTAGGAGCCGGGGTGTATAGCGATATTTTCTTTGTGGCTTTCAAATTGCCTAATCTATTCAGGCGTATTTTTGCGGAGGGCTCTTTTTCCCAAAGCTTTTTACCAAGCTTCATACGAAGTTCCATTAAAGGGAGCTTTGCGAGTTTGGTGGGGCTTATTTTTTGCGGCGTTTTATTCATATGGTGCTTGTTAGTAGCACTCAATCCCTTATGGCTCACCAAACTCCTAGCTTACGGCTTTGATGAAGAAACGCTCAAACTATGCGCCCCTATTGTAGCGATCAATTTTTGGTATCTTTTATTGGTGTTTATTACCACTTTTTTAGGTGCGCTTTTACAATACAAACACAGCTTTTTTGCCAGCGCTTATAGCGCAAGTTTACTCAATTTATGCATGATTTTAGCCCTTTTTATTTCTAAAGAAAAAACGCATTTAGAAGCGTTGTATTATTTGAGCTACGGCGTGCTTTTAGGGGGCGTGGCTCAAATTTTATTACACTTTTATCCTTTAATAAAATTAGGCTTATGGGATTTATTGTCTAAAGGGCTGTTGGGTTTTAAGACTAAAAACGCGCTCAAAAAAGAATATCGTTTGGATAGGGTTAAAAGGGATCTGAAAGCGTTTTTCAAGCAGTTTTTCCCTAGCGTTTTAGGCAATTCTAGCGCTCAGATCGCCTCTTTTTTAGACACCACGATCGCCTCTTTTTTAGCGAGCGGGAGCGTGTCTTATTTGTATTACGCTAATAGAGTCTTCCAGCTCCCTTTAGCCTTATTTGCTATCGCTATCTCCACAGCCCTTTTCCCCAGCATTGCGATCGCGCTTAAAAACAATCAGCAGGATTTAGTCTTACAACGCTTGCAAAAGGCGTGGTTTTTTTTGGTGGGGGTTTTGCTTCTTTGCAGCATTGGGGGGATCATGTTAAGCAAAGAAATCACCGAGCTTTTATTTGAAAGGGGGCAATTTAGCCCTAAAGACACTTTAATCACTTCGCAAGTCTTTTCGCTCTATCTTTTAGGCTTGCTCCCTTTTGGGCTAACTAAACTCTTTTCTTTGTGGCTTTATGCGAAATTAGAGCAAAAAAAAGCGGCTAAAATCTCTTTAATTTCGCTTTTTTTAGGTTTAGTGGCTTCTTTGAGTTTAATGCCTTTGTTAGGGGTTTTGGGTTTAGCGTTAGCGAATAGTTTGAGCGGGTTGTTTTTATTTGTTTTAACGATAAAAGCGTTTGGCATTCAAGCATTCTTGGGTATAATCAAGAATTTAAAATCATGGCTTGTAATCCTTTTCCTCGCTTGCGTGGAAATCTTATTACTCTTAGCGTTCAAATCGTGGGTTACACATTTATATTTATTTTATTATTTTCAAGGTTTTTAAATGTTTATTTATGATACCAAATTAAAACAAAAAGTCCCTTTTGAGCCTTTAGTTGAAAAAAAGGCGAATATTTATGTGTGCGGGCCTACGGTGTATGATGACGCTCATTTAGGGCATGCCAGGAGCGCGATTGCTTTTGATTTGTTGAGGCGCACGCTTGAATTGAGCGGCTATGAAGTGATGCTAGTAAGGAATTTCACGGATATTGACGATAAAATCATCAACAAAGCCTTAAAAGAAAGCAAAAGCATTCAAGAATTAAGCAGCATTTATATTGAATCTTACACGAGAGATTTGAACGCCCTGAACGTGAAAAAACCCAGCCTAGAGCCTAAAGCGAGCGAATATTTAGACGCTATGGTGCGCATGATTGAAACGCTTTTAGAAAAAAATTTCGCTTATAGAGTCTCTAATGGGGATATTTATTTAGACACGAGCAAGGATAAAGATTACGGCTCTTTGAGCGTGCATAATAGCAGTATTGAATTTGGTCGTATTGGTTTGGTGCAAGAAAAACGGCTTGAGCAGGATTTTGTGTTATGGAAAAGCTATAAGGGGGATAATGATGTGGGCTTTGATAGCCCTTTAGGCAAAGGGCGCCCTGGCTGGCATATAGAATGCTCTAGCATGATCTTTGAAACTTTAGCGCTCGCTAACACCCCCTATCAAATTGATATTCATGCAGGCGGAGCGGATTTGTTATTCCCCCACCATGAAAATGAAGCGTGCCAAACCCGTTGCGCCTTTGGCGTGGAGATCGCTAAATACTGGATGCATAATGGCTTTGTGAATATCAACAATGAAAAAATGTCTAAAAGTTTAGGGAATAGCTTTTTCATTAAAGACGCCTTGAAAAACTATGATGGCGAAATTTTGCGCAATTACTTACTAGGGGCGCATTACCGCTCTGTTTTGAATTTCAATGAAGAAGACTTGTTAGTGAGTAAAAAACGCTTGGATAAAATCTATCGTTTGAAACAGCGCGTTTTAGGGACTTTAGGAGGAATAAACCCAAACTTTAAAAAAGAAATTTTAGAGTGCATGCAAGATGATTTAAATATTTCTAAGGCGTTGAGCGTTTTAGAAAGCATGCTTTCTTCTACGAATGAAAAACTGGATCAAAACCCTAAAAACAAGGCTTTGAAGGGCGAGATTTTAGCGAATTTGAAATTCATAGAAGAACTGCTTGGCATCGGTTTTAAAAACCCTACTGAATATTTCCAATTAGGCGTGAGCGAGAGTGAAAAACAAGAAATTGAAAGCAAAATAGAAGAAAGAAAACGCGCCAAAGAACAAAAAGATTTTTTAAAAGCCGATAGTATCAGAGAAGAGCTTTTACAACAAAAAATCGCTTTGATGGACACCCCACAAGGCACGATTTGGGAGAAGCTTTTTTAAACGCCTCCAATTTTACCTTTTTACACATTCTAACCAAAATTTTCAGTAAGAGAGGCTTTTTAAACTTTTCAAATTTTACCTATTTACACATTCTAACCACAAATTCTAGTAATATTGCTTTTTAATCTTGTTGAGTTTTATTTTCGTTTACTTTAATTTGATATAAATTGAATATTGGTTGTAGATACTATATATTTATAGCCTTAATCGTAAATGCAACAGAAATTTTCTAGTCTAAAGTCGCACCCTTTGTGCAAAAATCGTTTTACAAAAAGAAAGGAAGAAAATGGAAATACAACAAACACACCGCAAAATGAATCGCCCTTTAGTTTCTCTTGTTTTAGCAGGAGCGTTGATTAGCTCCATACCGCAAGAGAGTCATGCTGCCTTTTTCACAACCGTGATCATTCCAGCCATTGTTGGGGGTATCGCTACAGGCACCGTTGCAGGAACGGTATCAGGGCTTCTTAGCTGGGGACTCAAACAAGCCGAAGAAGCGAATAAAACCCCAGATAAACCCGATAAAGTTTGGCGCATTCAAGCAGGAAAAGGCTTTAATGAATTCCCTAACAAGGAATACGACTTATACCAATCCCTTTTATCCAGCAAGATTGATGGAGGTTGGGATTGGGGGAATGCCGCTAGGCATTATTGGGTCAAAGGCGGGCAGCAGAACAAGCTTGAAGTGGATATGAAAGACGCTGTAGGGACTTATAAACTATCAGGTCTTAGAAACTTTACTGGTGGGGATTTAGACGTGAATATGCAAAAAGCCACTTTGCGTTTGGGCCAATTCAATGGCAATTCTTTCACAAGCTATAAGGATAGTGCTGATCGCACCACGAGAGTGGATTTCAACGCTAAAAATATTTCAATTGATAATTTTGTAGAAATCAATAATCGTGTGGGTTCTGGAGCCGGGAGGAAAGCCAGATCTACGGTTTTGACTTTGCAAGCTTCAGAAGGGATCACTAGCAGTAAAAACGCTGAAATTTCTCTTTATGATGGCGCCACGCTCAATTTGGCTTCAAGCAGCGTTAAATTAATGGGTAATGTGTGGATGGGCCGCTTGCAATACGTGGGAGCGTATCTGGCCCCTTCATACAGCACGATAAACACTTCAAAAGTGACAGGGGAAGTGAATTTTAACCATCTCACTGTGGGCGATAAAAACGCCGCTCAAGCAGGCATTATCGCTAGCAACAAGACTCATATTGGCACACTGGATTTGTGGCAAAGCGCCGGGTTAAACATTATCGCCCCTCCAGAAGGTGGTTATAAAAATCAAACTAATAATACCCCTTCTCAAAGTGGTGCTAAAAACGATAAAAATGAAAGCGCTAAAAACGACAAACAAGAGAGCAGTCAAAACAATAGTAACACTCAGGTCATTAACCCACCCAATAGTGCACAAAAAACAGAAATTCAACCCACACAAGTCATTGATGGGCCTTTTGCGGGTGGCAAAAACACGGTTGTCAATATTGATCGCATCAACACTAACGCTGATGGCACGATTAGAGTGGGAGGGTATAAAGCTTCTCTTACCACCAATGCGGCTCATTTGCATATCGGCAAAGGCGGTATCAATCTGTCCAATCAAGCGAGCGGGCGCTCTCTTTTAGTGGAAAATCTAACCGGGAATATCACCGTTGATGGGCCTTTAAGAGTGAATAATCAAGTGGGTGGTTATGCTTTGGCAGGATCAAGCGCGAATTTTGAGTTTAAGGCTGGCACGGATACCAAAAACGGCACAGCCACTTTTAATAACGATATTAGTTTGGGAAGATTTGTGAATTTAAAAGTGGATGCTCATACAGCTAATTTTAAAGGTATTGATACGGGTAATGGTGGTTTCAACACCTTAGATTTTAGTGGTGTTACAGGTAAGGTCAATATCAACAAGCTCATCACAGCTTCCACTAATGTGGCCGTTAAAAACTTCAACATTAATGAATTGATTGTTAAAACCAATGGGGTGAGTGTGGGGGAATACACTCATTTTAGCGAAGATATAGGCAGTCAATCGCGCATCAATACCGTGCGTTTGGAAACTGGCACTAGGTCAATCTTTTCTGGGGGTGTCAAATTTAAAAGCGGCGAAAAACTGGTTATAGATGAGTTTTACTATAGCCCTTGGAATTATTTTGACGCTAGGAATATTAAAAATGTTGAAATCACCAGAAAATTCGCTTCTTCAACCCCAGAAAACCCTTGGGGCACATCAAAACTTATGTTTAATAATCTAACCCTGGGTCAAAATGCGGTCATGGACTATAGTCAATTTTCAAATTTAACCATCCAAGGGGATTTTATCAACAATCAAGGCACTATCAACTATCTGGTCCGAGGCGGGAAAGTGGCAACCTTAAATGTAGGCAATGCAGCAGCTATGATGTTTAATAATGATATAGACAGCACGACCGGATTTTACAAACCGCTCATCAAGATTAACAGCGCTCAAGATCTCATTAAAAATACAGAGCATGTTTTATTGAAAGCGAAAATCATTGGTTATGGTAATGTTTCTACAGGTACCAATGGCATTAGTAATGTTAATCTAGAAGAGCAATTCAAAGAGCGCCTAGCCCTTTATAACAACAATAACCGCATGGATACTTGTGTGGTGCGAAATACTGATGACATTAAAGCATGCGGTATGGCTATCGGCAATCAAAGCATGGTGAATAACCCTGACAATTACAAGTATCTTATCGGTAAGGCATGGAAAAATATAGGCATCAGTAAAACGGCTAACGGCTCTAAAATTTCGGTGTATTATTTAGGCAATTCTACGCCTACTGAGAATGGTGGCAATACCACCAACTTACCCACCAACACCACTAATAATGCGCGTTCTGCTAACTACGCCCTCGTGAAGAACGCTCCTTTCGCTCACAGCGCCACTCCTAATTTAGTCGCTATCAATCAGCATGATTTTGGCACCATTGAGAGCGTGTTTGAATTGGCCAACCGCTCTAAGGATATTGACACGCTCTATACTCATTCAGGCACGCAAGGTAGGGATCTCTTGCAAACCTTATTGATTGATAGCCATGATGCGGGTTATGCTAGAACCATGATTGATGCTACAAGCACCGGTGAAATCACCAAGCAATTAATGCGGGCCACTACCACTTTAAACAACGTAGCCAGTTTAGAGCATAAAACCAGTGGCTTACAAACTTTGAGCTTGAGTAATGCGATGATTTTAAATTCTCGTTTAGTCAATCTCTCCAGGAGGCACACCAACCATATTGACTCGTTCGCCCAACGCTTACAAGCTTTAAAAGACCAAAGATTCGCTTCTTTAGAGAGCGCGGCGGAAGTGTTGTATCAATTTGCCCCTAAATATGAAAAACCCACCAATGTTTGGGCTAACGCTATTGGGGGAACGAGCTTAAATAGCGGCGGTAACGCTTCATTGTATGGCACAAGTGCAGGCGTAGACGCTTACCTTAACGGGCAAGTGGAAGCCATTGTGGGCGGATTTGGAAGCTATGGCTATAGCTCTTTTAGTAATCAAGCGAACTCTCTTAACTCTGGGGCCAATAACACTAATTTTGGCGTGTATAGCCGTATCTTTGCTAACCAGCATGAATTTGATTTTGAAGCTCAAGGGGCACTAGGGAGTGATCAATCAAGCTTGAATTTCAAAAGTGCTCTACTGCGAGATTTGAATCAAAGCTATAATTACTTAGCCTATAGCGCTGCGACAAGAGCGAGCTATGGTTATGACTTCGCGTTTTTTAGGAACGCTTTAGTGTTAAAACCAAGCGTGGGCGTGAGCTACAACCATTTAGGTTCAACCAACTTTAAAAGCAACAGCACCAATAAAGTGGCTTTAAAAAATGGCTCTAGCAGTCAGCATTTATTCAACGCTAGTGCTAATGTGGAAGCACGCTATTATTATGGGGACACTTCATACTTCTATATGAACGCTGGAGTTTTACAAGAATTTGCTAACTTTGGTTCTAGCAATGCGGTGTCTTTAAACACCTTTAAAGTGAATGCCGCGCACAACCCTTTAAATACCCATGCCAGAGTGATGATGGGTGGGGAATTGAAATTAGCTAAAGAAGTGTTTTTGAATTTGGGCTTTGTTTATTTGCACAATTTGATTTCCAATATAGGCCATTTCGCTTCCAATTTAGGAATGAGGTATAGTTTCTAATACCGATCTAAAACCCATGCTTTGGCATGGGGTGCGATAGGTTTAAAAAGTATAATTGGGGGGAGTGTGTTAGCAAACCAACCCCAATAAGGGGTTAGTCTTTAAATAAATTCTGCTTAACGCAAACAAAAAGACTCTAGCTTTTTGTATAAGAAATTTTTTATTCAGCCTGGTGTTTAAAAATTCAAAAAAACTCTTTTTGTTGTGGTCATTGAGTTCAGTAAAAGTTTCAATTCTACCCACTAAATTCTCAAAAACCAAAGATTCAAAAGAAGTTTTAAAAGCGACTTGGTGCCATTCTTTAGAATACGGGTAGCCAAAATGCTTCCAAGGCTTTTCATCAGCATAAAAATGCAACATGCAAGCGTCAGATTTTTTAGGTATCATTCTTGTCCCAACCATGCGTGGATGGACATTATACTTGCAAGGCATTTCTAAAATACACCCTTGACAAACAAGCACGAATAAATCTTGCTCTGGCAACAACAGCCCTTCATCTCTTGTTTTAAAAAAATCAATCAGCTTTTCTTCCAAATGACTCTCCCTCCACAACGCCAAATTGACCAGCATAAAACCTGCATTAAAAGGGTTTTCATATAGAATTCCCACTTCTTGAAAGCTCAGGCTTTTATGATTGAGTTTGACACCCATTCCCTTAGACCAATTGAGCCGAGATACAAACAAATCATTAGCGCTATGAATGTTAATCAATGAGAGGTCTTCTTTGGTCGCTCCAAAATACTCTCCATCCATAGGGATAAAAAAGCTCTCACTAATATCGCCCACAAACAAGGTATCCACATCAAACATGATTATTTTTTCATATTGAGAAAAAATACTCGCTAGCAACAAACGGCATAAAATCATTTTAGAAAAACGCTTTTTAGCAAAAGGATTGAGTCTTAAGAAAAGTTGAGAAGCCAATTTAAAAGGGTAAGCGTCATTCTTTGAAATATCACAAAATTCAATACCAGAAAACGCACTAAAGGGGGCTATAGTCCGCTTTAGTTTTTCTATATTTTCAGCGCTCAAATTATCCACTAAACACAATGGATTTGATAAAAGAGTTTTACCCCATCTCTTTCTTGCGCGCAAGAAGAAAGCATAGAGTATAAACTCACACCAGCAGGGATGCAATAATTATTGTCAAAAGCGACTACTATAGGGATAGTTTGAAATGAGGGGGGGGTAACAGATGCGTTAATTTTCATATAAACTCCTTGAAAATAAAAATAAATGAAACATTATAACTCAAAATCCCCTATTTTCAACCCCTACAACGCATACACGACAAGCTTATTATCATGCCAGATCGCTTCTAAGGGCGTGTCATAAAGCGCGCTTAAATTGTGTGAAGTCATAGCGATTGGCGTGGAAGCTTGTAAAAAAAGTTTTTTATCTTTGAGCATGACCACATGCGTGGAGTGCCTGGCAACCAAATTCGGATCATGGATATTGACTAAAACGCTCAATTCTCGCTTTTTCATCTCATCTTTAATCGCATCAAAAAAAAGGGCTTGGTTTTTTAAATCTAACGCGCTCGTAGGCTCATCTAGTAATAATAAGGGCGTTCTTTGCAACAAACTTCTGGCTAAAAGCACCATTTGCCTTTGACCGCCGGACAAATCGTTAATGCCTTGATCTTTTAAAGACTCTAAATCCAAGCGCTCTAAAACGCTAGTGGCTTCTTTAATGTGCTTGGCTTTAGGCATAGCGAACAGATTCAAATGCGTCGCTTTCCCCATTAAGACAAAATCTAGCACGCTGAAATTGAACGCATAATATTCCACTTGGGGGATATAAGCGATTAGTTTAGCTTTTTCATAAGGCTTTAGGGGTAAAATATCTTTGTTACACGCTTTAATTTCGGTTTCTTCTAAAGGCTTCAAAAGCCCTAAAAGGCATTTTAAAAGCGTGGTTTTACCGGAGCCATTAGGCGCTAAAATGCTGGTGATGCTGTTTTTTGGCACGCTAAAACTCAACTTGTCCAAAATGAGTTTTTGAGAATACTTAAAGGACAGGTTTTTAACTTCTAAGACCATCACACCCCCCTAGTCCTGAATAAAAGCCACAAGAAGAAAGGCGCTCCTAAAACGCTTGTCGCAATGCCTACCGGCAAATCATAGGGGGTAATGGTTTTAGCCACCACATCCGCTAAAAGCAAGAAAAACGCCCCCATTAACAAAGAGCTTAAAAGCAGTTTTTGCAAATTCGCCCCAAAAAACAAC
>ASYU01000055.1:0-1285 GCA_000448465.1 Helicobacter pylori PZ5056 | reverse complement strand
TTCCTCATGGGACAGGGAAAAAAGTAAGAGTGGCTGTTTTTGCAAAAGACATTAAGCAAGATGAAGCCAAAAACGCTGGGGCTGATGTTGTTGGTGGAGACGATTTGGCTGAAGAAATCAAAAACGGCCGTATTGATTTTGACATGGTGATCGCAACGCCTGATATGATGGCGGTTGTCGGTAAAGTGGGTAGGATTTTAGGCCCTAAGGGTTTGATGCCAAACCCCAAAACCGGAACCGTTACGATGGATATTGATAAGGCGGTTACTAACGCTAAAAGCGGTCAAGTGAATTTCAGGGTGGATAAAAAGGGTAATGTTCATGCCCCTATTGGCAAGGCGAGTTTTCCTGAAGAAAAAATCAAAGAAAACATGCTTGAGTTGGTTAAAACGATCAACCGCCTAAAACCCAGTAGCGCGAAAGGCAAGTATATTAGAAACGCCGCTCTCTCGCTCACCATGTCGCCTTCAGTGAGTTTGGACGCACAGGAATTGATGGACATTAAATAGCGTTAGGGGAGTTTTTAATCTTAGGCTGAAGATCGTAAGAGCTAAAAAGCTTAAAATTTCTTTTTTAAAAAGATAATCTTGCAGAGGTCTAGTCTAGAAAGGAGGAAAAGATGCAAAAACAACATCAAAGGCAGCATAAAGTAGAGCTAGTCGCTAACTTAAAATCGCAATTTGATAGCGCCAAAGCCCTTTTAATTTGCGATTACAAGGGTCTTAGCGTGAAAAAGTTGGAAGCTTTAAGGAATAAGGCTCGCATTCAAGGCATTAAAGTGCAAGTGATTAAAAACACGCTTGCTCATATTGCCATGAAAGAAGCGGGTTGCGCTAATTTGGATTTGAAAGAAACCAATGTGTTTTTGTGGGGCGATGATCAAATCGCTCTCTCTAAACTCGTGTTTGATTTCCAAAAAGAGCATAAAGATCACTTTGTGTTGAAAGCGGGCTTGTTTGATAAAGAAAGCGTTAGCGTAGCTCATGTGGAAGCGGTTTCAAAACTCCCGAGCAAAGAAGAGCTTATGGGAATGTTGCTTTCTGTTTGGACGGCTCCAGTACGCTATTTTGTGACCGGTTTAGACAATTTGCGTAAAGCGAAAGAAGAAAACTAAGAGCCTTACGGCTTAATTTAAAAAAATTTGAAGGATTGGATTATGGCAATTTCAAAAGAAGAAGTGTTAGAGTATATTGGTTCATTGAGCGTTTTAGAGCTTTCTGAATTGGTTAAAATGTTTGAGGAAAAATTTGGCGTGAGCGCGACTCCAACGGTCGTAGCGGGTGCG
>ASYU01000054.1:0-959 GCA_000448465.1 Helicobacter pylori PZ5056 | reverse complement strand
TAACGCCATAGAAACGCCCAAAACAGCGTTCGCCCCTAAATTAGCGTAATTAGGCGTGCCGTCTAAAGCCCTTAACCTCTCATCCACAAAGGCTTGATTGATCGCTTCAAGCCCTATCAAATGGTGTTTGATCACGCTATTGACATTTTCGCATGCCCTTAAGACCCCTTTACCCAAAAAACGGGTTTTGTCATTATCCCTTAACTCTAACGCTTCTCTTTTACCGGTGCTCGCCCCACTGGGCACAATCGCGCTCGCCTTAGTGTTATCGCTCAAAATCACGCTGGCTTGAATGGTAGGATTGCCCCTACTATCCATCACTTCTAAAGCATGAATATCTTTAATGGTTAGCATCAAAATCCTTTTTATTCCATTTCTTCTAAAGGCTCATCGGGTAAGGGCATGATCTCTTCATTAGAGCCGATACTCTCTTTAATCTTAAGAGTGATTTCATCCGCTAGGGCTTTATCTTCTTTCAATAAGGCTTTAGCGTTTTCTCGGCCTTGCCCTAGCTTTTTATCCTGGTAACTAAGCCATGCCCCACTCTTATCCACAATGTCTAATTTCACGCCATAATCAATGATTTCGCCCTCTTTAGAAATCCCTTCCCCAAACATGATGTCAAATTCCGCTTCTCTAAAGGGCGGAGCGACTTTATTTTTAACCACTTTGGCTTTAGCCCTGTTACCGATATGCTGTTCGTTTTGCTTTAAAGCCGCAATCCTTCTAATATCAATCCTAACGCTCGCATAGAATTTTAAAGCGTTACCTCCGGTCGTGGTCTCTGGACTCCCATAACCCATCATGCCAATCTTCATCCTGATTTGATTGATAAAGATTAAAGTAGTGTTCATCTTGTGCAAAACACCGGTGATTTTTCTTAACGCATGGCTCATAAGCCTTGCTTGCAAGCCCACATGCTGATCGCCCATATCCCCATCAATCTCCGCTTTAGGCGT
>ASYU01000053.1:0-1964 GCA_000448465.1 Helicobacter pylori PZ5056 | reverse complement strand
GAGCGATTGCAGGAGTGATTAAAATGGAGACTAAAGGAGCGGCTGATTTTATCCCTAGGGGGAAAAATTATGCGGCTAGTGGGGCGGTGAGTTTTTATACCAATTTTGGGGACAGAGAGACTTTTAGATCGGCCTATCAAAGCACGCATTTTGATATTATCGCTTACTACACGCACCAAAACATCTTCTATTATAGGAGTGGCGCCACAGCGATGAAAAACCTTTTCAAACCCACACAAGCCGATAAAGAGCCAGGAACCCCTAGCGAGCAAAACAACGCTTTGATTAAAATGAATGGCTATTTGAGCGACAGAGACACGCTCACTTTTAGCTGGAACATGACACGAGATAACGCTACACGCCCTTTAAGGAGCAACGCTATAGGGTTAGCCTATCCTTGTGAAGCCCCCTTTAGCCCTGATGGCGCTCAAGGGTGTCCTAATGTGTTAGATAGTTTCACAAGGTATTTGTATCACTCTATTAATAGCGCTAACAATCTTTCATTACAATACAAAAGGGAAGCGGGAAATTCTTTTGGCGACCCACGATTAGATTTTACCCTTTATACAAGCATTAGGAACGCTCAGTTTGATCCTTTATTTGATCCTAATGGCGTTTATGCTAAATTCCCCACTTCTTTAGCGAGTGCATGGGAAAGAGAAAATTACCCATGCGTTGAAGGCGGGTATTGCACCCCAAGCTTTTCTGATGTGGATAAACCAAGCTCACAGCCCAGGAATTTGTTTTTAAACAACACCGGCTTAAACCTTAAAGTCGTGCATGTGATTGATGAAGCCACAGACAGCCTTTTTGAATACGGATTCAACTACCAAAATTTAAGCGTTTTTGACGCTCGTATCCCCAAATCAGAATTATACAGGCCTAATCAAGTTTATACTGATGATAAAGGACAAAAACAAATCGCTTGCACTCTTGTGGATAATAACCCCAATGACCCTACTTTATGCCAAAGGGGGAAAGCGAACGGGAATATTTATGGAGGCTATGTGCAAGCGAATTACTCGCCTCATAAAATCATCACTTTTGGAGCCGGGGTAAGGTGGGATGCATACACGCTTTATGATAAAGATTGGAACCACCGCTACACTCAAGGCTTTAGCCCTAGCGCGGCTCTTGTGCTAAGCCCCATTGAGCCACTATCTTTAAAAATCACTTATTCTCAAGTTACAAGGGGGGTTATGCCAGGAGATGGCGTGTATATGCGCCAAAACGATTTACGATACGCTAAAAATATCAAGCCTGAAGTGGGTTCTAACGCTGAATTTAATATTGATTATTCAAGCCAGTATTTTAGCGGGAGGGCTGCGGCGTTTTATCAAGCTTTGGATAATTTCATCTCACAATACGCGCAAAATTTGATTGTAACCAATTTGAGTCAAGCGATTAGGATTTATGGCTATGAAGTGGGTGGGACTTTTAGATACAAGGGCGTGAGTTTGAATGTGGGGATCTCGCGCACCTGGCCCACCACTAGGGGGTATTTAATGGCGGACAGCTATGAGCTTGCCGCAAGCACCGGTAATGTTTTTATCATTAAATTGGATTACACCATTCCCAAAACAGGGATCAATCTTGCTTGGCTTAGCCGCTTTGTTACCGGTTTAGATTATTGCGGGTTTGATATTTACTTGCCTGATTATGGGACGGCTGAGAAACCCAAAACCCCTACCGATTTAGCCAAATGCGGATCCCAATTAGGGTTAGTGCATATGCATAAACCGGGCTATGGCGTGAGTAATTTTTATATCAATTGGAGTCCTAAAACCAAAAGCCGCTGGAAGGGTTTGCTGCTTTCAGCCGTGTTCAATAATGTTTTCAACAAATTTTATGTGGATCAAACAAGCCCCTATGTCATGAGCCCGGATATGCCAGGCACTGACGCTATTAAAAGAGCGATCGCAGAGCCTGGTTTTAACGCGCGCTTTGAAGTGGCTTACAAATGG
>ASYU01000052.1:0-8677 GCA_000448465.1 Helicobacter pylori PZ5056 | reverse complement strand
TTGGCGCACGATTTCTAAAATCTTGGCGTTTTTTTCTAATCGTTCGCTCTCTAGCGCATAGCAAGGGGTGGGGATAGCGCTGTATTTTTTCATGCTAATTCCAAAAATTGCTTAACCACCCGCTGGATGTCTTTGGGGTTAGACTTGGAGATGAAATCATCGGCCTTTAAGCTCCTGGCCATGTCTTCATTAGAGCTGCCGCTCATAGAAGAATTGACCACGATAGGGATTTTTGAAGTCAAAGGATTGTTTTTAACCTGCTTGATCACTTCAAAACCGCTCGCTTCTGGCATTTCTAAATCGGTAATAATCAGGCCAATATTACTCACATCGGTTGTTGGGTTGAACAAATGCTCTAATAAGGTTTTACCATTGATAAAATCTATATGCTTGACGCCCAGCTTGTCTAAAATCATTTGCATGGTTTTTAAAACGCTTGGGGAATCATCAGCGAGCAAAACGCATTGGTTAGAATGGATTTTAGAAAGCGTCTCTAAATCGCTGTGTTTTTCATCTTCAATCCAAGGGAACACGTCTATAAGCATTTTTTCAATATCCACCACTTGCACCAAACGCCCGTCAAAATAGCGCGTGCGGCTCACGAGCTTGTTATTGCCTGCAGATCCCCCTAACCCCGCGCTTTGCTCCATTTCAGTCCATTTCTTGCTCAAAATCCTATCCGCTTCATAGATCCTAACCCCTATGGTCCAGCGAGAAAACTCACAAATCATGACAATATCGTCTTCGCCTTTTTCTTTTTCTATCCTGTAAGGGCGTAAATCCTTGTTTTTGTTCTGGCTGTCATAATAAAACCATTTTTTCATATCAATCAAGGGAATGGTGAGTTCTCTTATAATGATTAGCCCCTCAACGAGCGAATTGTTTTCGTGGCTGATGATAGTGAGATTGCCATGGTATTTCACCACTTCACGGATCTTAAAGACATTGACCGCATACAAATCCTTGTTTTTACCCAGCCTAAAGCACAACAACTGCAACTCGTTATTTTTATGCAAACTCGTAACTTGATCAATGCCCGCTAAACTATCAGCCATGACTTCCCCTTAATTTAGGTTTTCGTATCGTTTTATAATTATATCGTGTTTGTGTTTAATGCCAACGACACTTAAAAACTAAAAATTTCTTTGGGGGTTTTGGAATCATTTTAAATGACTCAAAACAAACCCATTTTTAAAGCTGCGCACATATAAAATATTATGGCGGTTAGAGCAAAAGACTTGTGGGGCTGTTACAAACCCTGAAAGCAATTCCCTAGCGTCAATGATTTTAGGGCTTTCAAGCGATCTTTTACAAGGCTTTAATGAAAACGAAAAAGCGTCAATGGAATCGGCTCGAACTTCATAACTTTCAAAGGCTTTGTTTTTGATGCGCATGAGGTAGATTTTATGGGCAAAAATGCTCGTGTTTCTGGTGTCTGCAAAGGTGCTAACACCTGAATACAAGGAAGTTACTAACCCTCCAACAAACCCCAAATAATAGTTCGCCACCGCTTGCATGCCCACTTTAAAAGTGGCCGATAAAATAGCCCTAGTGATAATGTAGGGCAATTGCTTCCTGAATTCGCTAGCGACCACCGCATCTATTGAGGCTAAAGTGTCAAAGGGCGTTACTTTTTCTCCGTCTTTGAGGGTGAAATTTTGATAAAACGCTTCCCCTTTTTCTAGCTTGGGCAAGGCCACGCTCACATTATAAACCGAATCGATCATAAAAATAGGCACATCAATTTTAAATTCGCTTTT
This sequence comes from Helicobacter pylori PZ5056, assembly GCA_000448465.1. GTDB lineage: Bacteria > Campylobacterota > Campylobacteria > Campylobacterales > Helicobacteraceae > Helicobacter > Helicobacter pylori_CI. The sequence continues at coordinate 6,917 of ASYU01000052.1, read as the reverse complement.
TTGCGGCTCTTTACCATCTTCAATGATGATCCAAGTGAAATGGCTCCTGTTAGGGTTTTTGAAAAAAACCAAGTCTTTGGCCACGAAAGGGCTTTGACTGATCCCATAGGCTTCATTAAGATAGCCTAATCCCTTATTCTTATCCCCATTTAAAGCGTAAAACAACCCTGAAAGATACGAAACCGCCGGGTTAAGCAAGCCTTGATAAGCTTCGTATTTGTCTAAATTAGAATAGGTGTTGTTTAAAATCTCGCTCACTTCTGCCCTAGAGCGTTCCATATTAATATTGTGCTTTTTGCTAGAATCGATTTCTTTAATGGCTTTTTGCACTTCCTCATAATAAAATTCTTTAGCCCTGCGTTGGCGTTCATTCGCGCGGTTGAATTGCACCCTAGCTTTCGCGCTATCGTTCAAAAGCATGTAGTCTATCGCTTTGTAATAATTGATTAAAACGCCCTCATAAATGTTCCCCCCATAAGCGCGTACGTTATCATTAATCATGGTAGCGCCCACATAACCAGCCCCTCTTGTGAAAGCGCTTTGCGTTTTATCAAAGCGTTGCTCGGCTTGATCCAATACCCCTAAAGAAGTCTTATAATCCCTTGCGTATAAAGCGCTCAAGCCGTTTTGCAAGTCCCATAAAAGAGCGTTCTTTTTTTTCTTAGTGAATTGTTTGGAATATTCATAAGCTTTTTTAGGGCTTTCTTCATAATAGAGCGTGTTAAAATGTTCTAAGTCCATACGATAGCCTATGCAACCTGTTAATGATATTCCTAAAATTACCGACATCAACAGAACGAATATTTTCAATCTAACCCTTTTAATTTTTTTGCTTGTTTGCTTGACTAATTTGAGCGTATCATAACATTTTTAATGAAAACATAAGCTTTTTATGGTTAAAATGATCCCCAAGCTCTTATTTGGACCTATGCAATAGGACTTTAGGGTAACGCTTCAGGGTAGGAATACAGCAGAGTCCCTTAATTTCTTGTGTGCCTTAGCCATCTGAATAGGAGTGCTTCAAAATGATATTGACTTTTTTAAACTAACTCTTCAAAAGTTTCTCACGCCACTCTGTAGGGTAGTCTTTTTGTAACGCTTTCACTTTATTCACATGACTAGAATCTGAATTAAAGATTTTCAAATAACGCCCCAGGCCCTCCAAACTCACGTCAATCATGTTAGAGCTCCCGTTACCCAGATTTTTGACTAAAACCTGCCTGGCATACAAAGGGGTGTTTTCTAAAAAAGAAATTTCAGTCTCGCTCAAAGGCACATTAAAATTGTGTTTCAACTCCCTAGCGTTTTTTTGCGGATACAAAATGAGAGTCCCCATGTTGCTTAAAAAACTATGGGCGTTTTTGACCCCGCTGAGTTGGTAAATGTCTTGCAAGGCCAACACCACCACGCCATTAGCTTTCCTAGCTTGCGTGATTAAAGCGTTGATTTTAGTGTTCAACAAATCGTTTTCCACATAGGATTTAAACTCGTCTAAAAAAACCAAAAAGCCGCTGTCGTTTTTCCTAGACTCTTCTAAGATCTTATAAAACAAGTAATAGGCTAAAAGCCCTAAGTCTTTAGGGTTTTGAGTGATCGCATCTAGGTTTATCACATTTAAAAAAGCGTTGGAGTTGAACGCGTCATTCAAAGCGTTAAAAAGGGGGTTATTCAAATACGGCTCTAAACTCAAGCCCAGTTGGTTAGATGAGGTTCTTTTAAGCGTTTCTTTAAAATCCAGCAAACTAAAATCTTTGGGGTATAGGGTCTCATAAAGGCTCTTAATCGCGCCAGAAATCGCATTCATATCTTCCAAGGCTTCTTTATCTCTTGAAGGGGCAAGATCCAACATGCTCAAAAAAAAGGATTGCAAAAATTCTAAATTCTGTAAATTAGGCTCTAAACAAAAGGGGTTGATGCTAAAAGATTGGCCGTCATGGTAATGCCCTTTAAAAAATTCGGTGAAAGAATACAGCCCTTGCATCCTGTCAAAGGCTAAAAGGCGCATGTTCTGGTATTTTAAAGCGCTCATCATTAAAAAGCTAATCAGCGTGCTTTTACCGCTTCCGGTTGCCCCTATAACTAAAGTATGCCCATTCACTCTGGCGATTTCTTTAGCGTTATTGTGGCTCACTTCTTGGTTGTGGAAATTGAATAAAAAAGGGGAATAATCCAAATTTTTAAACACGCTCAAAGGGCTATTCCCCCATGAATTAGCCTTAAAGCCTAAATTTTGCCTTTCAAACACCATTAAACACGCTAGGGCTTTAGAGGTTAAAAAACGCAAGCGGTGGTTTAAATGGATGCGTTCAGGGAAAAAGGAAAAATACCCTCCTTTCAAGCCAAAAGTTTCTATAACGCCCACTAAGTTTTCTTTAAATAAAAGCCCTAAAATTAAGCTCGTTTGAGCGTCTAAATCCTCTAAACTGGGGGCTTTGATAAGAACGTTTAGGGCGAATTTTTGCATGGATAATCGTTTGGTTTTGACTAATTCTTGGTATTCTAACAGCTCGTTTTTAACGAGATTGGACATGCTAAACTTGGCCCTCTCTTTTAAAAAACTCAGCGTTTTATGCGCGCTCATAGGCTCTATGGAAAAGATAATATCCAAAGGCGTCTCTTGGTATAAAAGCGCTCCGATCGCTATAGAAGTGATGCGCTCGCTCTCATAAGCTTTAATACCAATCAAGCGGTTATAGGTTTTTTGATTAAAGCTTTCTTGAATGAAGTAATCTTTTTCAAAAGTGATAGAACTAGCGATATAGCTATCGCTCAAATACCCTCCTACTAGAGGCTTTAAAGGGAGATCAAACCCATTAATGTATTCTGCGTAAAAATTCAAAACCTCTTTAGAGTTTAAGAGTTTGGGGGCATAATTTTTGAGTTGGATTTCTAAACTTTTAAAAGTTTCTTGCAAAAAATGCGCTTTATAAGAGAGAATATCCTTAAAATTTTCCCTATTGGCATGCATGAGAGATTTTTTCTTGTGCTCTAAAACGCCCTGTAAAGAGTGCGCGCTTTCTAAAACCAAAAAATACCGATTTTCATACACTTCTTTGTTTTCAAACTGATTCAAGATCGCTTGCAAGTATTTAGAATCAGATTGAATGCTTTGTTTATAATCAATTTTACGCCTTTTAACCACGAGGCGCGCCACGACTTTTTCTAAAGAATCCAACGCCATCTGACGCTCGGTGAAAAGATCTTGCAATTGCTCTGTGCTTAAATGGGTGTAGCTAACCCCCTCTAAACGGAGGATGCCCACTAAGTTTTCGTTTTTAGTGAGTAAAAAATGCTCATCATACAAGCCTAAAATGTTGTTTTCTTCACTCATTGAATAGCTTTTAGGCAAAGCCCCTAAAAAATAATTTGAAACTTTTTGCTTGATAGCGCCTAAAAACTTTTCTAACATTCTACGCTCTGTAGCATTTGGTTTTAGTCTTTATTTTGCTTTTAGCGATAATAATATCTGCAATATCTTCATCAAAAAATTCCAACACGCTAAAGAGTGCTAAAAACCCTAAATACAATAAAAAAGCGCTCAACAAATCAATCCAAGGGAGCAAGATAAAAGGTGCAAAAACAGAAATCAAATAAGACTTAGCGTTCAGCCATAAAAATTTTTCTTTAACCGAAATTTCACGCAAATTCTTCACGCTCGCTGACAGGATAATCATTAAAAAATTCCCATAAACCAATTCGCCAAACTCGGAGCTTTAAAAAATAAAAAAATCCCAAACACCACGCCAAGGATCGTGAATAAGATCTCTTTCCACCGGTCTAAATTCCTCCACACATAAATAGCGATCCCTATGAAAATCACCATTAAAATCCCCTTAGCGATGGGGCTTTTGAGTTGGGCTTCTAGGGCGTTAAAAAACCCTTCTAATCCTTCAGCGAACAAACTTGAAACGCACATGCCTACTAAAAAAACGATTTTTAAAAAATGAGCGGACATCAAAACCCTTTTGTTTAATTTTAATTAACTTTATAACGCTTTATTATCTCAAAAAAACCATAAAAATCCTCTAAAAGGGGGTCAAAAGGGGTGCATTTAATCTTTAAAAGGGTAAAAAAGCAAAGCTAAAGAGGTAAAGGCCTTACTATTCTACGATTTGATAGACATAAGAAAGATTAGCGTGTTCTTTGGTTTGTAGGGCGTCCTCTTCTAAGAGGCTTTGAATCTTTTCAAAACTGTATTGTAAATGGTTGTAAGCAACAATCACCACCTCATCGCCTTTTTGTAAAAAATGCTCTTGCGCAAAAGGCATATAAGGGGTAGCCCCAATCGCAAAAATCATTTTGGTAGGGAAATTATGGCGCTCTAAAAAAGGTCTTAGAGCCTCTAAAGAATCGCCATCTTGTTGGTGGTTTAGTTGGTCTTTGATCCAATCTAAAAGCTTTTGATAAAAAAACTCGTATTTGAGCAATTTGCTGTTTTCCCCATAAATGTGCCAAACATTATTGTATTTCAAAAAAGACGCGATAGAAAAATTATTACACACCCCCCCATAAACAAACCTATCAATAGGCAATTTCTGCCCTATACCTTTAGAAGCTGGTGAAAAATTCTTTTTTTGGGAGAGCTTTGCGGCTTCTAAATTACGCACAGAAGCGTCATTAAACGCCATGAAAAAATTAGGCACAAGCTTGGTTACCAAATGTTTTTCATCATATTTAACATCGCATTCTAAAGCGATTTCTGGCTCTGCTTGCACTTTCAAATTCAAATCATTAGGCAAAATAATCTTATGGTTATCAATGCAACAACGCCCCAAATAACAATTTTCATAGGGGATATAAAAAGGGAATAGTCCCTTAGGGGCGTCCTTTTCTTCGCTTTTCATGTTAATAAAACTATGACTCTCTCCTGCTTGCTCCAAATGCCCTGCAAAATTCCCCACCACACCAAAACCTAAAAACTCTTGCATACAGACCTCCTAGCAAATCGCTTAACGCCGATCAGAACTTTTTCCATTATAGCATAAAAAGAAAACCCCTAAAACTCTCAAAAAAACTCCCTTTCAAGCGAATAAATATTCCCTAGCGTTCTCTTTATCCAAAGGGTAAAGTTCGCGCTTTTCATCCCCTATTTGAATGAGGTAAGCTTGATTTTTTAAAGTCTTAGCATAGCCTAAAGCGATACGGCCGGCTAATTCTTTATCTTCTTTGCTGGCGTTTTTATCCACTAAACTCAAAGGGCCTTTACAGCTTAATAATTCAATCTTATCCATTAAGGGGTGCTCAATGTCTAGCTTATGGTTTTCTTCTTCATTCCTTGCCACCACCAAACGAGCGTTATGGGGCAAGACAAAATAACGCCCGTTTTTGACAATCACGCCATCTTCAAACACCATTTCTCTGTATTCTTTCAAATTCTTAATCTTATTACTCACTTGAATGTCCGTAAGCAAGCACCCCCCACCTGGCTTTTCATAATATTTCAAGCCGTAATCTTTGATCATTTGCAATTGCCTAGTGCGCCCCCTACCACTCACATCTAAAAGCTTTTCTCTATCAACAAAACCCTTTTTTTCCATGAAAGTAGGCTCTAAGAGTTTAGCGCTCATGGGCCTTAAGAGCAATTCATCTAAAAATTGCGGTTTTTCACCACCTGCTTGCGTTCGGTCTAAAATAAGATCAAAACGCGCCTCTTCGCCCACTTCTCTGACTAATTTCCTCACCTGATTGAGCGCTTCTTTCCTTTGGGATTTAGGGCGTTGCCCTAGCACTTCCCCGCTCAAAACAAAATCCGCGTTCAATTCAAGCATTTTATAAAAAGCGTTCCTAAACATGTTGGCATGGCAATCAATGCAAGGGTTGAAATACTTCCCATAGCCGTATTTGGGCTTGAACAACACATCGTTAAAAAATTGCTCTCTAATATCGCACACCAAGAGCTTAGCCCCGATTTGCGCGGTGGCGTTTTCAAAATACTCTCTTTTATCTTTATTCCCCCCAAACCCTATATTAAAGTGTAAAGCGGTTACCTCAATGCCTTGATCAATGAGCAATTTCATGGACAACAAACTATCCAACCCCCCACTAAATAAGGCTAAAGCTTTAATCTTTTTCATATGGCGACTAATTCTCCTTGTTTTAATTTCATAATGGCCTGGCGGGCCTTTTTCAAACAGATCATTTTTTCGCTAAAAGGGAGCGAGCTTTTAGGGATTTCCTTGAGTTGGCGCTCAAAATAGCGCAAAATCAACAAACGCAATTCCTTTTCAAACCCCCCTTTTTTTAGGGGTAAATTCGCATCTAATAATAACGCAACTAATTTAGGGTCGTCTAATTTTTCTTGACACAAAGCGTCAAATTCTTGTTTTTTATGCAAGAATACCCCACTATGGATATAACCCACCGCTAAATCCAACAAGCTTCTGTCTTCTAAAAGGTAGCGGATCACTAATTTTTCTAAAAATTCCAAACTGAGCGTGTTAGAAGCATTAACAAACTTTTGAGTGCGATTAAATTCTTCTGTTTTGGGGTAAAAAGGCTGAAAAGAGGCTCGCTCTCTAATCCCTAAAACATGCAAAGGCGCTTGTAAAAGAGAAGCGATTAAGGGCTTGTATTCGCTTTGTAAAAGCAGGGAAAAGTTTTTTAAAAACCCTAACATTTCTTTAAGGGCCTTATCTTTTTCTAAAGGATCGTCTAAAAGATAGGAATCCGCCATGCGCCTTAAAACAAACTCAATAAAAGCCATGGGGCGCGATAACAAGTCTTTTAAGGTTTCAATCTGGCCATTAGCGATCATATCCGCTGGATCCAGGTTGTTTTCAAATAGAATCACCCCTCCCCTCCTTTGCTCTTTAGCCAACATCAAGCTCGCTTTATAAGCCGCGTTTCGCCCTGCTTTATCCCCATCATAGCTCAAAAGGATTTCTGGCTCGCCTTTTTTAAGCAAGGGCAAATGCGAT
>ASYU01000051.1:0-6824 GCA_000448465.1 Helicobacter pylori PZ5056 | reverse complement strand
GTCAATAGAGAGCCGAATGAAAACAATCCCGTATTAAACCGCTTGATACAAGCCGTGAAGGACATGCAAAAAGAGAGCGAGAAAGGGAGTAAAAAACCAAAGCTTGAAAAAGTCAAGGAGTAAAAAAAATGAATTACCCTAATTTGCCTAACAGCGCTTTAGAGATAAGCGAACAGCCACAGGTTAAAGAAATCACTAATGAATTGTTAAAGCAATTACAAAACGCTTTACACAGTAACGCGCTTTTTACTGATCAGATACAGCTAAGCCTTAAAGGCATCGTTAGGATTTTAGAAGTGCTTTTGAGTTTGGATTTTTTCAAAAACGCCAACGAGATCGATAGCAGTTTGAGAAACTCCATTGAATGGCTGAGTCACGCCGGCGAAAGCTTAAAAAACAAAATGAAAGAATACGAGCGCTTTTTTAGCGAGTTTAATACGAGCATGAAAAGCAACGAGCAGGAAGTAACCAACACCCTAAACGCTAACACTGAAAACATCAAAAGCGAAGTTAAAAAGCTAGAAAATCAAATTATAGAAGCCACGACAAGGCTATTAACGAGTTATCAAATCTTTTTAAATAACGCCAGAGATAGCGCTAACCACCAAATCACCGAAAACAAGACCGCAAGCCTTGAAGCAATCACACAAGCTAAAACGAACGCTAATAATGAAATAAGCACGAACAAGACCGCAAGCCTTGAAGAAATCACACAAGCTAAAACGAACGCTAATAATGAAATAAGCAACGAAAAAACCCAAGCGATAACTAACATTAACGAAGCTAAAGTTAGCGCTAACAACGAAATAAACGCCAATAAGCAAGAAGTTTTAAACAATATCACGCAAGCTAAAACTACAGCCACAAGCGAGATCAAGGAAGCGAAAAAAACGATCATTATCAAAACGTTGATTTTTTTGAGATTGAATAAGGCGTGTTAAAAACCACTATAATACCCCTAAAAAATGCGAGTTTTAAAGATGCCTTTATTTGATTTAAAAAGCCCTTATCCACCAGCAGGCGATCAGCCCCAAGCCATAGAAGCCTTAACGAAAAGCTTAAAAAATAACAACCATTATCAAACTTTAGTGGGGGTTACAGGGAGCGGTAAGACTTATACGATGGCCAATATCATCGCTAAGATCAACAAACCCACTCTGATCATGAGCCATAATAAGACCTTATGCGCGCAGCTCTATAGCGAGTTTAAGGCGTTTTTCCCGCATAATAGGGTGGAGTATTTTATCTCCCACTTTGACTACTACCAGCCTGAAAGCTATATCCCTAGAAGGGATTTATTCATTGAAAAAGACAGCTCTATTAACGATGATTTAGAGCGTTTGAGGTTGAGCGCGGCCACCTCACTTTTAGGTTATGATGATGTGATCGTGATAGCGAGCGTTTCGGCTAATTATGGTTTGGGTAACCCTGAAGAATATTTAAAAGTCATGGAAAAAATCAAAGTGGGCGAGAAGCGCGCTTATAAGAGCTTTTTATTAAAGCTAGTAGAAATGGGTTATAGCCGTAATGAAGTGGTGTTTGATAGGGGGAGTTTTAGGGCGACTGGGGAATGCGTGGATATTTTCCCCGCTTACAATGACGCTGAATTTATTAGGATTGAATTTTTTGGCGATGAGATAGAAAGGATTGCTGTCTTTGACGCTTTAGAAAAAAATGAAATCAAGCGCTTGGATTCTGTCATGCTTTATGCGGCCAGTCAGTTTGCTGTAGGGAGTGAGAGGTTGAATTTAGCCATTAAAAGCATTGAAGATGAACTCGCTTTAAGATTGAAATTTTTTAAAGAGCAGGATAAAATGCTTGAATACAACCGCCTCAAACAACGCACCGAGCATGATTTAGAAATGATTAGTGCGACCGGTGTGTGTAAGGGCATTGAAAATTACGCGCGCCATTTTACCGGTAAAGCCCCTAACGAAACGCCTTTTTGTTTGTTTGATTATTTAGGGATATTTGAGCGGGAGTTTTTAGTCATTGTAGATGAAAGCCATGTGAGTTTGCCGCAATTTGGGGGGATGTATGCAGGGGATATGAGCAGGAAAAGCGTTTTAGTGGAATATGGTTTTAGATTGCCTAGCGCTTTAGACAACCGCCCTTTAAAATTTGATGAATTTATCCATAAAAATTGCCAGTTCCTTTTTGTGTCCGCTACGCCCAATAAGCTAGAATTAGAGCTTTCCAAAAAGAATGTCGCTGAGCAAATCATTCGCCCTACAGGGCTTTTAGACCCTAAATTTGAAGTGCGAGACAGCGATAAGCAAGTCCAGGATTTATTTGATGAAATCAAGTCAGTGGTGGCCAGAGATGAAAGGGTGCTCATCACCACGCTCACTAAAAAAATGGCAGAAGAATTGTGCAAGTATTATGCTGAATGGGGCTTGAAAGTGCGTTACATGCATAGTGAAATTGATGCGATTGAAAGGAATCACATTATCCGCTCTTTAAGGCTTAAGGAATTTGATGTTTTAATAGGGATCAATCTTTTAAGAGAGGGGTTGGATTTGCCTGAAGTTTCTTTAGTAGCGATCATGGATGCGGATAAAGAGGGGTTTTTAAGGAGCGAAACAAGCCTCATTCAAACCATGGGGCGAGCCGCTAGAAACGCTAATGGCAAGGTTTTACTATACGCTAAAAAAACCACTCAAAGCATGCAAAAAGCCTTTGAAATCACTAGTTACAGGCGCGCCAAGCAAGAAGAGTTTAATAAAATCCATAACATCACCCCTAAAACCGTTACGCGCGCTTTAGAAGAGGAGTTGAAATTAAGAGACGATGAGATTAAAATCGCTAAAGCCTTAAAAAGGGACAAAATACCTAAAAGCGAAAGGGAAAAAATTATTAAAGAATTGGATAAAAAAATGCGAGAGCACGCGAAAAATTTGGATTTTGAAGAAGCGATGCGTTTGAGAGACGAAATCGCTCAATTAAGAACGCTTTAAAAACTATCGCTTAAAAACTGCACTTTAAAAACTATAAGTGTAGTTGAAATAAACCGAGTAATTGCGTCTGAAATCAACTTGATACAACAAGCTGTTGATCCCGTATTCTAAAAATCGTAAAACTTTTAAGACATTTTCACTATTATTGCTAATGTTATTCATGGAATAATAATGGTTAAAATAATAAGTAGGGATTTTAATCCCAAAGCCAAATTGGTTGTGTTCATTCCCTAAACGAACCCCTAAATCCACCAAAAACTGGAAGCCGTTTGGATCCACTTTCCCGCCAAAAGTGTTTTGAAGAAGCGCTTGATACAATAACGCATCGCTCAATCTGTCATACACTCCAGCAAAAGCGATCCCCAGATTGAACCCGGCAAAAAACTTATCCCCATTATAAGCGTTAAGCAATAAATCCATATAAGTGCCATAAGTGGAAATGATAACAGACTGCGATTCTTGAGAGCCATAAAGAGAAGCGCTCAAATCATAAAACAGCCCCCACCTGAAGCCAAACCATTTCGTCTCTTCATGCTTACCCACCCACTTATAGCCCACTTGAACGCCAAGACCATTAGACACATACGAATTTTTAAAAACAGGGCTTAGACTATCGCTGAAAATAATCTGACTCTTATTGAATCGTTGGGATAAATTCAAGTTGCTAGAGTTGTGCTGAATGCTCCCCAACTGATACCCAAGCCCCAGATAAAACGCCGATCTATCCGCATAGCGTTTGATAGGCGAAACCACCTTTTTATTAAAAAAAGTGTAATCCCCTTTAGTCAAAACATCTTTAAAGCTCTCTGCATTAAGCGCGCAAGAAAGCCCTAAAATTAAGTATAACGCTCGTTTCAAAAAAGCCCTTTGATTGAAATTTTAATTTTTTACAAATTGGTTTTAAACTTTATTGTATCGTTTTAAACTTTATTAAACTCGTTTTCTTAAGGGGATAGGGGGTATTTTGAAATAATTCCCCTAAAACCCCCAAAAAAACCCCCTAACCTTTCAAGAGCGTTTTTTTAAGAGGTTATCGTTTGATTAAAATCAAGCTTTTTGATTATATTTATTTTAAAAACGCTTTGAGTTTTTTTAAATTCTGCAATCAATAATCCATAAGAACAAAGCCAAAAAATTTTAGGCTAAAAACGCGCCTTATTCAAACACCCTTTTAAAAATCGCCCCCACATTTTTAGTGTAATAACTATAATCAAAACATGCTTTGATTTCGTCCTCGCTCAAATATTTTTTCAAGCGTTCATCGTTGAGTAGGGCGTTTAAAAACAAATTTTCATCAGCGTTTTTAAAAGTGCCTTGTTGCAAAACCTCCCATATTTTCATCGCATTTTCTTGCACGATTTTATAGCTTTCTTCTCTGCTCAAACCTTTTTTGGGTAATTCCAATAACACCCGTTGCGAAAAAACTAGCCCCCCACTCAAAGCTAAATTTTTAAGCATGTTTTTAGGATAAACCACCAGATTTTCAATCACGCCATTCAAGCGGCTGAGCATAAAATCGCTCGTGATAAACAGATCGGGCAAGGCAAAACGCTCCACAGAGCTATGGCTCATGTCCCTTTCATGCCATAAGGCGACATTTTCTAACATAGGGGTAGTAAAAGAGCGAATCACCCTACAAAGCCCGGTGATATTCTCGCTCAATATGGGGTTTCTTTTATGGGGCATTGCAGAGCTTCCTTTTTGCCCTGTTGAAAAAGCTTCTTCCACTTCATAGACTTCACTGCGTTGCAAATGGCGGATATTGACAGCGATTTTTTCACAACTGCTCGCCAAAAGAGCCAGATCGCATGCAAGCCTAGCGTAGCGGTCTCTTTGAATGACTTGATTGCTGATATTGGCGGTTTTTAAGCCTAAAAATTCGCACGCTAATTCTTCTAATTCTAAGGGGGCGTGCGCGAAATTCCCCATAGCCCCACTGATCGCTCCCACGCTGATAAATTCCATCGTTAAATCCAAGGCTTTTAAATGCCGTTTGATTTCATCAGCAAAAAGGGCTAACACTAAACCAAAAGTAATGGGTTCGCCAAACACCCCATGGCTTCTGCCCACCATCAGCGTGTCTTTATGCTCTAAAGCCCTATTTTTAAGGGTTTCATAGAGGTTTTGAACGCCTTTTTGAATGAGCTTTAAGCTTTTGGTCATCAATAACGCCATAGCCGTATCAATGCAATCGCTAGAAGTGATCCCATAATGAAAAAAGCGGGATTCTTCGCCCAAGCTTTCAGCCACGCAAGTAGTGAAAGCGATTAAATCATGCTTAGTGGTTTTTTCAATTTCTTTGATGCGTTCAAGATTGAATGCCGCTTTTGAGCAGATTTTTTCACAATCGCTATCCTGGATTTGTCCAAGCTTATTCCACGCCCTAACGACGGCTTTTTCCACTTCTAAATAGGTTTCAAACTTGGTTTGCTCATTCCATAGGGCTTTCATTTCTTCATTCGCATAGCGTTCTAACACCGATAATCCTTAAAATCAAAATGGGATTTACGTTACTTTAAAGGGGTAAGAATCAAGGGGCAAAAGAAGTGCAAGGCGTAAGAAAGCCCCTTGATTTAATTAAAGGGTTATACTTTAGCTTCTTCTCTGCGTTGCAAGTATTCCCAACGCTCATTCACATCTTTTTGCAATTCTTCAATGATGTGTTCGTTTTCTTTTTTGAAAAGGTGTTTGAAACGCTTTTGAGCCCCTAAATAATCCCTTACAGGAATGATATTTCTGGGGCGGTAAGTGATTTTCAATTCCCTACCATTAAAGATTTCAAATAAGGGGAACATCAAGCTATCCACAGCCATATCCGCTAATTCAATGGTTTTATTGGATTCAAATTTCCATTCAGTCGTGCATGGGCTAAGAGCGTTGATAAAGCAAGGCCCTTCAGTGTCTAGCGCGGTTTTAATCTTTTTATTCATGTCTTTCCATTTGTTAGGCGAGAGTTGCGCCACATAAGGAACCCCATGGCTTGCCATGATATTGACGATGTCTTTTTTCTTTTCTTTTTTACCAAAGCTCACCGATCCCGCTGGCGTGGTAGAAGTGCTAGCCCCTAATGGCGTAGAGCCGCTTCTTTGACCGCCGGTATTGGCGTAGTTTTCATTATCTAGGCAAATGTAAGTCATGTCATGCCCTCTTTCCATGCAACCGCTGATGAATTGAAAACCAATATCATAACTGGCCCCATCGCCCCCAAACGCCACAAATTTTGGTTTTTGACCTTGATAGCGGCCCTTATTTACTAGAGCCTTATACATCGCTTCCACCCCTGAAATCGCCGTAGAGCCATTTTCAAAACCAATATGAATCCAAGGCACATCCCATGAAGTGTGCGGATACACCGCCGAGCATACCTCTAAACAACCGGTAGAATTGCCTAAAACAATAGGCCCATCTACAGCGTTTAAAACTTCGCGCACAATAATGCCATGCCCACAACCCGGACAAAGCAAGTGCGAGCCTTGAAATTTTTCAGCGCTTTGGCTAAAACCTTTGAGTGTTTTGACTTCTTTTACCATGATATTTCCTTTTTAAAAAAAGCTCATTTTAGGGCCGTGCAAACCTACGAATTGTTGGGTAGGGTGCGTGAGCGTGCCTTTAAGAGCGTCTTCATTGATTTCTTCAAAAATTTCGCATAAATGCACGATTGTCATATCCCTTTCGCCTAAACCATAAATGTAGTTAGATGTCACGGGGTGTTTAGTCCCTTGGGTTTGATACACCGCGCTCGTTACTTCATTAAACATCGCCCCCATAGCGCCCGCTGGGGAGCTTTTATCTAAAATCGCTAGAGCCTTAAGGTTTTTCAAATCCTGCCCCAACCTTTCATAAGGGAAGGGGCGCAAGGAATGGATG
>ASYU01000050.1:0-9727 GCA_000448465.1 Helicobacter pylori PZ5056 | reverse complement strand
TGCGTATTTGCAAAACAAAGAAGCCACCCACAAGCTTGTAACCGAAATCGCGCCCAAATACGCGCAAAGGAATGGTGGATACACCAGGATCCAACGCACCACTTTTAGAAGAGGGGACGCTTCCACTCTAGCCACCATTGAATTTGTGTGAAATTTGATGGATTGCTAGCCAAGATTTTCGTCTTGGTTGGTGGTTATCGCTTTGATTTGATCTTTTTAAAAGAAGTGCTTAGAAGCTTTGATCTTGTTTTATTGATTATAAAATTTAAAAAATGCTAAAAAGCGTTTTCTGTAATCAAAATATAAAAGAGCTTGGCGTTAATCAAGTGGCAATTTCTGCAATGCGCTCTTAGGGGTTTAAGGGGGGGTTGCCAAGGGAAATTATTTTAAAATATCTTTCCTTATGAGTTTTACTATTAAATAAAACTTAAAACTATAAAAATAAAGTGACTAAAACCCCATTTTTAAAAAATCAAAATAAACTCAAAACTTGTGCACTGGCTTCTATTTCACCCTTTAATTGAATGGCGTTTTTACGTCTTTGTTAAGGATTCTAATTGGTTTGATGATTTTAAGAAATCCAACTGCTGGAGATTGAGCCAGATGGATTCAAGCGTATTTTTAGACACGCTAGATATTGGCTATTCGTTTATGATAAACTACTTTGGATTTTAGCCGATATGGGTAGTGGGTTGATTTGTTCGCTTTGTAGTGGTTTTGTTGAAAAAATATGAACTCCTATTATTGTGTCTGCCACACAATGCACATTAAAAACACTAAACCGAACCGTCACCACGCCAAAGCGGGACTGAATCAATCTTTCTCTACTTGCTAACTCAAATGCTCCTTAACTTGACACAACATGCAGACATTAAAGGCTTATCCAATAAAACCCGCTCATGAGAATTTTTGATACACCAACACCACCGATTTAGGTGTAGAGCTAAGGCTAAAATAACTATCTGTAGCTTCATTGAGCGAACCAGAAAAGAGCGTTTTTAAACGCAAGTTTTTTAAGGGGTATTTGAGGTTTTTGGAAGTGAATTGGGCTTTAAGATCCAGACTAAAAAGCGAGATTTGCTCCCCTTTAAAACTAGATAAAGTAAAAGGGGTTTCTAACACCCTAAAAAGACCATAGTCGCTTATAGCTTGGATTTTTTGGCAAAATTTAAAATATTCCAACAATAAAAAAGTGTTCGCTAAAGCGTGATCTTCTCGCTTGCCATTCAACCCTAAAAAAATGAAATCATCACAGCCCCTATTCAAAGCATAAAAAAAGGCTTTGGATAAATCGTTGCTGTTTTGTTCGCTCACGCGTATAGGGTTATACAAAGCTTTCAAATGCGAATCAATGCTATCTAGATCGCCTATAACAACGCTGGGTTTGAATTGAAGCGCATGCAATGATGTAACAGCTCCATCGCATGCGATTAAAAAGGGAGCGTTTTTTAAAAGGTCTAAGCATTTTTTAGATTTAGGAAACTCCCCATTCGCTAAAATCACTGCTTGCATGACTGGTTCCAGCGCTTAAAATAATACAAGCCAATAAAAAGGTATAGAATCGTTGTGAAGAGTTGCACCAAGCTCTCTGTAGAAATTTGAAAAATACAAAACCACACGATAATGGATACGATATTCCCCAAAGTTACTAGCGCATAATTCTCCACATAGCGCAAAACCTGTAAAATAAAAGCAATAATAAAAATGACGAAATTAAAACTCTCTGCCCATAAAAAATTCGTTTTAATCTCTTTAAAAAACAAAGCGCTCGCATAAGTTAAAACCCCTACGCCTAAAATGAGAATAAAACGCCAATTTTTGGGAAGTTTTTGAGCCTTGATAACGCCTTCATGCTGCTCTGTCTTTTTCCATGCGAACAGCCCATAAATCGTTACTGGCATATACAAAAAAAGGCATAAAATCACATCAGCGTTTAATTTCCACTGATAAGCGACATAAGCGTAACTCAAATTATAAACAAGACCAAACACAAAGCAAATCGTTTGCCTTTCTCCAGCAAAAAACGCATACAAAACCCCACTAAGCCCCGCTAAAAGATTGATAAACGAGCCTTTGACAAGGATATTAGTGATGGTTAAAAACACGCAAGCGAGAATGAGCGTGGCGTAAAATCGTTTGGATAGTTGGGTGGTTATTAACATGCTATTTCCTTACGCAAGAATTACCTTGACAAGTTCTACGGGTTTGATCTCAGCCTTTTAAAACTTGAGCGTTTTAAAAAGCACCCCTTAAATGCTCCTTATTGTAACACAAATCAGTGAGAACGCGCTTTAAAATTTCTTTAATTTTTTACTCCCCCCTCCATTTAATGCCATTTGGGTTAAATCACCACCCTAATTTAGCGCAAAGCCTAGAACAAATCCCAAAACACACAAGAAAGCCAAGAGTGACCAAACCCTCTATAAGGAAGTTGCTAGGATGCCCACAATACGCCGAAATCTCATGGATAGCGGCAATAAAGGGCATCGTTAAAAGCATCACATAAAAATCCCTTAGCCTTGATCCTAACACAGCGTCATGAAACGCGCCAAAAAACCTAGCCTTAAAAATGGCTTTGAGAAACCTAGGGTATCTTACTTGGAAAGATTTATAACAATCCCTACCTCGTGGGTCAAATAAAAGGTTAGACAACAAAGCCGCTATTAGACCCACTAGCCACATATAATAGCTATTTTTAGGGTCAAAAATCGAATCGCTAGCTGAACCATCTATGTCATAAAAAATCCTAGCGTTTATGGAGATACATATCGTATAGACTAGAGCCACTGCCCATTGATATTCGCAATCGTTCAAACGATTTTTGACATTCATGCTCTCTCCTTTCTCGCCCAAAGCTACCTATCATACACGAAATGACGATCATAGGTGGGTTCTCTTGGGGCTTGTGGCTCTCTATCAACGCCACGGATGTAATCTTCTACTCTATCGCCTATTTCAGACCCAATATATCCTCCTGCTGTGCTACCAAGAAATCTCCCTAATCCAATACCCACTGGACCTCCAGGAACCCCAATTGCTCCTCCAATTTTATCACCAACAAAACCCCCAACACCACCCCCTATAAGTTTGCCTAATTCACCCCTTGCCTCTATTTTAGGACTAGCTACAGCCGCATTAACCATTACACCGCATAAAACCACTACACAAGTTCTTAATCCACTCATAACAAATCCTTTCATAAAATTGAGATTCAAAAATTGAGATTCAAAGCATGTTTGGTACACTTTGATAAGAATATTTATACCACAATCGCATTAAGAGAATTGTTACAGATCAGCAAAATATCACAAAAAGATCAATAAGTGTTTTGTTTATTCACAAATTACAGCATTAAGGTAAATGATTAGTTTTTAGGGTTTTAGCATTTTTTAAGCGTTTTGGAATGACAAGTTTCAAGCATCAAAGCCTTTAATAGCGTTTTTACACCAACCGCTTAAAAATTGAACGCCTATTTTGAATATATTAGACGCTTTTTTATTTTTATGCTAAACTATTTTGAGTTTTGGTCAATATGACTTCATAAAGAGGTTAAACCAATCATAAATGGTAGGGTTAATTCCATCTCACTCTGTAATAGGTTTGAAACCATACATCTAAGATTGACTCCTATCTTGTAAGTGCCATACTGCAAGTTCCCATAATAAAAACTTCTAAAAATCAAAACCTACAGAGTGAGATGGAATTAACCTTTGTGTGATTACAAAGAATAGCCAATCTTAAACAACATAAAGGCAATACAAGCCCTATAATATCATTAATCGCTATTCAAAATCACAGATATTTTGATATAGCGTTCAATTTTTGAAAACAAGATTCCACTCACAAATCTTTTAAAAACAAATTTTTATACCATACCACGAGCTTTCGTGTTAGAATGCATATTGAATTGGTTTTAGGAGTGTAAAAATGCAAGTTTCACAATATCTGTATCAAAATGCGCAATCTATTTGGGGGGATTGTATTTCCCATCCGTTTGTTCAAGGCATTGGGCATGGGACTTTAGGAAGAGATAAATTCCGTTTTTATATCATTCAAGATTATTTGTTTCTTTTAGAATACGCTAAGGTGTTTGCTTTGGGCGTAGTTAAGGCTTGTGATGAAGCGGTGATGAGGGAGTTTTCTAACGCTATACAAGACATTTTGAATAACGAAATGAGTATCCATAACCATTATATTAGAGAACTTCAAATCACTCCAAAAGAATTGCAAAACGCGCGCCCCACTCTAGCGAATAAATCCTATACGAGCTACATGCTCGCTGAAGGGTTTAAGGGTTCTATCAAAGAAGTTACGGCGGCTGTTCTAGCCTGTGGCTGGAGCTATTTAGTGATCGCGCAAAATTTGAGCCAAATCCCAAACGCTTTAGAACATGCCTTTTATGGGCATTGGATTAAGGGCTATAGTTCCAAAGAATTTCAAGCGTGCGTAAATTGGAATATTAATTTGCTTGATTCCCTCACCCTCGCTTCTTCAAAACAAGAAATTGAAAAATTAAAGGAGATTTTTATCACTACAAGCGAATACGAATACCAGTTTTGGGATATGGCGTATCAAAGTTGAATAAAGGTTTTTGTGCCGTTAGAAAAACGCAAGAGAAGAAAACATCTATCTCTTGCAAAACGATTATTGAGCGTAAGCTTCTAGTTTGATTTCAACCTTTACCTCATCTCCAACGACAGCATCGCTAAAGGTTTTACCGATACCAAAATCCTTGCGGTTGATTTTGCCTTCAGCTTGTAACACCATGAATTCTTTTTTGTTCATGGGGTTTTGTAAGGGGGCTTGGATTTTGGCTTCCAATACGACAGGCTTAGTTACGCCATGAAGGGTCAAATCCCCATGGATTTTACCATCTTCGTATTTGGTCATTTTAAAGCTCCCTTTGGGGTATTTCATGGCATCAAAAAACTCTGCTGTTTTTAGGTGGTCATCTCTTTTTTTGTTCCTAGTGTTAATGCTTTTAATATCAATTTTGCCTTCAAAAACATTGAGAGCCTTGGTATTAGGATCGGCATCAATTTTGCCATCAAAATTATCAAACGCGCCTCTTGTTTCATTGAATTTGAAGTGTTTGACCTCAAACCACACGCTAGAGTTTGCCTTATCAATCGTATAAGGTTTTGCAAACGCCAAACTAACGCCCAAAAGGGTGAACATTAACGCTTTTTTCATTGTTTCCTCGCTTCATTTTGAATTAAAAACGCCAACTATACAACAAATTGGTTAATGGTAAAATACTCCTAATCGTCTGTTTTAAGGTATAATACAAAAAATCCCCATTTAGGTAGGTGTTGTTATGATAAAAAAGACCCTTGCATCAGTTTTATTAGGATTGAGTTTGATGAGTGTGTTAAATGCCAAAGAATGCGTTTCGCCGATAACAAGAAGCGTTAAGTATCATCAGCAAAGCGCTGAGATTAGAGCCTTGCAATTGCAAAGTTACAAGATGGCGAAAATGGCACTAGACAATAATCTCAAGCTCGTTAAAGACAAAAAGCCAGCCGTTATCTTGGATTTAGATGAAACCGTTTTAAACACTTTTGATTATGCGGGCTATTTAGTCAAAAACTGCATTAAATACACCCCAGAAACTTGGGATAAATTTGAAAAAGAAGGCTCTCTTTCGCTCATTCCTGGAACGCTAGACTTTTTAGAATACGCCAATTCTAAGGGCGTTAAGATTTTTTACATTTCTAACCGCACGCAAAAAAATAAGGCATTCACTTTAAAAACGCTCAAAAGTTTCAAACTCCCCCAAGTGAGTGAAGAATCCGTTTTACTAAAAGAAAAAGGCAAGCCTAAAGCCGTTAGGCGCGAGTTAGTCGCTAAGGATTATGCGATTGTTTTACAAGTGGGCGACACTTTGCATGATTTTGACGCTATTTTTGCTAAAGACGCTAAAAACAGCCAAGAACAACAAGCCAAAGTCTTGCAAAACGCTCAAAAATTTGGCACAGAGTGGATCATTTTACCCAACTCTCTTTATGGCACATGGGAAGATGAGCCTATAAAAGCATGGCAGAATAAAAAATAAAATTTATCCATCGCATAAGAACGATTTTTGCTAACATGACAAAAAATTTGATCTCTTAGGCGGAGTTATGGATTTTGTAGGGTTTGAAGATTTAAAATGCAAAGATAAAGAAAACTCTCAAAAAGTTTTTGTGATCCGTAACGATAAGTTAGGCGATTTTATTTTAGCCATACCCGCTTTAATCGCTCTAAAGCAAGCTTTTTTAGAAAAAGGCAAGGAAGTGTATTTGGGCGTGGTTGTACCTAGCTATACCACCCCAATCGCTTTAGAATTCCCTTTCATTGATGAAGTCATTATAGAAGACAACCATTTAAGTGCCACTCTCAAAAGCAAATCCATTGACGCTCTTATCTTTTTATTTTCTAATTTTAAAAATGCCAGACTCGCTTTTAGTTTGAGAAAATTTATTCCTTATATCCTAGCCCCAAAGACTAAAATCTATTCTTGGCTGTATCAAAAGAGCGTGCGCCAAAGCCGATCGTTATGCTTAAAAACCGAATACGAATACAATTTGGATCTCATTCATGCGTTTTGTAAAGATCACAACCTCCCTAACGCTTCAATTAAAAAAATCGCATGGAAGCTTAAAGACAAATCCAAAGAGCGATCCATCATCGCTTCAAAACTCAACGCTAATGTTGGTTTGTTGTGGATCGGCGTGCATATGCATAGCGGAGGCAGTTCGCCCGTATTGCCTGCTTCGCATTTCATTAAGTTGATTGATTTTTTACACAAGAATTTGAATTGTGAGATCATTCTTATTTGCGGGCCAGGCGAGAGAAAAGCCACAGAAGAACTCCTTAAAAAAGTCCCTTTCGTTCACCTCTATGATACGAGCCATAGTTTAGTGGATTTAGCCAAATTGTGCGCGAATTTAAGCGTCTATATCGGGAACGCTTCAGGCCCTTTGCATGTGAACGCTTTGTTTGACAACCAATCTATCGGGTTTTACCCTAACGAACTCAGCGCTTCTATTGCCAGATGGCGGCCTTTCAATGAGCGTTTTTTAGGCATCACCCCGCCTAATGGCTCAAACGATATGGGTTTGATTGACATCAAAAAAGAAAGCGAGAATATTATTGAATTTATCGCACCCAATCTTTCTTGCCACACGCAAGAAAGATAACGACAACAAGCACCACACAAGTAGCCTTAACAACGCTCAAAAGTTGAATCTGATTAAAGTGGTTTTTCGCATTCCTAATTAAAATTTCTAATTTATTCATAAATTGATCCTTGAAAAATCCAATTTGAGTTTAAGTTAGATTAGCCCTTGCAAGCTCTATAAGGCTATTAATTTATTTCCTATTTATCTATTTCTTGTAAAATACAAGTTTATTTTTAATATAAAGAAATTGATGATCAGTCTCATAGAAAAAGCCCCTTATATTCCCTACCCCCTAGCTCTTTATGAAAAATTAGAGCGCGAGCACACCTTGCTTTTTGAAAGTGCTGAGATTGAGAGCAAAGTGCACACCAAATCCCTTTTAATGGCTAAAGCCTGTTTGAAGCTGATTTGCAACCACAATATCGTAACCATCACTAGCCTAACGCCTAATGGCGGGGCGTTTTTGCAAAAATTGAGCGCGTTTTTTAAAACGCCCATACAAGACAATGCCCTAATTTTAACCTACACCAAAAATAAAAAAACGCAAGATGAGTTTTTAAAACTCTTTGAGCCTAGCCCTTTTGACGCTTTAAGGGGGATTTTTAAAAGCGTTAAAACAAAACCCAAACACCCCTTTACGCTTTTAAGCGCGGGCGTTTTTTCTTTTGAAATGCTCAATTTTTTTGAAGACTTGCCCCACTTAAAAGCGCAAGACAACACAGCGCATGACTTTATTTTTTTTGTCGCGCAAAATTTGATCATCATAGACCATAAAGAAAAAAGCGCTGAAATTTTGGGGGCGTGTTTTGATGAGCGCTTTAAAACAGAGATAGCCCAAGAATTACAGGATTTAAAAGAGTTGGCTAAAAACATCAAAAGCGATTTTATCCCTAAAAAATCCAAGCAAAGTAAAGAAGTTAGCGCTAATTGCAACGATAGCGAGTTTGAAAAAAAGGCGCTATCCTTACAAGAAGAAATCAAAAAGGGCGAGATCTTTCAAGCGGTGTTGTCGCGCAGCTTTTATATGGAGTGCTTGGAGGGTTTGAGCGCGTATTATCATTTAAAGCTAACTAACCCTAGCCCTTATATGTTCTATATCAAAGACAGCGATTTTATCCTTTTTGGGGCAAGCCCTGAGAGCGCTTTAAAATACAACGCCTTAACGAATACGGCTGAAATTTATCCCATTGCTGGCACTCGTTTAAGGGGTAAGGACAAACAAGGGAATATTGATTACGATTTGGATAGTAAAATGGAATTTGATTTGCAACACGACTATAAAGAAAGGGCTGAACACATCATGCTAGTGGATTTAGCCAGAAACGACATGGCCAGAGTTTCAAAAAAACGCTATTGCGACAAGCTTTTAAAAGTGGATAAATATTCCAATGTCATGCATTTAGTCTCAAGGGTTGTGGGGGAATTGAAAAAAGGGTGCGATAGTTTGCATGCTTACAGGAGTTTTATGAACGCCGGCACGCTCAGCGGGGCGCCTAAAATCTCTGCGATCAGGCTCATTTACCAATTAGAAAAGCAAAGGAGAGGCTCTTATGGGGGGAGTGTGGGGTATTTAAATAGCGAGGGTTCTATGGATTCTTGCATCACTATCCGTTCATGTTTTGTCAAAAACAATAGGGCCGTGATCCAAGCAGGAGCCGGCATTGTGTTAGACAGCGTGCCGCAAAACGAAGCGAATGAAACAAGAGCCAAAGCGCAAGCCCTTATTGATGCGATCAGGAAAACAATCTCATGAAAATCTTTTTTATAGACAATTTTGATTCTTTCTCTTATAATTTGGTGTATGAATTAGAGTGTTTGGGTTATGAAGTGGCCGTTTATCAAAACGATATTGATCCGAGTTATCTTATGGGCTTGATGCATGAAGAATCAAAAACCCCCTTATTGTTCATTTCACCCGGGCCTGGTAACCCTAGTAATTCAGGCAATCTTTTAAAAATCATTACAATGGCTAAAAAGAAATTCCCTATTTTAGGGGTTTGTTTAGGCTTGCAAGCTTTAGCGCAAAGCTATGGGGCTAAAATCATAAGGAGTAAAGAAATCGTGCATGGCAAAGCGACGACCATTGCGCTCAAAAAGCATGCCGTTTTTAAAGGTTTAGGGGAGAGCATGGTGGTGGGGCGTTACCATTCTTTAATGGCAAGCGGATTGCCTAAAAATTTGGAAGTGATCGCTGAGCATGACAATATCCCTATGGCTATTATCAATGAAGAAGACAAGATTTTAGCCTATCAATTCCACCCTGAAAGCATCATGACTTTACAAGGGAGGGCGTTGTTAGAGCAAAGCGTGGGGTTTTTAAGAGGGTTATTATGAAAGAGATTTTAAACGCTCTGTACCATCAAAAAGACTTAAACGATGGAGAAGTTAAAAAATTATTCACCCTTATTATCCACGAAAAAGTAAGCCCGGTGCAACTTGGGGCGGTTTTGTGTGCTTTAAAAATCAAGGGCGAGAGCTTTAAGGAGATTAGCGTTGCTGCAACCACGCTTTTAGAGCATGCCCCTAAGCCTTTTGATAGCGGCTTGGATTTAATAGACAATTGC
>ASYU01000049.1:0-4323 GCA_000448465.1 Helicobacter pylori PZ5056 | reverse complement strand
AATCCATAACGCGCAAAACCTCGCCTACACTTTAGCGAATTTCAGCGGCCAATATAAAAAGCTAGGCGAACACTATGACAGCATCACAGCAGCCATTTCTAACTTGCCTGACGCTCAGTCTTTACAAAATGTGGTGAGCAAAAAGACTAACCCTAATAGCCCGCAAGGCATACAGGATAACTACTATATTGACTCCAATATCCATTCTCAAGTGCAATCTAGGAGTCAAGAACTCGGCAGTAACCCTTTCAGACGCGCCGGTTTAATCGCCGCTTCTACCACCAATAACGGCGCGATGAATGGGATCGGCTTTCAAGTGGGCTATAAGCAATTCTTTGGGAAAAACAAACGATGGGGCACGAGATACTACGGCTTTGTGGATTACAACCACACCTATAACAAGTCCCAATTTTTCAACTCCGATTCTGATGTTTGGACTTATGGCGTGGGGAGCGATTTGTTAGTGAATTTCATCAACGATAAAGCCACTAAACACAATAAGATTTCTTTTGGCGCGTTTGGCGGTATCCAACTAGCAGGGACTTCATGGCTTAATTCTCAGTATGTGAATTTAGCGAATGTGAACAATTACTATAAAGCTAAAATCAACACGGCGAATTTCCAATTCTTATTCAATCTGGGCTTAAGGACCAATCTCGCCAGAAATAAGAGGAGAGGCGCTGAACATAGCGCGCAACATGGCATGGAATTAGGCGTGAAGATCCCCACGATCAACACGAATTACTATTCTTTGCTAGGCACTACCTTGCAATACAGAAGGCTTTATAGCGTGTATTTGAACTATGTGTTCGCTTACTAAAAGCTTAAAACTCCCTTTTTAAGGGATCCTCTCTTTTTTGGGGGGTTTAATCTTTTTTCGCTGACTTCTCACTCGCTTTTTAACTTTTCATAAAGCTTTTATTTTTCTAAACTTTTTTAATTTTTTCCACCAAATAAAGTTTTTTAACTTCAAGCGTTAATCACAAAAAATACTCAAAGGCGTTTTTTACAATCTAAATAAAAATTAGCGTTATTCAAGCGATCATTTTAAACCACCCAAGCAGAAACCCCAAACATCTTTAGCGTTCGCGCGTTCCACTAACCAAAAAACGCCCCAAAGTCAAGGACAAACCCGCTTATAAAGGAAACCCCTAAGCTTTTAAACTTAGGGGAACTTTGGCTAATACATTACTTTTCTATAGAAAAGACCACTTTAAACCCCTTAAAAGAGATTTTAATGTATAATACTAACCAAGAGTTTTTATCATGTTTTCTTTTCATGATAAACCCTTTTAAGAACAGATTTGCCCCATATCGTAACTATGGGGCGTGATGGAATCCTACAACAAACGCGCTTTAAAGCTCTTAAATGCAACCACCCTAAAAAATGCGCTTTCCACTTTAAAATAAACCATAAAATCCCCATACCTACGATATAATCTTAAGATTGATTGATTTTAAGGGGCGTGTTTGACATCATTATTCCATCTGAAGTTTTTAAAGCCCCTAAGTTGTCTGCAAGCTGGTTTGCTCTATAGCCTTATTTTTGGCGTTTTATACCATTTCCCCTTATTCGCTTACGTTTATAAAGAAAGCAACAAGGTTAGTTTTATAGCCATGATGGTTGTGGTGCTTTTTTGCGTTAATGGTGCTCTCTTTTTGGCGTTAGGCTTGATCTCTGCTTCTTTAATGCGCTTAAGCGCGGTTGTTTTTAGTTGGCTTAATTCTGTCGCTTTCTATTTCATTAGCGCTTATAAGGTGTTTTTAAATAAAAGCATGATGGGCAATGTCTTAAACACCAACACGCATGAGCTTTTAGGTTTTTTGAGCGTCAAATTATTCATTTTTATCGTTGTTTTTGGGGTGTTGCCTGGCTATGTCATCTATAAAATCCCCCTTAAAAATTCTTCTAAAAAAGCACCCTTTTTAGCGATCTTGGCGTTAGTGTTTATCTTTATCACTAGCGCTTTTATGAACGCTAAAAATTGGCTGTGGTTTGACAAGCATGCGAAATTTATAGGGGGCTTGATCCTGCCTTTCGCTTATAGCGTGAACGCTTTTAGAGTGAGCGCTCTTAAATTTTTCGCCCCCACTATCAAGCCGCTCCCTCTCTTTTCGCCCAACCATTCTCATTCGTTTGTGGTGCTAGTCATTGGCGAAAGTGCCAGGAAGCGCAATTACGCCCTTTATGGCTATGAAAAACCTACCACCCCAAGATTAAGCAAGCGCTTAAAAAATCACGAACTCACTCTTTTTAACGCCACTTCTTGCGCCACTTACACGACAGCGAGTTTGGAATGCATTTTAGATTCTTCTTTTAAAAACAGCTTGGGCGTTTATGAAAACTTGCCCACTTACTTGACTAAAGCGGGTGTCAAAGTCTTTTGGTATAGCGCGAACGACGGCGAAAAGAACATTAAGGTTACTAGCTATCTTAAAAACTATGAATTGATTCAAAAATGCCCCAATTGTGAAGCGATCGCCCCTTATGATGAATCCTTACTCTATAATTTGCCTGACCTTTTAAAAGAACGCTCTAATGAAAATGTCTTACTCATCTTACACCTTGCCGGCTCGCATGGCCCCAACTATGACAATAAAGTGCCTTTAAATTTTAGGGTGTTTAAGCCCTATTGTTCAAGCGCTGATCTGTCTTCTTGCTCCAAAGAAAGCCTGATTAACGCCTATGACAACACCATTTTTTATAACGACTATCTGTTAGACAAAATCATTAGCATGCTTGAAAACGCCAAGCAGCCCGCCTTAATGATTTATTTAAGCGATCATGGCGAAAGTTTGGGCGAAGGGGCGTATTATTTGCATGGCATTCCTAAAAGCATCGCCCCCAAAGAGCAATACGAGATCCCCTTTATCGTTTATGCCAACGATCTTTTTAAAGAGAAGCATTCCATCATTCAAACCCAAACCCCCATTAATCAAAATGTGATTTTCCATAGCGTTTTAGGGGTATTTGAAGATTTTAAAAACCCAAGCGTTGTTTATCGCCCTTCTTTAGACCTGCTTAAACACAAAAAAGAGTAAAATAACACGCATGAAAAGATTCTTATTTAAACAAAAAATTTGTGAAAGCCTGCCTAAAAGCTTTTCTAAAACTTTATTAGCGCTCAGTTTGGGCTTGATTTTATCAGGCATTTTTGCGCCCTTCCCTAAAGTCCCTAAACACAAAAGCGTGCCTTTGGCGTTTCATTTCACCGAACATTACGCGCGCTTTATCCCTACGATTTTATCTGTGGCTATCCCTTTAATTCAAAGAGATGCGATAGGGCTTTTTCAAGTCGCTAACGCTTCTATCGCTACAACTATCCTCACGCACACCACCAAAAGAGCCTTAAATAATGTAACGATCAATGATCAGCGTTTGGGCGAGCGCCCTTATGGGGGTAATTTCAACATGCCAAGCGGGCATTCGTCTATGGTGGGTTTGGCGGTGGCGTTTTTAATGCGCCGCTATTCTTTTAAAAAATACTGGTGGCTCTTACCCCTAGTCCCTTTAACCATGCTCGCTCGCATTTATTTAGACATGCACACCATTGGCGCGGTGTTGGCCGGGCTTGGCACTGGAATGTTGTGCGTGGGTCTTTTTACAAGCCCCAAAAAGCCTTAATCAAAAGCTTTAATTCCTGTTTTTATAATCTTCATAAGAAAAGTTTTTAAGGATTTTAAACCCTTGTTGATCCAGTTTGGCCAAGCTTGGGAGCGGCACGCCATTAAACGAGTTGTTTTTGACAATCGTATAATGGAGCATGTCTTGAAACACGATCTTATCGCCCCTTTTTAAAGGCGTCTCAAAGCTAAAACTCCCCATAAAATCCCCCGCTAAACAAGTAGGGCCGCCTAAAAAGTAAGAAAACGCCCCTTGATTTTCGCCCTTTTCAACTTCAATAATTTCCTCATCATTTTCTACAGAAACCTTAAGGATACTAGGGCGATAAGGCATTTCTAGGCAATCGGGCATGTGAGCGCTGAAAGAAGCGTCTAAAATCGCAATTTCTTGATCGTTTTGAACGATGTCTATCACGCTTGCGATTAAAAACCCGCATTGCCACCCTATGGCTTCCCCGGGCTCTAAGATCACTTCTATATCGTGATAACGCTCTTTAAAATCCTTAATCGTTTGGATGAGTAAATTCACGTCATAATCGCTCCTGGTGATATGATGCCCCCCACCAAAATTCACCCACGCCATGTTTTCTAAATAAGGCTTAAAATGCCTTTCTACATGCTCTAAAGTCCGGCACAAAGCGTCGGCGTTTTGCTCGCAATGCGTATGGAAATGCAACCCGCTCACCCCCTCTAAGCCAT